>NZ_CP147020.1:2397857-2736428 GCF_037126435.1 Bernardetia sp. ABR2-2B | reverse complement strand
AAGTAGATACAGATGGCACTCCTACACTTAGTAATACAATTGTGTTTAGAAGAAACAACGATTTAGATATTACGATTTATCCTAATCCAATTTCTTCAGGACAAAACTTAAATATTGAAGGGCTAAATGGAGAATGGAAGGCTATTCTGTACGATATGGCAGGTAGAAGTATTGAAAGCTGGAATATTACTTTTGATAGACAAACCTATACGACACCTTTTCCAAATCTTCAAAGGGGAATGTATATCATTCAATTAGAATCCTTAGACAATAATGAAGAAGGAAAAATTATTAAGAAAATAATTGTAGAGTAACTGAATTACAAAAGTTGATTTAAAACCCTTATCAAAACCAAAATTTGATAAGGGTTATTTTATTTGGATAAAATTAAGTAGTCTTTTTATTCCAAAATTTCAGTAAATTTGAATAAAAAGAAATCCAAAGGTTACAAGAAATTAACTGGTAACTACTCACTGATAACTGATAACTGAACATGTGTGGAATAACAGGAATTTTTGCCTTTAATGAAATTGGTCGTTTTTCGTTGGTGCGTTTGCAAGAGGCAACCGAAAGACTAGAACATCGTGGACAAGATGCACAGCGTTTGTACAACGATTTTTTTGTTGGTCTGGGACATCGTCGTCTGTCTATTTTAGATTTGTCTTCTGATGCGAATCAGCCGATGAGTACAAAAGATGAACGTTATACGATTGTTTTTAATGGCGAGATTTATAATTTTAAAGAACTACGAAAGGAGTTTTTGAGTGATGTAGAATTTGAAACGGAAGGAGATACAGAAGTTCTGTTGCAGCTCTATATTCGTTTTAAAGAAAAATGCTTAGAAAAACTAAATGGTTTTTTCTCTTTTGCAGTTTATGACAATCAAGAACAATCTATTTTTATAGCTCGTGATAGAGTTGGAATAAAACCACTTTTATATTATCACGACGACGACAAGTTTGTTTTTTCTTCTGAAATGTCTTCTTTGATGGCATATCGTTTTCCTAAGAAAATAGATTGGGCAAGTGTTCGTTTATATTTTTCGCTGCATTATATTCCTGCTCCTCATACTATTTTCGAAAATGTCTCAAAACTTCCTGCTGGGCATTATCTCAAAATCAAGAAAAAAGAAGTTCAGTTAGAACATTATTACGAAATTCCGAAAAACTACGAAAATCAAAGTTATAATTCTATTTCGTATGATAACGCACAAAAAGAATTATTACATTTATTGGAAGAATCTGTAAAAAAACGTCTTATTTCTGATGTGCCGATTGGTTCTTTTTTGAGTGGTGGAACAGACTCTTCTGCCATTGTTGCCTTGGCTACTCGTCATACCAAACACCTCAATACATTTTCGATTGGCTACAAAGACGAACCTCTTTTTGATGAAACGAGTTATGCTAATCTTGTTGCCAAAAAATTTAATACCAATCATACTGTTTTTACGCTTTCGAATAATGATATTTATGAAGCTGTTTTTGATATGCTTCCTTTTTTGAGTGAGCCTTTTGCAGATTCTTCGGCTATTCCGTTTTATGTTTTGAGCAAACACACCAAACAAACAGCTTCGGTAGCTCTTTCTGGAGATGGTGGTGATGAGCTTTTTGCAGGTTACAATAAATATTTGGGAGAATACAAAGTCAGAAATGCAGGTTGGAAAGAAAATTTAATAAAGAATAACTTAGGATTTTTAGAAAAATTACCTAAATCAAGAAACTCATTTTGGGGAAATAAATTCAGACAATTACATCGTTTTGCAAAAGCTGCACAGTTATCCAAGCAAGAACGTTATTGGTTTTTGAGTAGTTTTATTGACGAACAAAACATTCAAAATATCTTTCAATCAGATGTTTTTGATTTATCAAATGAAGATAACAAATTTCAAAATCGTAAAAAGGAGTTTACAAAATTCATTTCAGAAAGCAGAAAAGGCGATATAAACGAAATGTTATATGCTGATATGAATTTACTTTTACCAAACGACATGCTTCATAAAGCCGACCAGTTTTCGATGGCTCATGCGCTTGAAGTTCGTGTTCCTTTTCTTGACCATAATCTCGTAAATTTTGCTTTTCAGATTGAAGAACAATACAAAATCAATCCAAAGATAAAGAAACGAATCCTTCAAGATGCTTTTAAAACCATTCTTCCTGCTGAAATCTACAACCGAAGCAAACACGGCTTTGATGTGCCATTAGCGAAAGGTTTTCAAACGCTTTTAAAGCCACTCGTTGAGCAGTCTTTGGATAGAGATTTTATACAAGAACAAGGTATTTTTAGTCCTGCTTATACAGAAAACCTAAAACAAAAAGTAAAACAAGGAACAGATTATGACCAAAATCACGTTTGGGCATTTATTGTTTTTCAAGAATGGTGGAAGAAAAATGATATTCAGAAATTTATTGAAGAAGAAGAGGAGTTTTAATAAAGCGACTTTGTTTTTTTTTCTTATTTTTGGTATTTTTAATTATACTTTTAAAATAATACTATGTTATCACAATTAGACTCCAGAAAATACTGGCTAGTACATCAGATTCTGCTACTTCAAGATGAAAACCTTTTAGAGAAAGTAGAGTTTTTTTGGAAAAATCAAATAAAAACGCATTCTATCTTAAAGCCTATGCGTAAAGAATTGCGTATTGAAGATTTGATAGAAGAGCAAAAATATAAAGGTTTTGATTATCAAAATTATACTAGATTATCCAAAGAACTGAACATTACAGAACCTATTGAACAATTATTAGCAGATATATGAACTATGTACTAGACACAAATATCATTTTGCTTTCTATACGAAGTGAAGAGTTTAAAGAACGTATTTATCATGATTTTTTGAAGGATAATACAGCAATTATATGTGTAGTTACAGAAGGAGAAATCTATTTTTTAGCTACTAGAAATGGTTGGGGAGAAAGAAAAATAAAGTTATTAGATGAGTTGCTAGAAAATTATATAGTTGCAGATATTCATTCGAAAGATGTTACAAAGATGTATGCTCAAATAGATGCTTTTAGTCAAGGTAGATTAAAAACAATGCAAAGTAATTTTTCTGCTCGTAATATGGGTAAAAATGATATTTGGATAGCTGCCGTTTCGACTATATTAGATGCAACACTTATCACTACGGATAATGATTTTGACCATTTAGAGCCTAATTTTTTAAAAAAAATAAAGGTCAAACCTTAATTACAAAAAACTACTGACAAAGCTTTCATAAATGTAAAGCGTTTTAAAAGATTAATAAAAACCAAAAATGACACTCAGCCAAACCTTACGCACACTTTTTGAAAGAGATATAATAAGAGTAAAAACAGAAATTGAGAGCTATAAAAACGAAGAAAATATGTGGAAATTAGATGGAGAAATTCTCAATTCTGCTGGAAACCTTTGTTTGCATCTTATCGGAAACCTCAATCATTTTATTGGTGCAGGAATTGGAAAAACAGGATATGTTAGAAAAAGAGAATTAGAGTTTTCTCAGAAAAATATTCCAAGAGAAAAGTTAATTAAAGAATTGGAAGATGTTGTCAAAGTTGTTGATGACTCAATAAAATCATTGACTGAAGAAGAATTATATGCTGAAACTTCTGTTCCAAAATTCACAGAAAAACAAACAACAGCTTTTTTGCTCTTACATTTACATGCTCATCTCAATTATCATCTAGGACAAATAAACTATCATAGACGATTGTTGGACAAATAAACCTGTATAACAGACTTCCTAGTCTGTTGAAAAGAAATATATTATCCCAACAGACTGGGAAGTCTGTTATACTGAATATCAAATGAAATTTCAAATTTTATCAATTCTATTATTTCCTTTGTTTTTTTCTTGCAATCAAAAGCCTGTTTCTACTAATAACAAAACAGAAGAGTTAGAAGTAATAAAGGAAAGATTGAAAAAACAAGAAGAAAAGGAACTAGAAGAAATAGCGAAAGAAAAATCAAAAAAGGAAGAACCTTTTAACTTTTATGAGTACGATGATGCTAGACTTGATTCTATTTTTCGTTTGTCCTTAGACTCTATGATAGGTTTTTTAAATGTTACAGAATTTGAAACAGATACGATTATAAAAAATGGATTTACATACGCAATGTATGGAAAAGCACAAGATGGTTTTTCTGATTTTGTTTTTGTTGAAAGTATGTATGCAGATTTATTAGATTCTTTAAAAACTCCGACTTACTTATATGTGAAACATAAAGATAAATTTGAGTTGAAAAATCAATTTGAATTTGATGAAATGAGTTGGAGAAACTCCAAAATTCAGCGTAGAGATATAAATTTTGATAAAAAAACAGATATTCTGTTTCAACGTCCTTGGTTTGTTAATAGAATGATAGCTGATTATTTAATAATAATGGATTCGGATTTTGAGAGAATAAAAATGACTAATTCTACTTACGAACTACTTACTAACGAAAAAAATAAAACAGTCATTTCATTTATAGATGGAGGAAATTGCTGTACACATCATAAAATTATTAACAAATGGCAAAATGATAGTTTGGTAGAAATAAGACACTTAGAAAAGTCTTATAATCATAAAGAAGGAGGAGGGATTTTAGAGGAATTCAAAATCAAAAATGGAAAAGAAGTGAAAACTAAAAGCCAAAAGGTGACTTTTGAAGATGCAAAAAAATACTTTGAAAATTATCAATAAAAAGACCAAAAAATATTGATTTTAATTCTGATAGACTAGGAAGTCTGTCATACATATTTTACACAAAATGAAATTTAAACTCACACTATTTACAGTTTTATTAGCAATAATTTGTATTTCAAATACAGTTTTTGCTCAAAACACAGAAACCTATTACGAAGATATGTCTTTCAAAACGGAGGATTTTATCTATGACCCTTATATCAAAACCGTTCGGCTTTATCCACAAAAAAACGGTTCACAATCGGAGCAATTACAACAACCTATCATAGCACTTTCGCAGCATAGTCGCCTACTATTGACCTTTGATGAATTGGCAAGTGATGCACGAGTTTATAAAGTCAAAATTATTCGTTGCGAATCCGATTGGACAGAAAGCAGTCTTCCAGATATGGAATATTTGAGTGTTTATAATGATTTTTTGATACGTGATTATGATTTTTCTATAAATACAAAAATTCCTTTTGTGCATTACAAATTCGAAATTCCGAAGGTCAAAATTTCTGGAAATTATGTAGTAAAAGTATTTTATCAAGATGAAGAAAATCTAATTCTGACCAAGAGGTTTATGGTCTTTGAGGAAAAAACAAGTATTGGTTTTGAGCAAATTCCTGCTGTGGGTGGAGAAAGTTCACTTGTTAGTCAGCAGTTCAAACTTTCTGTAAATTATACAGGAGTAAAAGGAGTTGTAAATCCAAATAAGCAATTTAAAATTGTGGTAAGACAAAACTACCGATGGGAGACTGCAAAAAAAGAATTAAAACCAACCTTTGTAAAAGACCATCAAAAAACGTTAGAATTCAGTTCTCTAACAGAGTCGCAGCGTTTTTTAGGTAGTAACGAATTTAGATTATTTGATATTCGTAGTCAAAGAAAATTTGGTTGGGGAGTAGATAGTGTTCGTTATCAAAAAGGTAGCGACCATGTTTTTTTACAAGGCGAAAAATCAAGAGCAGGTCTAGCCTATGGAACTCGCTTAGAGGATTTTAACGGACAGTTTTATATAGAAAATAGCCAACGAGCAGAACAATCAAGAACAGAAGCAGATTATGCGTATGTCAATTTTGTCTTGAAATCTCAAAAGCTAGATAATGATGTGTATATAATTGGAGGACTAACAGATTGGAAAATAAATCCACTCTTTAAGATGAATTATGTAAATGAAGGTGGATATTATACAGCTGAAGTTTTATTGAAGCAAGGCATTTATAATTATTTCTATACAACAGTCAATGACAAGAAAGAAATCGATTATTCTCCATTGGAAGAAAATTATTTTCAGACTGAAAATGTCTATGATGTCTTTATTTATTACCGTCCGATGAGTAGCAGAACAGATTATTTGGTAGGGTATCGAAAGATTTAAAAGCCGATAAAAATCAGAACTATTTTATCCCTTATTTGATAAAGAATTTGTTTATATAAAATAAGGAAACTAATTAATTCACAACTTTCTAATTCTATTTGTGTAATTTTGATTCTCACTTTTATGTTATTTATTAGATGCTTTAAAGTCTTAGATAAATTACGCTCATTTTTAACTTCATTCTCAATGAAAAAAATACTACTACAATTAATTTTTGTGCTACTTTCTGTTTTTACACTTACCTCTTGTTTTGAGCTTCGTGAAGAAGTTTATATCAAAAAAGACGGTTCGGGAACATACTCATTAACAGTAGATTTAAGTGGGCGCAAACAAGAAATTGC
This sequence comes from Bernardetia sp. ABR2-2B, assembly GCF_037126435.1. Taxonomy (GTDB): domain Bacteria; phylum Bacteroidota; class Bacteroidia; order Cytophagales; family Bernardetiaceae; genus Bernardetia. The sequence continues at coordinate 2,730,054 of NZ_CP147020.1, read as the reverse complement.
CGTTACTACTTCGCTTACAGATTCTACGAATGAAGAAAAAAACTTTGTTTCCAATATTGAAAGTGTAATTCAGAAAAGTAGCGAGAGTTTTTCCGAAATTGGAGGAATTACACACGTTGAATATACTACTGATTATGAAAATTATTTGACAGGCTTTAGTTTTGATTTTGATAATGTAGAATCACTTACGGCTGCCCTCAACCAGCTCAATACTGAACCAGCACCTTCAAAACCTGCCTTTGAATTTGGAAAACGTAAATTTGAAAGAAATAATACCCACTACCTCCAACCTCTTTTAGATAAAGCAAAAGAAAGGCAAAAAATGCCAGAAGATGAAGCTACAAAACGTTTTCAAGACTATGTTTTTGAATCTGCAAACTATGTTTTTATTGTCAGAACGGAAGGTAAAATCAAAAAATACTCAAATAAAAAAGCAACATATTCTTCTGATGATAAGAATGAAATTGTTTTGAATTATAGCTTTTCTGAACTTCTTTCTGGTAGAGCTAATTTGGATAATAAAATGAAAATAAAATAAGAAATATGATTGCGCTTTTCATAAAACTCTTAGCCCGTCTTCCTCTTTGGTTTTTGTATAGAATTTCTGATTTGCTTTTTGTAGTAGTTTATTATGGTAAACTCTATCGTAAAAAAGTAGTTTTAAGTAATCTGCAAATTGCTTTTCCAGAAAAAACACAGAAAGAAAGAGAGCAAATAGCAAAGGCTTTTTATAAAAATTTCTGTGATTTTGTTATCGAAACAATAAAGTCATTTCATATTTCAGAGCAAGAAATTGTTAGGCGTACTCGTCCAGTAGGAAAGTCTTTAGAAATTGCAGCTCATTTGGCTAAAAGTAATCAGTCTATGATTTCTTTGGTAACACATCATTTTAGTTGGGAATGGGTAAGTTTGTCCTGTTCATCAGAATTGGAAACAGTAGTTTCTCCAGTCTATAAAAAATTAGCCAATACAGAAATTGATAAACTTATTTATAAAATGCGCTCACAGTTTGGAGCTGTTCCTTTAGAAATGAGGATTTCGAACAGAGAAATTATGAAACCAAAAGATGTTTCGACCTCCTACATTTTGGTAGCAGACCAAACACCAGCTTCACATAACAAGCAGTATTGGACAGAGTTTTTTGGAAAGCAAGTTCCTTTTTTTGTGGGTGTTGCTCGTCTTGCACCCCAAACTAATTTGCCAGTTTATTTTGTCAGAATTACAAAACCCAAAAGAGGACACTATGAATATGAATTAGAGCCTGTATGTCAGGCTCCTTATAATACCGATGAAAATGGAAATGATTTTTCTATTTTAGATAAATATTCAAAAATTATAGAAGAAGCCGTCAGAAAATCGCCTGAAAACTGGCTTTGGACACACAAACGTTGGAAAAGGGCAAAAAAAGATTAATTTAATGCGAATGTCCAGCCATTTCAGCCGAAGAAGCATTCAAATAATACGCTCCTTTACTAACAAAGAGGAGTTCAGAAATAGATTTTTGGATGGAATTATTTTTGATAAAAAACTGAAATTCTTTTTCATTTTGAGTGTATATTTCAATTTCTACTTTATCAAACTCAATTCCTTTTTCTGTTCTGTCTTTTTGAATAAATACAAAAAACTGTTTTCCTTCTTGAATCAAGGCATCTTTTGGCAAAGTAGAACGGTCTTGTCCTTCGCTTTCAATCGTTATTTTTCCTAGTGTTCCATCTCTAAGAATGGTAGAAAGTTTTTGTTTGATTTCTGCATGAAGACTTACCGTTTTGGTAATTGGGTCAATCGTATTTGAAATGGAGTAAACAACAGCTTCAACAGGTTTTACAGTTGGCGAATTGTAAGGAATAAAATTGACTTTTTGTCCTTCTTTAATCGTATCAATATCTTTTTCATAGATCAAAATTTCGATATGTAAATGGTCTTCATTCAAAATTTCTACCATAGATTTGTTTGCATCAACAAATTCCCCCAACTGTCCGACAATATTATGTGTCATTCCCGAAATAGGTGCAAGAACTGAAAAAGTAGAAGAGATAGAGTTTGATTTTGGACGTAAATTAATAAGTTGAAGTTGAGTTTCCAGTCCTGCTTTTTGAGCCTTTGCCATGTCTAATTCAGCTTGTGCTTTTTGCACAATTTTTTGAGTAGTGGCATCTTGATTTTGTAGATTTTTTTGGCGTTCTAAATCCGACTCCAACATTATCAAACGAGCCGAAACAGTAAAGTATTCTTGTTGCATTTTGATAGCTTCTGGGTTTTCAAGAATGGCAATCGTCTGCCCTTTTTTGACATAATCGCCTTCATGAATCATAATTTGTTTTATTTTCCCTCCCAAAACACTACCTACTAAAGCCTTATTTTGTGGTGGTAAATGAATTGTTCCTGTTGCTTCAATTATTGTTGGAATTGATTTGAGAGAAGATTTATTTATCTCAATTCCTAGTTTTTTGATTTGCTCATTTGTGAAAATAGGATGGGTTTCTTCTGTTGTTTGTTGTTCATTTGTAACTCCTTTTTCAGTATGGTCGTGTGCATGTGTCGCATCTTTTTCACAACTCCAAAAAAGAAGCACAAGACAAGCGAGAAAGGCTGAGTATATGATTTGAGTTTTCATTTTTTTTATATTTATATTTTGTACCACAGACTTCCTAGTCTGTGAAGAATATTTTATTTTTTTGTGCAGACTGGGAAGTCTGTGATACTTTTTAATTATTCAAAAACTCCCACATGGCTAATGTGCTATTGAAATTTTCTATTGTTTCAAGATAAGAAAGTGACGTTTGCAAAGTTTGCTGTTGGATTTGAACAAGCTGTAAAACTGAAATTTCGCCTTCTCTGTATCTGATTTGAGTCAAATTAATCAGTTCTTCGGCTTGTGGAAGTTGCTGGTTGCGATAGCTTTCCAAAATGGTTTGAAGGTTTTGTAATTTCATCAAAACAGCCTTTTTTTCTTCCGAAATCGCATTTTTTTGATATGCTAATTCATTTTGAGCTTGTACTTCTTTGATTTTGGCAACTTGAATTTTTGAATTGTATTCTCTCCAAACCAAAGGAATAGAAAATCCTGCTTGAAAAGCATTATAAATACCAACTTCGCCATCAAAAGTAGGAGAAGAATAACCCAAATATAACTCAGGCATCGCTTTGCTGCGTTCTACTGCAATTTGTGTTTGAGCTAAATTGGTCTGTGATTCAAAGTAGTTAATCATTGAATTAGAAACAGAAGAATCTGAAAGTATTAGGTTTGAGGTAACTTTATTTACGTTCTCTATTTTTTGATTTTGATTATCTATTTCTAAAAAAGATAATTCATTTTGAGCTAATTTTTGTAGTTGATGAAATGTGTTTTTTAATTCACTTTCATTGATAGATTTTTGTTGTAAAAGCTGAAAACGCTGATTTTGCGCTGTCAGAAGTTCCATTTTGTTGGTTTGTCCTGCCTCAGTTTGTGCCGAAGTGATTCTCTCAACAGTTTTCCACAAGCTATCCTGTTTTTGTAGAAGAAGGTTTTTTTGAGAAAAAAAGACAAATTTGTAATAAAGTTGGCTAATCTGATTTTTGAGTACATTTTTTTGATACTTCAGATTTGCTTCTGCGCTCATTTCTTGTGCTTGAAAGGCTTTTTTAGTTGTCGAAATCGAACCAATAGGATTAAAATTTTGAGTAATAGTAACCATTACATCACGATTATAACTACTCTGAACATTTCCATATTGAAGAGAAATATTTGTTTTGGGAACAGAAAAAGCTCCTTTTTGCTGACTGATTGCGCTTTCAATGTCTAGTTTATTATTTTGTAATAATCCATTACTAGAAAAGGCAATTTCAATTATTTTATCTAAAGAAGAAACTTTTAAAGAATCCGTTTGTGAAAAAACAGGAAACTGAATCAATAGAAAAAATAGAAGTATTATTATTTTTGATGGTTTCATTTTTTTGATCTTTTTTATGTTTAATCTAACCGTCGTTGAGGCTCAAATGCAGCGGTCAACGAGATTTTTATTTACCTCAACGACGGCTTTATGCCTCGTTGACGGTTGTAGAATGTTTTTTTCTTTCCTCCAAAAATCCATACAAAATAGGAAGAACAATAAGTGTCAAAACAGTTGCTGTAATAAGTCCACCAATCACCACGGTTGCAAGAGGTTTCTGAACTTCTGCACCTGCTGCCGTCGAAAGTGCCATCGGTAAAAATCCTAATGCAGCCGTTAGAGCAGTCATCAAAACAGGTCTTAGACGGTCTTTTGTGCCTTGAATGATTCGTATTTTGATGCGTTCTTTTAATGGTAAAGTTTCGGTTGGATTTTCTTCTTTCGGACTTGCTTTTCCTGTATTTTCCTCTTTTTTAAGGTCATTAAAACGAGCAATCAACACAATTCCATTCAAAACAGCCACACCAAAAAGGGCAATAAAACCCACTCCAGCCGAAATACTGAACGGCATATCACGCAAATGCAACGCCCAAACGCCACCAATGGCAGAAAGTGGAATAGCAGTAAAAATCAAAATAGTTTGCTCAAGCGAACCGAAAGTGATAAAAAGGAGGGCAAAAATCATAAGCAATGCCACAGGAACGGCAATTTGCAGACGAGCTTTTGCAGCTTGTAGGTTTTCAAATTGTCCTCCATAAGTAACCAAATAGCCAGTAGGTAATTTGATTTGAGTATCAATTTTTTCAGAAAGCTCATTGACTAAAGATTCTACATCTCGCCCTCTGACATTGATTCCGACGGTAAGTTTTCGTTGTGTATTTTCTCTTGAAATCTGTGCTGCGCCTTCAATTCGCTTGATTTTGGCGAGAGTATTTAAAGGAACTTGCTGATTTGTAGTAGGAATTGAAATAAATAGATTTTCTAGCGTTTCAGGCTTGTTTCTGTCTTTTTCAGACAGACGAACTACCAAATCAAAACGCTTTTCGCCTTCGTAAATCGTACCTGCATAACCACCTGCAAAAGCCGTTTCGACTAGTTTATTTGCTTCATCAATCGTAATTCCATACTGCGCTAATTTTTGTCTATCGTACTCAACAACAAATTGAGGAAGTCCGACAATCTGCTCTACTCGCACATCTCCAACACCTTCAATTTTTTCTGAAAGTGAGCCTATTTGTTGTCCATAACTATAAAGGGTATCCAAATTTTCGCCAAAAAGACGAATGGCAATATCTGATTTATCACCTGTGATAAGTTCATTAAAACGAAGTTGAATAGGCTGCGTAAATTCAAATTCTGCATACGGCAAAATCTCTAAAGCCTTTTTCATTTTTTCAACTAATTTCTCTTGGTCTTGTGTGGTTGTCCATTCTGATTTTGGTCGTAATAAAATCATAATATCAGCATTTTCAATCGACATAGGGTCAGTCGGAATTTCTGCTGTTCCTATTTTTGAAACTACATCACGCACTTCATTAGGAAATTCTTTTATTAAAATCTGTTCAGCTGCTGTACTGGTTTTGATGCTTTCCTCTAAAGAACTTCCTGCTGGAAGAGTGAGCTGCATCGCAAAATCGCCTTCTTCTAAAGTTGGTATAAATTCGCCTCCCATTTGTGAAAACATATACACACTTACACCAAAAACGAGTACAAAAATGATTACAATACTTTTTCCAAATTGTAATGATTTTTTGAGGATAGGAATATAAAAGTTTTCAGCAGCTTGCATAATTGAATTTGAAATTCGTTCTGCAAAACTGTGTTTTTCTTTTACATTTTTGGATAAAAGCCAAGCCGACATCATTGGAATATACGTCAAAGACAAAATAAACGCTCCCAAAATGGCAAAAATTACGGTTTCTGCCATTGGTTTAAACATTTTTCCTTCTGTGCCTGTAAGTGCCAAAATTGGTAAATAAACCATCAAAATAATGATTTCTCCAAAGGCTGCCGATTGTCTGATTTGTAGAGAAGAATCCAAAACGGCATTATCCATTTGCTGGGTTGTCAGTTTCTGCCCTTTGTGTTTTTTGTATAATTGATGAACTACATTTTCAACAATAATAACCGAACCATCGACAATCAACCCAAAATCAATTGCTCCCAAACTCATCAGGTTTGCCGAAACTCCAAAAAGATTCATCATTCCAAAGGCAAACATTAACGCTAGTGGAATTACAGAAGCAACAATAAAACCTGCTCTGAAATTTCCTAAAAGCAGTACCAAAACAAAAATTACAATCAATGCACCTTCTGCTAAGTTGTTCGAAACGGTTGCAATGGCTCTTCCAATCAAGTCGGAACGCTCCAAATAAGGAACAATACTAACTCCTTCGGGCAAGGCTTTTTGAACTAATTTTACACGTTCATCAATATTTGCAATGACTTCTGAAGAGTTTGCGCCTTTGAGCATCAAGACAATTCCACCGACTGCTTCGCCTGTTCCTCCTTGTGTCATTGCGCCTAATCGTGGTGCAAATCCTTCTTTTACTTCAGCAATTTCTCCAATCAAAATAGGTTTTGAGTTTCTGACTTTGATAGGAATTTGTTTGATTTGCTCTAAAGATTCTATTAATCCTTCTGTTCTGACATAATATCTATAATGTGTTTTTTCGATATAACTTCCTCCACCATTAGAGTTATTACTTGCCAAAGCATCATAAATATCATTCAAAGTAATTCCCAAACCTTGCAAGGTCGAAGGATTGACAGAAACTTCATATTGTTTGAGATTTCCACCAAAAGAACTCACTTCTACAACTCCTTCAATACCTGCCATTTGCCTTTTTACAATCCAATCTTGAATGGTTCTTAGGTCAGTAATAGAATATTTTTTTTCAAATTTTTCTTCTACTTTGAGTGTATATTGATAAATTTCGCCCAATCCTGTTGTGATAGGCATTAAGGAAGGAACTCCCAAATGAGCAGGAATTTCACCAGAAATAGCTGTTAATTGTTCGCTAACAAGCTGACGAGCTTCCAGAAGTTTTGTGTCTTCTTTGAAAACAATTGTAACAACTGAAAGACCGTATTTTGAAACTGAACGCACCTCAACCACATTTGGCAAATTTGCCATGGAGAGTTCGACAGGTGTAGTAATAAAACGCTCCACTTCTTGAGGTGCTAAGGTAGGCGATTGTGTTACAATCTGAACTTGATTATTTGTAATATCTGGGACGGCATCTAAGGGCAAATTGAGAAGAGAATACATTCCCCAACCAATAAGAGCCAACATGCCCATAAAGACAATGAATTTATTACGGATAGAAAATCCGATTAGGTTGTCTAACATAAAATTTTTGATTTGACCTCCCCCAACCCCTCCGAAGGAGAGGAGGAATACGGTATAATGTATTAACTGGTTCAAGCCTCAAGGCTTGAACTAGAAATAAAAAATAAAATAAATCGAAAGATTATGCTAAAACTGGGGGCGCACGAAGAGGAATATTCTTAAAAAGAATATCTTGAATGGTATGTGCAAAGAAACAGAGACACGTATTTTTGCTAGAAACTATTGCTTGTTTTAGATGAGTTTGGGCAGTAGAAAAGTTTGTAAAAACAACTTGAGGGTTTTGTTTTACTGTTTTTTGAAGCTTTTTAGAAACAGAACTACCTTCTTCTGTAAAATTATGCAGATGTTCTTCTCCCATATTTGGAGAATAGAGCAAAGCAAAAAAGTTTGAAGACTTTGCTTTGTGTGTATGAATTGTATTTGATTGACAAACTACATGTTGATGATGACAATGAGGTGTAAATGAATGTCCGACAAGCAAAAACAAACTCATGACTATCCAAAAAAGTGGAAAGCGAGTTTTGAGATTTTGCGATATGTTAGAAAAGTTCTTCATTTTTTATTTAAACCTCGTTGAGGTATAGTGTATGTACTACAAAAGTGAGAAATTTGTTGTCCTCTTTCAAAATAAACTTTCTTAAAAAGCTAATTTGGAAAGAGTTTAATTTAGAATAGGTTCTGAAGTTATCTAGTTTTATGATAAGCAGCGATGTATCTGTGAGTATAGTCTATGAAATAATAAGGTTGAGATTTTTGTTATAAATATCATTAATTTCTCATTTTTATTTAAAAACCTTAACTTTGTATTCCCTTCACTATCAAAAAGATAAGCTTATGTTCGAACAGTTTAGTATTCATGAAGTTTCTCGTCAAATCAAAACAGGTGAAAAGTCTATTGAAGAAATAACAAGACATATTCCATGTCATTTGCATATCAACTCATTAGAAGATTTTTCTGTTATTGAATCTGATACCAAGTTATTAGAGTATTTTGATATAGATATCGAAGAGTTAAATAGAGAAGGTTTTACTTATTTACAAAAAACGGTTCATCCTCAAGACTTGACAAATGCAGTTAATGTAAACTTAGATTACATTAACAATCAAGAAGAGATGACACATGTTTCATTTTTTCAGCGAGTTACTTATCCTTCTCACAAAGAAATGCTCTATTATACGAGAGGTAAAATATTAGATGATAGTCGTATATTAAACTTGAGTGTACCTGTCCATGATTTAGAACTCTTCAATCAAAGTATCAATGATATTTATGAAAATGTAAATTTTATCAAAGAGAACTTGGAAAGGTTTAGCCTTCTGACCAAAAAAGAAATAGAAGTTTGTAAATATTTATGTAGTGGAAATTCTTTACAAGGAGTGGCTGATGCAATGGGTGTATCTGTTCATACTATTAAAAACCATAAGATTAATATTTATAGAAAAATGAATGTTCATAGTTTTTTTAGATTTTATAACTTTGCTGTAAAATTCAAAATACACAAGTAAAATAGATTTAATTATATGGGTGTTTTAGATATACAAAAATCTCTTGCTCGTCTGAACAATATAGATGAGGTAAAAACAGGTACAGAAGATTTCTTAGGTTTCTATCATGAAAATGATAAAGATACAATTAACTTGTTGTATTTAGAAGAAAAGGGCTGTCAATTATATGGTAAAACACTTGAGGAAATACAAGAGGCAGGAGCAGAGTTTTTATTAGATATTATGCACCCTGAAGATATTCAACGATGTTTGCCTCAATTACATGAGTTTGCTGCTGAAAATGATGAGAGCAAAACGCTTAGTTATTTTCAACGATTGAGATTAAAAGGACAGACAGAATATCAAGTTTATTTTACTTGTGTAAAGCTCAATATTAAAAGAAATATATTTCAAAGTATAACTTGTCCGATTACACAAGTGGATGAATTTAAAGAAGAGGTAAATACTCTTTTTGACTCTTCAAGTTATATTGAAAAAAATCTTTCTCTCTATAAAGAGTTTTCAAAGCGAGAGAAGGAAGTTATTCAGCTCGTTTGTCAAGGGCTTGAGGTAAAGGAAATTGCTGAAAAATTATTTTTATCTCCTCATACCATTACTAAACATAAAAAAAATATCTATAAAAAAAGTGGTTTTTCTTCAAGTGCAGAACTAATACAATTTGCCTTAAATTTTAATTTGGCTTAAGTTATATTTTTAAAAAAATAATCAACAAACATTATTAATACTCCAGAAATACCTGCTGTCAAGAATACTCCTGTCATTAAAAAACCAGTATCTGTTGGTTTAAAATAGTTGACCATACAGAATACATAAAAGCCTATAGGTAAAATAACAGCAAGTGATAAAGAAATACTCCTATACTTTTCATTTCGTTCTGTGTTTTTTTGTTTATTTGCTTTTTTAGGTTTTGTTTTTTCTTGTTTGATTATAAGAGCATTCTCTTTAGGAATTTTTTTTAAAGTTGATGATTGATTACAATGCTGACCATTCATATAACTCCAAGAATCTTCTAAAAAAGCTGATTTACAGACAGCACAAATTACAACAGTATCATTTTCTTGGATAGTATCTCCAGTAATAGGGTCTTGTCTATTTTCTCTTAGAAAAGATTTATACTTTTTGTGATGTAATTGGTGCTTATTTATCATTTATAATAATCCTTATTCAAAGTGGTTTTTTAGAAGCGATAACCAATTCTTAAATGAAGGTTAATAGCTGCTCCACTTTCGTTTTCGTCATATCCATTTTTCTTTGTGAAATAGTAGGCATAGCCAAAACCGATTCCTGTCTCAAAAACAAAGTTTTTGCCTAAGTTTCTTCGCATTCCCCAAGTAGGAATTACAAAAATTTGATTTGTCATGAGTAGTCCTTCATCATTTGAAATCATAAACCAGTCTGGATAATAACTCGTTTTGAGAGATAAAAAATTACCACTATTTCCATCAATATTTTTTGATTTATTAGCCCTCTTATTCAAATTATAATACCAACGAGGTTCTATGGTCAAGACTGGAGTAAGAACATAATTAGCTAGATTATCATCATTTCTTCCTATTTTATAGACTTGTCCTTCTAAACCTAGCTCAGTTCTGAGAGCAATTTTGTTACTTAGTTTTGTTTCATTGTGTACCCAAAAACCTAAAATTCCTGTTTGGATTCCAAATGTAGATTGCTCTACACTCGTATCCTGTGCTTTTAGGTTGAAAGTAAAAATTGATAATAATAGAATTAAAAGTATTTTTTTCATTTTTTTGAATTTGTTTTTTTGAACCTAATAGTTGTTGAAAATAATTTTAAAGTGAGTAAGTCATCTCCAAGAGTATATTTTATTCTGACAGGATTTTGGTCATTCTGCCAAATTTTGATTTGAGTTTTTGTAGATTGAAATCTTCCTTTGTAAATAGAAAAATAACCAGTTACACCCACAGGAATATCTACTTGAGCTATTATTTCTTCTTCTTGTTGTAAAACAGAAAAGTAGTAATGACCATCTCTAGCACCTTGTCCTATCCATTTTGAAAAATCTAAACCATAGTCTGGTAGTCTTTCAATCTGCTCAGTAGATTTCCATTTTCCTTGAAGTTGATTTTGTATAGACATTATTTTCTAACCTAATAAATACATAAGTGTACCTATAAGAGTTATAGCTACTCTTGGTACAATATTACTGATGAGTTGCTTAGAAAAAGACTTTCCAATTTCTATATTTTCATCTGTGTTTTCGTTGTCTGTTCCCACTTGTTTCGAAATTTTAGCTCCTGCTATGCTGCTTTGAGCCATTATTAGCCAAAGTAAATTCCAAAGTGTATTTACTCCTCCTAAAATCATTATAAAGAATCCTATATCTGAAATCATTAGTAAAGCTGGTTGAAAGTTAAGACTTCACTTTTTTTGAAAGCAAAGTCTTGTAAAAAAATAAATTTGGTAATTGTTTTTTAGATAAATGCTTTATTTTGCTTTTTCACAAGAAAGGTAATATGCTCTACCTTCATAATCCCAGTACATTTTTTCTTCAAACTGACCGTTATCTATGTACTTTTGCTTGAGGGTAAGTTGTATATATCCACAGCCTTTTTTATCTTCAAAAACACCTATGAAGCCAGCATATCTTTCAGTAATAAATCCATAGTCATCTCTTCTAGTCATCCAGTTCCAAGCACCATCATTCAATACTTTTATCCACTTTCTGTCCCAGCCTCTTCTCTCATTCAGACCATTTAGTCTTGCGATAATATCAGCCTCAAAACTAGCTGGAGCTCTTGGCACATTAGGCATTTCTCTTGATTCAAACTCACTATCATTTAGTGCTTTACTCCATTTTGCTACGGCTTCTTTATCACTCATATCCAGTTCAAAAGTTCCAGAAAATAGATTTTCATAATAAGGTTGATAATCATTTACACTATCATCATAATCATAGTCATCTCCCATTGTCATTTTGATAGTATGGTTGAATGCTCCTAAGGTCTTTAATTTATTGACTATCCAAACTGTATTCTGTATATCTATATTATTGTACTTGCCTGTCGTTGGAATAACTTGAAAGATAAAGTAGTTTTGTTTTCTCATCTCTTCATCTAATGCCAATACAGACTGACTTCCGATAGTTCTTTCTTCTTCAGTTAGGTTTTTGGTATAATCAAAGAAACCAACTTCTAAAAAGTTCTTTCTATTGGTATCCATCAGACGAGGTAGTTTTTCAAGAGCCACAGGAAAATAAGCCACAGCCCAAATTTGATCTCCAAGTGTGAATTTTGTCTTAATTTTAGACATATCTTCCTTACCTATTTCTGGCTTTTCTGAAAAGAAAACTACTTTTCCTGCATTTTTGGCGTGAAAATCTGAAGTTGGGTTAGAGGCAATAAAAATAGCAGGTTTTGAGCTATACTCACTTTGATACTCTTCATTTTTCAGTAAAGTCATTTTTTGTTGTGCCTTACTTTTGAGACCTTTTTCTTTCATTAGATTCTTCAAAAGTTTTTTGTCTTGACATAGCAAAAAATAATCTTGAATAGCTCTAGCTTCATTTAAGACATATAACTCCGCTGTACCGTCGCTAATAATTATGTGTAAAGGATATTTAGTATTTTCTACAGTTTCAAAAATTGTTTTTTCATTATTGATAGGTGCTAAGGTTGTACTGATGTCATTCATATCAATTCCGTTATAAAAAAACTTCATTTCAAGCTTGATTGAGCCATCTGGACGTTGAGCTATTTCTGTACTTGCAACATACATATTGTGGCAGAGATACGTACCACTAATATCTTTTGCTTGAACAAAAAGAGGAATAAATAATAAAAGAAGAAGTAGTATATTTTTTGAATATTTCATCACGTAGTAAAATTTTGAATAATAAGTTTTAAGGACTTGATAATTTTAGTTACCAAGTCACTTTTTTAGAAAGTAGGATTGATTTAGTTAGAAATAGATCTTCTTAACAGGTCGTCTGTAATAGTAACATAAGTAATGTTATCGTACTCATCAATGTTAAGGACTAAGAAATAGATGTTTTCGCCATCCCATAATTTGATTTCACAACGTCCACCATTTGAAAGAGGAATATCTATACTATTATTTGGCATTAAGTAATCTTGTCCTAATTCTGGCATTACATTTCCACTCCAACCATTCAAAAAATGGATATAGATTCCTTCAATAGTAACACTAGCTTCTGATTGAAGTCTTACTGTGTTTTGAGCTGCTGCATTGTTAGCAAAAAAAGTAGAAAGTCCGATAAATAATAAACTGATAAAAAGAAATTTTTGCATTGCCGTTTTATTTTGAGATAAATGAATTTATAAAAAGAACAGTGATTTTTTCTGTAATTATTTATCACAAAAGTAGTGGGGACTACAAAAACTGACAATAGGGCATTTGGGGTATTTTTAGTGAAATATACATTTTTATTAAATTATATTTATAATAAATTGCACTTTAGTTATCTAGGAATGTGTAATTTGAATATTTTTTTAGTTTTTTGATGAAAAATACCTCAGCTTTTACAAAACAAAAGAACTTGAAATAGATTTTATCTTTACCAAAACATCAATTTTAACTTATAAGTAAACTATGCTTCAAACTTTTACAGAGTTCAAAACTTCGCCAGAACTCACTCAAAAACTCTATGACAATAGTATCATCAAAAATTACGATGCAGGAGATGTTATTTTGGAAGAAGAATCATCTATTCGCTCTATTCCAATTATTGCAAAGGGAAGTATTCGTGTTATCAGAACAGAAGAAGATGGTAGGGAAATTTTCCTTTATTATATCAAATCTGGAGAAAGCTGTATTATGTCTTTTTTGGGAGGAATGCACAATGAATCTAGTAAAGTGCGTGCAGAGGTAGAAGAAGATGCTGAAATTTTGTTTTTACCGATTGATAAAGTAATGCTTTTTATAAAAGAATATCCTGAATGGCTGGATTATATTTTTAGGTTGTATCACAAGCGTTTTGAGGAGCTTTTGGATGTTGTCAATGCAATGGCTTTTAAGAAAGTGGATGAACGACTTTTACATCTTTTACAGAAAAAAGTAGAACTAACAGGCTCAAAAACCATCTCTACTACACACGAACATTTAGCCAACGAACTTGCTACTGCTAGAGTCGTAGTTTCAAGGCTTTTAAAACAGCTTGAAAATAATGGAGTGGTAGAACTTGGCAGAAATAAAATTACGATTCTAAAATCAGTAAATTAAATAATTTCTATTCTCTTTTAATTATGATGGTACTTTTAGAAGACTATCAATCATTAAAAAGATGCTTTTTGTACAAAGCTTTGTCAGAGTGATTCTTGATTACCATAAAAAACTACTGACAAAGCTTGAGTGAAGATATATTTACCTTTCACAAATTATTCAGCAGTTACATTAGAAGATAATCGGTTTAATATCCAATTATGTGCTTCTTCTGTATTGTCAAAGTACTGTACCTCAAAAGTCTGAGTCCCTTTATCACCCTCCATAGTTTGTTCGATAGAAAGCTGTGCAATAAATTCTTTGGATACAATGATAGCATATTTTTTTAACCCTGCTGCTATAAAACGAGGAAAAACCTCATTATCTACCCAACTTTGTAGCTCAATAGTGATAGTAAAAGCAAAGCTTCGTGTATCATCTAATATATATTTTGCATTTTGTTCTTCAGCACACTCTGCTATTTTATTTACCTCTTTGCGAAAGGTATCTGTTTCAAGATCTTCAGTTTTTGAAGTCCAAGATTTTGAGAGTAAAGATTTAGATTCATCAAAGTTGATGGTTTGATAGTCGCTTTTGTAGATTTCCATGATAGTGTATTTTTATAGTTGAATAATTATGATGTTTTTTTAAACACAAGATAGAATAGGACATTATCCTTATCATAACTTCAGGTTTGATTCTAAATATAGTTATTTTTTTTTAAATAATAATAATAATGTAACTGATTTATAGCATTTAGGACAATACTGCTTGAGAGTTTTATATATTACTTTTTGAATATTTTTTATGAAAAAAAAATGATTTTTCAGTTAGTGTTTAAATATTTTATATATTGGATTTTATACTTTTATCCTAATAAACAAATAACCATTTAATTATTCATTATGTCTAGATTTCAAGATAAAGTTTGTATTGTTACAGGTGGAGGCAGTGGTATCGGATTAGCTGCAGCTCGTTTATTTTTAGCAGAAGGTGCAAAAGTCATGATTAGTGGACGCACAAAAGAGAAGTTAGATAAAGCGTGTGAAGAGCTTGGAAGTGATAAAGTACGCAGTATAAAAGCTGATATTTCAGTCGCTACTGACCGTCAGGCTCTTGTAAATGAAACGGTAAAAGCCTTCGGAAAAATAGATGTGTTACATATTAATTCGGGTATTGCTAAGGCAGCTCCTATTGAGCAAATGACAGAAGAAATGTACGATGAAGTGTTTGCTATTAATCTGAAAGGACCTTACTTTTTAGTACAAGCAGCTCTTTCAGAGATGAATGACGGGGGAGCGATTGTATTTACAGGTTCTATTTCTAATCAAATAGGGCAACATTCATTAAGTGCCTATGCTTCAAGTAAGGCTGGATTACGTTCACTTACCCGAACATTTAGTGCTGAATTACTCCAACGCAAAATCCGTGTTAATATGGTTAGTCCAGGGGTTACACAAACACCTATCTTAAATATGCCAGGTCTTTCAGCAGAGCAAGTACAGGGAATGATTCATGCTCTAGCTTCTCAAAACCCAATGAAACGTATCGGACAGCCAGAGGAAATAGCTAAAGCAGCTTTATTTTTAGCTTCTGAAGATTCCTCTTATATGTTAGGTACAGAAATTATTGCTGATGGAGGGTTTACACAATTACAACTCACTTAATAATTAGCTAGTTTGTAATTTGAAATGAAACTCAAAATTAAAGAAACCGAATAGTCTGTCTAAAGCAAATTATTCGGTTTTTTTATTAGTAGCTTTGTTATGAGTTGCCTTTAAATTTTATTGCATTACAAATACATTATCCATTGGGTTTATTAAAAACATCAAATACTGTTCTATTTAAAACAAAAATTCAATAAATAAACCAGTTATAAGTATTGCTTTAAGGCTTCTCAAATAGCTTGAAAATAATAAAGTAGTAGAATTAAGTGGAAAAAATACGATTCTGTAACAAAAGTAGCTGATATAAAATTTTAAATTCCTCTTCTTTGTAAGAAAAAAGACTTTACTTTTTACGATTATGATAGAATTTATAGGTTATTTTTCGGCTATTTTTATTGGTGTTTCACTTGGTCTGATTGGAGGAGGAGGAAGTATTCTGACTGTTCCAGTTTTGGTATATTTGTTTAGTATTGAGCCTGTGGTGGCGACGGCATACTCACTTTTTGTGGTCGGACTAACAAGTAGTGTAGGTGCATTCAATTATTTTAAGCAAGGTTTGGTCAGAATGAAAACAGCCTTAGTTTTTGGGATTCCCTCTATTTTTTCAGTTTTCTTGACAAGAAACTATTTAGTTCCTGCTATCCCTGAGGAAGTTTTTAGTGCTGGAAGTTTTGTTCTGACAAAAGGAATTTTCTTGATGGCACTCTTTGCTGTCTTGATGATTTTGGCTTCTTACAAAATGATTATGTCTAAAAATACAGCCTCAAAAGAAGCTCCTCAAAATATAGATGTAGAGAAAAAAGCTTTCAATTATCCAATGATAATTATTCAAGGTTTGGTAGTTGGTATGATAACAGGTTTGGTGGGTGCAGGAGGTGGATTTATTATTATTCCTGCTTTGGTTTTCTTGTTAGGTTTGGAGATGAAAGAAGCTATCGGAACATCACTTACCATTATCACACTCAATTCTTTCTTTGGTTTTTTGGTTTCCCAAAATCAATTACAAACCGATTGGGTATTGCTTTTATCGCTTTCTGCTATGTCTATTTTAGGAATTTTTGTAGGAATGAAACTCTCAAAGCGTATAGATGGAAAAAAACTAAAACCTCTTTTTGGTTGGTTTGTATTGATAATGGGAAGTTATATTTTGATGAAGGAATTGTTTTTTTAGAAAATAGAATCATTGTAGAAACAGAAAATACTTTTAATTATCATTAATCTTCTTCAACAATTCATTCAAAATTTCATCATCTTCATCCAATAAATAGTCTTTTATTATAATATCTGGAATTACTCCTTCTTGTTTTTTGCTTCCATTGATACGCACAATATACCCCTTCGAAACAGCGATTGGAATTTTTGTGTTAGGTAACGAATACTGAAAAATAGAAGCATACAATGAAGGATAATCGCCTGTTTCTTCGCCTACAATTGTAGCGAAATCATAATCTTGTATTTGTGCTGCTGTTACGGCTGACTGTGAATGTGATTGTCTGTTTACCAAAACATAAACCTTTCCTTTAAACCTTTTCTTTTTAGTCTGAGGTTGATATTCTTCAAACTCATATTTATATATTTCCCCATCTTTTTTAGTGAGGACTTTTTGCCAGTAAACTTCGGTAGTATCAAAATTTTGTCGTGTATGCTCTTTCAAAAATTTGCTTGTTTTGAGTGTAAACTCTGAATTCCATTTAAAAGGTTTATTTGCAAAATAGGAAATCAAATAATCACTAAAAGAATCATCACCACCTCCGTGATTACGAATATCTATGATTAGGTTTTTACTTTTCTGTTTTTTGATTTCGGTAAAGGCTGAATCTATAAAGTTCTGATAGAGTTTTTCATCTCCTGAAAAATTCCCAACATGAAGATAAGCCGATTTTTTAATAAATTTCAATTCTCTTGATGGATTGATAATTTCATTTCGCTTCATTTCATACTCTTCGATTCCTTTTACTGCTTTGAGTGTATATTTTTGCGTTTTTCCATCTTCTTTTACTTCAATCTCAAAACTATCCTGTTTTCCAAACATCTGCCAGTAAAACCTTGGAAAAGAAAGCAATTCTATCTTGACATTTTTAAAATACAGACGTTCGGCTGAAATCTGTGGATATATTTTGGCTAAAACTTCATTTATAGATTTTCCATTAATACTTAAAACTTCTGAACCAATTTTTATATTTTGATTGTCTGACCAGTTTTTTCGGATTAGAGGTTTATTGTCTTCAAAAGCAATTTCTAAAGGAAAAAGAGTGCCACCAGCATAGACATATTCTCCATACGATTGAATAGGAAAAGTAATTCCTGTATGTCCATTTTTTGCAAAAGCTGCTAGTTTTTGATATAAATTTGAGGTTTCTAGCAAACTTAAAGAATCTTTTTGAATAGAATTTTTGATAGATGAGTAGGCAGAATCAAAGGTTTCTTTGGAAGTATAAGCATACAAATTATAGTGAGCATCTTTCAAAGATGTATAAAGATAATCTAGATCTTCTAAAACAGCTTCTTTAGAAAACATAGAAGATGATTGCCCAAAAGTAGAATAAGAAAATAAGAGAAAAACAAGAGTAGAGTATAGTCGTTTCATAGTTTGAATGATTATTTTTACCAAGAAAGATTTATTTTGTCGGTTCTATATGGTTTTAGTTGTAATTTGAAGAATCCAATTTATCAGTCACCTTCATGTCAGATAATTTGCTTTAGTTTGAGCTATACTGACACCTTTGAGATGTCTGACAGAAGGAAGTAAAACTAAATTCATAAAGAAACTCTTATTGTTGTAAAATGTATTTTATAATAATATAGTTATCGTTTTTGTTCTGTCCTTCTTTTTCTCTTCTCTCTATAATACTGCTTTGTAGCCACATAAATAGTTTTTCTGACTTCACAATAAACGATTGATTTGTCTTTGCTAGTGATAAAGGTTGTTTTGATAATTTCTATTTCATTATTTTTTTCTACATCTGCTTTTATTTCTTCTACCTCTTCTAATGTATAAGTAAACTCTGCATAGACATTTTCTTTTGCTGGTCTTTTAAAGAATACTTGTGCTGATTTGTCCCAAACAACATATTCATCTCCAATAATATTGATGAGCTGTACCATCGGAATAGGGTCGACGGCAGAAAATAAACTTCCTCCAAAGATAGAGTTTACATAATTTCTGTTTTTATAACTTAGTGGAAGTTTCATTTTTATATGCAGTAAATCTTTAGAGACTTCTGTAAGCCTTCCTGTACTGCGCCTATACATTGGCGATAAATTAAATCCATATTTGAATAGTTTATCCTTGCCAATGTATTTTGAGCCAATGGCTGCAATTTTTTGATAGATGGACATCTTGTGCTTTTTATTTATTACACACCAAATTTACGATATAGTTATTTGATACTCTCTTATCCGACCGAATTTGTCTAAAATATCGCAATATAAAGTAATAACGTAAATAATTCAGCTATTCTTTTAGAAACAATATGAAAACTAAGCTTATAGTTAATATAACTGTATTTCTTAAAAAAAAGCACATTGAAATGATTTATCTAAGATTTAGGCTTTTGATTAATGTTTGTGGTTAGATAGTTAAACAGTTTTTGTTTTTTAGTTATACTATTAAGTTTTTTTATGCTAAAGGTATCTTTTTTTAGTTATATCAATTTATTTTGAAAATAGCTAGATAAGTTTTATTAAAAGGCTTTTTTAAAGGTAATCAAAGAAATGTTAGGAGTGTAAAAAGTTTTTTTTAAGAAAAGTATCGCTAATACAGCTAAAAAACCTAATAAGGTTATTCATAAAATAGTTATATAAATACCTAAAGGTTAAATAATAGCGTTTAATATTCTGCAAATAATGCGTTTTTCAAAATTAAAGTTCAGAAAAATGTTGGATTACAAGTTTTTTATCTATATAATTGCAATATGTTAGTATTTCATACACTAATCAGTAGAAAACGAAATACTCTTTATCTAATAAAAAATAGACTCTAATCAATCATTTTTACCCCTTTACACAATTATTATTATGCAACTCAGAAAAAAAATAGGTTTAGCTGCCCTACTAGCAGGGCTTAGTTTTACAGCCTACGGACAAAATCAACAAGAGAGAACTAAAATTCTTTCAGAAACGAACGTAGTCAAACTAAAACAAATTGCTAAAACCAAAACCAAACTTTATAATCAGCGAAAAGCTGAAGCAATTCAGATTGCTAAAAAGAAAGGACTTAAAGTATTTCAAAAATTAAAAGATGGAAGAATAGCCGAACTACAATTTATTGATAGATTCGGAAATCCAATATATTATGTAACTTCTAGCAATCTAAATGCAGCTAAAACTACACGTGCAGACAAACTTTGGTCAGGTGGAAGTTTAGGTTTAAATTTGAACGGACAAGGAATGATTGTAGGGGAGTGGGACGGTGGACCTATTCGTGCTACACACCAAGAGTTTGGAGGTAGAGTGAATCAAAAAGATGGTGTTCCTTTTACATCTGCTAACGGTAATAATGACCACGCTACACACGTAGCAGGTACTATGATGGCAGCAGGAGTAAATAGTAATGTTAAGGGTGCATCGCATCAATCTACACTTTGGGCAAACGAATGGAATAATGATGAGGCAGAAGTAACAAGTCAAGCAGCCGAAGGATTAATTCTTTCAAATCACTCTTACGGATATAACTCGCAATACCTTTCTACTTATCAATTTGGTTATTATGACGACCAAGCTGCTACGTGGGATGAAATTACTTATAATGCTCCTTATTTTCTTCCTGTAAAAGCAGCAGGAAATGATAGAGGAAGTTATAATACTGGTAAAGGTGGTTATGATTTGGTAACTGGGTTTGCGACTTCGAAAAATGCACTTGTTGTGGCAGCCGTTTCTGCTGTAACAAATTATACAGGAGCAAATAGTGTTAATATGTCAAGTTTTAGTTCTTGGGGGCCAACAGATGACGGACGTATTAAGCCAGATATTTCGGGTTGTGGTGTAAGCGTTTATTCTACCTCAAGTGGAGGAAACACATCATATAATACGAAGTCAGGTACTTCAATGGCAAGTCCTAATGTAACAGGAACATTATTGCTTGTACAACAACATTACAAAAACTTAAATAGTGGCAACTTTATGCGTTCGGCTACTTTGAGAGGTTTGGCTATTCATACAGCTGATGAAGCAGGTAGTGCAGACGGTCCTGATTATCGTTTTGGTTGGGGATTATTAAATGCTGAAAAAGCTGTAAATCTTATCTCAAACAGAGGAACAAGTTCAGTAATTGACGAAAAAACATTAGCTAATAACGGAACATATTCTTTACAAGTAACTGCAACAAGTTCTGCTCCTTTAGAAGTTACTGTTTGTTGGACAGACCCTAAAGGTACACCAGTTTCAGGCAATCAAGTAGATAATGGTGCAATTATGCTTGTAAACGATTTAGATGTACGTGTAACAGGTGGTGGAAGTACAAATTTTCCTTGGATACTAAACCCTGCTTCTCCAAATAGTGGAGCAACAAAAGGCGATAACTTTAGAGATAATGTAGAAAAAGTATATATTGCTAATCCAGTTGCTGGACAGACTTATACAATTACAGTTTCACATAAAGGTTCTTTACAATCTGGTGCACAGGCATATTCTTTAATCGTATCTGGAGCAGATTTGGGTGGTACAACTCCTACAACGTGTGCTGTTCCTAGTGGATTAAACTCTTCAAACATTGCTAATACAACAGCTACACTCAGTTGGAATGCTGTAAGTGGTGCAGTAAGTTATGATGCTCGTTTTCGTCAGTCTGGAACATCTACTTGGACAAACTTAAACGGTAACACTTCTACTTCACGTAACATAACAGGTCTTACAGCAGATACAAACTACGAATTTCAAGTTCGTACAAACTGTTCGGCTTCTTCAAGTGCATATTCTTCAAGTGCTACATTTACTACAACTGGTGGAACAACAACTCCAACCTACTGTGTTTCAAAAGGAAATGATAGCTCTTATGAATGGATTGCTGGTGTACAAATTGGCTCATTCAGTAATACAAGTGGAGACGATGGTGGTTATGTAGATAGAACTTCTACAACTGTAACTTTAGAACAAGGAAGCGCAAATGCTCTTACTCTTACTCCTGGATTTTCTGGAAGCACTTATAATGAATATTGGAAAATTTGGATTGATTTTAATAAAGATGGAGACTTTGAAGATGCAGGTGAATTAGTTTTTGATGCAGGTTCGTTGAGTAGTTCTGCTGTTTCAGGAACATTAAATATTCCTTCAAATGCAGCTACTGGAACAACACGTATGAGAGTATCTATGAAATATAATGGTTCTCAAACTGCTTGTGAAACTTTCACATACGGCGAAGTTGAAGATTATTCTGTAAATATTCCTAAAAGCTCAACACCTTCTTGTGGTCTTCCTACTGGCTTGGCTACTTCGGCAGTAACGTCTAGTTCATTTACAGCATCTTGGTCAGCAGTTAGTGGTGCAGTTTCTTATGATGTTCGTGTACGCTCTAATGGAGGAAGCTGGTCTTCTTTTAATAGCACTTCTACCTCTCTTAATATTACAGGTGCAGCAGCATCTACTGCTTATGAAGTTCAAGTACGTGCAAATTGTTCTTCTGTGAGTAGTGCATATTCTTCAAGTGTATTTGTTACAACTTCTGCACCTCCAGCACTAAATTATTGTGCATCTAAAGGAAATAGTGTTGCTGATGAATGGATTCAGCGTGTACGTTTGGGTTCTATTGATAATAATTCTGGTGCAAACGGTGGTTATGCAGATTTCACAAACCTTTCTACGACACTTGCAACAGGAAGTAATTATACAATTACAATTAATCCTGCGTGGGCTGGTAGAACATATAGTGAAGCTTATAACGTATGGATTGATTATAATCAAGATGGAGATTTTAATGATGCTGGTGAAGCTGTTTATTCACGTAGTCGTTCTACAAACACACAAATAAGTGGTTCATTTACAGTTCCTTCTTCTGCTTTAGGTGGCGCAACTCGTATGCGTGTAACAATGAAATACAATGCAAATGCTACTCCTTGTGAAACATTCTCTTATGGAGAAGTAGAAGATTATACAGTAGTAATTAGTTCTGCTAATAAAGCAAACTTTAATAAAGCACAAGCTAATTCAGTAACCTCTCAAAACGATGTCATTTCTTCAGATTCGGATTTTGCTTTCCTTGCTTATCCAAATCCTGCAAGTTCTTCATTAAATGTTCGTTTGGGTTATTTTGGAATCAATTCTGAATTGGTAGTGTATAGCGTTACAGGCTCGGAAATGATACGCACTTCACTTGACAAACAAAATACAACTCTTGATATTTCTAAATTGGCAAGAGGAATGTATATTTTGAGTGTAAATAATGGACGTGAAGTAGAAACAATCAAATTCATAAAAGAGTAAAATCTCAAACTTTTATGTAAAATCAAAAAGGCGATTCTGTTTGAATCGCCTTTTTTTGTGCTGTATTTTAAATTACGATTATAATACTAAAATAACGTGAACTCGGGATTATACCTACTGATTGTCATATAGTTAGCCTGTTCTTTTTAATCTTCGATGCTGCCCTTTCGGGCTGACCTTGATTAAAAGTAGATCAGTCTCGTTAGAGCAGACCGAAAGTAGCTTTCCTTGTAGATAGAGAGATATTTCAGACTGTTTTTAATACCGAGTTCACGTTAAAATAAAAGCTATTTTTTCCCTCTAAACATATATCGTTCAAGCATCTTGCTTGGAAGCTCTTTTTCTTCAGCATATGCTGACCAAACAATCAGTACAAGATAAAATCTTGCACTAGAAAAACTCACAAAAAAACCTTCCAAAAAGCTGTCAGAACAAGCATAAAAAGAGAAAAAGGAAGTAAATATTTCCAACACATACTCATCAGTTGATCGACACGCAAACGAGGAAAACTCCAACGAATCCACATCTGAATCAGAATAAAAATAAATGTTTTGCTCATCAGCCAAAAGAAAGACCATAAGTAACTAGAAAAATGTCCTAATTCTCCACTTGTGTAAGTTGCTAACTCAAAACCTCCTATGTTTGGAAAAGGCGTATTCCAACCTCCAAAAAATAAAATGCTTGTTAGAAGTCCTATCAAAAGCATCATTCCGTATTCAGAAAGCATCAAAAATGCCCAACGCATTCCAGAATATTCCGTTTGAAAACCTGCCACTAGTTCTGATTCAGCTTCTGGAATATCAAATGGCGTTCGATTAGCTTGTGCAAGACCAGAGATAAAAAATATCAGAAAAACGATAAAGAAAAAAGGCATTGAAATAATATTCCAAGACAAAACTCCTCCTATATTTTGAGTTTCGATAGTTAGAAAAGAAATCCCAAATAAATACGTCGTTTGTTCTGCAAAAATTCCTTGCATTTGGCTAATTTCCTGCAAATCTAAAGAGCCATTCCAAACGACAACACACAAAACAGAAAGACCTAAAGGAAGCTCGTACGAAACCATTTGAGCAAGTGAACGAACAGCACCATACAAAGAAAACTTGTTAGAAGAAGCCCAACCAGCCATCAAAATTCCAATAACATCTAGGGCTACAATTCCTATCCAAATCAAAATTCCTAGAGGCATTTTAGTTTCAGAGTTTGCTGTAAATGGAATTATTGAAAACCCTGCAAAAACAGCTACAAAAACCAAAATAGGAGCAAACTTAAATAAAAAACGATTGGTAGAAGCAGGAATAATATCTTCTTTGAAAAGTAATTTTATGACATCAGCGAATGTTTGTAGAAACCCAAACTTACCTGTTTCGGTAGGGCCAATACGGTCTTGAATAAAGGCAGAAACTTTACGCTCTACATATACACCGACAAGCGTATTAAATAAAATTAGAGAAAGTGTCAGAAATATTGTGAAAATAATAGACATACTATTATATTTGATAGTAAAAATGTATAATAATAGGCAAGATGAGACAATCACAAACTTATACTACAATTATTAGAATTTTATTTTAAAGATTTATATTTTTTCAAAATTTCATTCTTAATATTCGTTTTTTAAAGAAATGTTAATATATTAGTGATTGAATTGAAAACTTGTCAATTCTAAAGTTTAGTTTCTGCTTACCTATTATTATAGTATATACAAAATTACACACAAACCTTATAAAACCTTGATTTCATGAACAAAAGATACCGTTTTTTTGCTATTGCCTTTTTTTGTTGCTTTTGCTTTTTTGGTAATTCATTCTTTGCAAATGCACAAGTAGATACAGGCGACGTTATAGAGTCTGATGATGATTTAGACTTTGATATGGACGGCTTTGAAGAGGCTGACGATACAGTTATCAAACAATACTGTAATAATAAAATAAATAATCTAAACCCAACTACACTCGTAGGCTTGAGTTATGACTTTATGTTTGGTGCAGAATTAGAGTCCACTAACCCTGATGATAGCGATAGCACTTTCAGTTATAATTCTCCTATCAGTCTGAATCAAGGAATTCGTTTAGATGCTAATGTTCCTTTAGTTTCAAAGAGTAATATCATTCTGAATGCTACTTTTTCGTACTGGGAAAGTCGTTATAACTTTGACCAAGTAGATACTAGAGACCCTCTAGCCGTCTCTTTGAATAATAACGGTCTTCGTACAGCTACTTTGGGTGTTTTGGCTTTCAAACCCCTTGATGAAAAGCATTTTCTTATTTTTCAAGCTGCCACTTCACTTAATGGAAATTATACCTTCGGAACGTATGATTTCGGAGAAGTTGAGCCAGACTTTGGAAAGATGAAATATACAGCTTCTCTTCTTTATGGATGGAAAAAAAGCGATAACCAAAATATAGCTGTTGGTCTTACTCGTACGTATCGTGGTGGTCGTTTGCTTCACATTCCTATTTTCCTTTGGAACAAAACATTTAACAGCAAATGGGGAATGGAATTACTCTTACCTGCTCGTGGTGGTATTCGTTATAATTTCTCTGCGCTCTCTTCAATCAACTTTGGTTATGAGCTAGAAGGACAAAGTTACCTTCTTCAAAATTCTCCAAGCGCACCAGACCTTTTTGCAACAAACAATTATGAATTGAGAAAGTCTGAAATTCGTGGTCGTATTATGCTTAACCAAGCACTTTCTAGTTTTATTCGTCTGAATATTCAAGCTGGTGTTGCTCCTGCTTACCGTTTTGATTTGGAGGATGATGGCAGCAATGATGGTAATCAAGTTTCAGTAGGAAGTTTAGGTTTACCTATGTATTTTCGTATTGGTCTCAATTTTGTAAGTCCTTAATTGATAAAGAATTAACTTAAAAAAAAGGCTGAAAAATAATCATTTATATAAAAGGCATAGTTTTTGGATTTTCACTAGATAAATAGCTAAAACTATTACTTTGCATATCAATTTTACTAAACCTATTCAGACAACACTTTAAACTTTAAAACTCATTATGAAAAAACTTCATATCTTATTCATTGCTCTTTTTGCTTCTTTATTTGTTCTTACAAGCTGGACAGCTGCAGAATATTATGCTCCAATGCCAGATAACCCTGGTGATATTTTGTTAGGCGACTGGAGACCTAGTAATGGTCGTTCTGTAATTCGTATTTCTAAAGGAGAAACGAAAAAAGGGCAAGACCCAGATAAATACTATGGACGTATTGTATGGTTAAAAGAAAAAAACAATGACGACGGTACTCCTCGTGTAGATGTAAATAACCCAGACGAATCAAAACGCTCTCAAAAAATATTAGGTCTGACAAATATGAGAGGCTTAGAGTTCGTAGGAGATGAAAATGACTTAGTTTGGGAAAATGGAAATATCTATGACCCAAATAATGGTTCTGATTATAGCTTTGAAATGACTATGGACAAGAAAAATACAAATATTGTAGATGGACGTGGTTATATTGGTGTTTCAATGTTTGGTCGTACTGATACATGGAAGCGTTTGGTTAGAAAATAAGAACTACTTTCTTCTTTGACGCAAATTTCATAAAAGCTCTTTCTATTTGTTTAGGAAGAGTTTTTTTGTGTCTTCTCAAAACATCAATTTTTTCAAGTTTTCCATATATCCACGACTTACACGCACTACATCATTATTCTGCATTACTACATCATAACTATTTGTATATTTATTGACTTCCTTTATAAAATGAATATTTATCATCGAAGAGCGATGCACACGCACAAAAAACTCTGGATTTAGCTTTTGTTCTAATACGCCTATTCCAAAGTTGCTTACAAAAATTCCTTCATCAGTTACAAGTTTTGCATAATCTCCGTAGGCTTCTATCCAAATGATTTCTTTTGTAGAAATATTGATGAGTTTTTTATTATGCTGAACTAAAATGCGTTTGGGATAGGAGTTTTGTTCCATCATCAGATTTTCTGTCAGAGGTTGAAGAGCCGTTTGAGGTTGAAAAAAATTGAGCTTATTCATTGCAGCTTCAAAGCGCCTTGCTGTATATGGTTTCAATAAATAATCAATCGCATTGACTTCAAAGGCTTGCATGGCATACTCATCATAAGCCGTAGAAAAAATGATTTTTGGTAACTCTTCCAAATGCTGCAATACTTCAAAGCCAGTAAGTGCAGGCATTTGAATATCCAAAAAAATCAAATCTGGTTTAAATTCATTAATAACTTTTACAGCATCAACGCCATTGTTTGCTTCTGCTACAACAAAGAAATTTTCATAATTCTCTAAATACTCTTTTATCAATTTTCTTCCTGCTGCCTCATCGTCTATGACAGCTACTTTTTTTAATTCGTTCATTTTTATAAATATTGAATTTGTGAAAAGCGAGCCTTTTATCTACTAAATTACAATTCGAATTTAACTATCAGTCCTTTCGGGTAATTATCTTCCACAATTAATTCAGAATTATACATTTTTTCTAATCGTAACTTTGTATTTGTTAGTCCTACTCCTTTTTCAAAAACAGTGTTTTTTTCTTCTTTAATCCCAATTCCTGTATCACTTATTTCAAAATGTAATTTCTCATTTTTTTCATAAATAGCAACTACAACTTTTCCACCTTCTATTAGTGGAGATATTCCATGTTTCACTGCATTCTCTACCAAAGGCTGCAAAATCATTGGAGGAATTTTTTTATTCAAGACAGTTTTATCTACATTTATTTCCACTTCCAAACGATTTTCGAAACGAGCTTTCTCCAACGCTAAATAACTTTTTACAAATTCTAATTCCTCACTTACTGTAACCAAATCTTGACGAGAGGCTTTTAATTGATAACGAAAAAGGTCTGAAAGTTCTGCAATTAATTGTCTTGTTTTCTCTTGCTCTGGAGGAATAGCTGCATTTATAGTATTAAAAGCATTGTATAAAAAATGAGGATTCAGTTGTGCTTTCAAAGCTGAAAGTTCACTTTGTAGAGCTGCTTCTTTTAAAATAGCTTCTTCTTTTAGTTGCTTTTGGTTTTGAGAATAATAATGATAAGCGTGAAAAATCCCGAATTGCAAAATATAGAAAAGTGCTGGAATATAAATATCCCAAATCTGCCCGTTTCCTTGTAAGTGATAAAAACCCAAATAATCACAGGCTTTGTAATAGCAAAATCGAAAAGTAAAAGCAAAAATAGGTAAAGCCACCAAATGAACTGAGAGACGAAGCCAAAGAGGATGTTTTTTCAGACCTCTAAAGACAAGCCACCAAATTGGTATAGTAAGGATAAGTTTGATGCCATAATTGAGCAAACCACTATCAAAAAAATCTAAGAAATTAAAAAGATCTTCTATCTTCTGACGTTCTGCTGGACGGTTGAGCCATAGCGTAACATAGTAGCTATACCCAGAAAAAATATAGAAAACAATTACAAAAGCTAATTCGTCAAGTCTAATTCCTGCTATTTTTTTTGAACGTAATTGGTGTATCATAATAATCTTGATTCCTCAACGACGCTGAAAAGCTCGTTGACGGTTGTAAAAAGTTATCAAAGCTAAGTCTTCCATCTTAAAATAATAAATATAATCTGATGAATTACCATATAATCCGACGAATGACAAAACCAGTTTTATTGATTTAATTTCAACAGCTTATAGTGCCACTTATCGGAAACGGAGTGCATCTTAGTGTTCATAATGAGATATTTGTTTCATACATTTTTCAATAACACAGCCGTTGTTTGTGTCCTCACAAACGACATTTAACTTATTTATTATGAAATCACTTTTTTATATTTTCGCTCTTTACTTTTTAGTTTTATCAGGTTTTGCACAAAGCTATTCTATAAAAGGCATTGTAGAATCTGAAACTAACGAGCCTATTTCTTTTGCAGCCGTTGGGCTAATGAACCAATCTGACTCTTCACTTGCTAAAGCTACCATAGCCGATGACGAAGGAAAATTTCGTTTGGTCGGCATTTCGGAAGGCAATTATTTTATTACTATTTCTAGTGTTGGTTATGATAAATTTAATCAAAAAATTAAAGTTTTAAATGAAAGCCTTGATTTAGGAAAGCTGATTTTGAAATCCAATAACGTTTTGGAAGCCGTAGAAGTAAAAGTTCAAAAACCGTTAGTAGAAGTTTTTGCAGACAAAACAGTTTTCAATGTAGAAGGAACAATCGCAGCAACAGGTTCATCAGCTTTAGAAGTTTTGAGAAAAGCACCAAGTGTGATTTTGGATAATAACGACAACTTAATGGTAGAGGGAAAAACAGGCGTACAAGTTTATATTGATGGAAAACAATCTGTTTTGCAGGGCGAAGCTCTTACCAACTATCTCAATACGTTACAGGCTTCTGATATTGAAAGTATAGAAATTATTACGCAACCGTCTTCTAAATACGATGCAGCAGGAAGCGCAGGGATTTTGAATATTAAGCTAAAGAAAAATAAAAATTTTGGAACAAATGGAAGTGTAGGAGTTGGTTATTCAGTTTGGGAAAATCATAGAATGAATAGTTCTTTGTCGCTGAATAATCGCACAAAAAAGACAAATACATTTCTGACTTATAGTAATCGCCTTGGCAAAACAGGTAGTTTTATTAATCTTTATAGAAAACAAAATGATTTAATTTTTGATGCTCAATCCGAAACCCTTAGAGATAGAAATAGTCATAATTTCAGAGCAGGAACAGATATTTTCGCAAGTGAAAAAAGTACGTTTGGCGTTTTGGTTACAGCAAATTTGAGTGATAATTATTCAGAAACTGACACAGATACACCCATTTCAAGACAAGACACAGGCGAAACACTGCAAGTTTTGAAGGCTGATAATACAAACGATTCAGAGTTTTATAATCTTTTGGGAAATCTAAATTACCGTTACGAAGATACATTAGGGCATTCGTTTAATGTAGATTTAGATTATGGAAAGTATGATGCAAAGTCAGATAGCTACCAGCCAAATTTGTATTATAATGCTAATGAAACAGAAGTTTTGAGTAGCGTAATTTTTGAAATGATAGCGCCAACTACGATTGATATTCTGACAGGAAAAATAGATTATGAACAGAATTTTTTGAAAGGAAAACTAGCCTTAGGAGTAAAAGCATCGCAAGTAAAGACAGATAATACTTTTAAGTTTTATGATGTTTTGGATGGAAATTCTGTTTTGAATACAGACCAAAGTAATCAGTTTTTTTACACAGAAAATATCAATGCAGCGTATTTCAATTATAACAGAAAATGGAAAAAAATGAACCTCCAGTTTGGTTTGCGTGTAGAAAATACCGTTTCTGATGGAAAGCTAAACAGCACACAGGAAGAAAATAATGAAAGAGTAAAGCGAAATTATACTAACTTCTTTCCAAGTGGTGGACTGACCTATAAGCCAAACCGTCAAAATTCTTTTGCGCTGACATATAGTAAAAGAATAGAAAGACCAAATTATCAAAACCTAAATCCATTTGAAAGACAGCTAAGTGAGCTAAGTATTGCCAAAGGAAATGCCTTTTTGCAGCCACAATATATTGATAATATCAAACTTTCACACACTTACAAATACACACTCAATACTTCGGTAAGTTATAGCTATGTTCAAGATTTTTTTGCACAAGTTACACAGGCTAGAGATGAGCGAAGAAGTGTTTTGCAAACTCAAAATGTAGCTAGTCAAGAGGTTTGGAGTTTTTCTTTGAGTTATCCGTTTAATGTTACAAAGTGGTGGAGTGTTTATACAAGTTTGAATGCTTATCATAGTGCTTACAAAGGAACAACTGATGCTTTTTTGTCTATTTCTCAAAATACTGTTTCAGGCTATGGACAGAATACATTTTCACTTCCTAAAGATTTTAAATTTGAGGTTTCTGGTTGGTTTAGTTCGCCTTCGGTTTGGGGAGGAACGTATCAGACAAAAAGTTTGGGTTCGCTTAATTTAGCTCTACAAAAGAAATTTTTAGATGATAAATTTTCTCTTCGTTTGTCGCTCAACGATGCTTTGTTTACTTCGCCTTGGCGTGGAATGACAGAATTTGATAATGTAGTCATTGATGGAAATGGTGGCTGGGAAAGCCGTCAGTTTAGAATCAATTTGAGTTATAATTTTGGTAGCAAACAAGTAAAATCAGCTAGAAAACGTAAGACGGCTGCTGATGAGGAAAGTGGTAGGATTTAGTAGAAAATTCTTCATAAAAAATAGTATAGACATTGTCTTGAAAGGCAATGTCTATTTTTGTTTTAGTAAATTGTCATTTTCTAAAAGAATACTTCATTTCTAGTTGTTTATTTATGGGTTTAGAAAGACAAATTCTATTTTTCTTTAGTGCTTTAGGCGCATTCAATGGATTTTTATTGGCTGCTTACTTTACATTTTTCACTCAAAAAAAGTCCTCAAATTATTTCTTGGGTGGTCTTCTGTTAGTGATTAGTGTTCGGATAACGAAGTCTATATTTCTATTTTTCAATGAAATATTATTTGATATTTTCAGACAAATTGGACTTTCTGCTTGCCTACTAATTGGTGTTTTTCTGTATTTTTTTATAAAAGCTAGTAAATCTACTAAGGAAAAAGAAAATCATGTAAAAAGAAATTACTGGTGGCTTCATGTAACTTTTTGGTTAGCTACTATTCTAGTTTTTAGCTATTCCTATCCTTATTCAGAAAACCGTTTGACTTGGGGATATTTTGTTTCGCTCATCTATCTACAATGGTTTGTCTATATTTTACTTTCTGCTTGGGAGTTGAAAAGTGAAATCAAACAATTATTTTCCAAAGACAAAGCACTTGATGAAACTCAAATCTGGCAAATCAACATTTTTTTTGGAGTATTCATTATCTGGGTGGCTTATGTTTTTGGGGCGTATGCCTCTTATATTGTTGGTGCGTTGTCGTTTTCGTTTGTGTTTTATGTCTTGGGGCTTATTTGGTTTTTGAAGCGTTCTAAAATGAGAAATACAGAAAGTCAGATTGTAAAATTAGAGGATAACAATGAAGAAAAACCTATACAAACTCCTGTAAAATACGCCAATAAAAAAATAGACGAAGAGGAAGCTCAAGAACTACAATTAAAACTTGAAAGAATTATTAGAGAAAAAGAACTATTCAAAGATCCTAACCTCAAACTCCCAGATTTAGCAGAAAAATTGAATATTTTACCTCATCATTTATCACAATTTCTGAATGATAATTTGAATAAAAGTTTCCCACTTTACATCAACGAATACAGAATTGAAACTGCCAAAAAGCTCTTGCTTCAAAATCAAACCCATACTTTAGAAGCTATTGGTTATGATTGTGGTTTCAACTCAAAATCTACATTTTTCTCTACTTTTAAAAAGATAACAGGTTTTACACCAGCAAGTTACAAGAAAAAAATCATAAAATAATCAGTCTGCATTTTACCTAAAATAGTCTTGATTTATAAATCTGTACTACGGAATTATAAATCAAAACCTATGTCTTGTCGTGCTTACGTTTCTTTGTGTCAAGACAAATCTAAAAAAACAGATTATTTGACGCAATGAAAGATTTTAAATTCTTATTTCTTGCACCAAACAGTTTCAAACTGACTAGTACTTCTACTTAAAAGAAAGTGCCTTTGGTGGATTCTAAACAATATCATTATGGAAATATAGTCATCAAACCAATTACTGACTGTATTTTAAAAACATAAATTATTGTTTAGGAAGAATTTTCCTCACTCGTCATCATCAAAATCTCAATTATCAATTTAATCAATATAAAGATGACTTCGAAAAAAATCATTCTATCAATCTTGACATTATTTTTCTTTGGGTATCAAATACAGGCACAAAGCTTAAACGATACGACTCTTCTAGAAGAAGAAAAAATTATAAATGTAATTGAAAATTATATAGTAGGAACATCCTATAATTATCCAGACAAATTGAAATCGGCATTTATTCCAGAAGCAAAGCTGTTTCTAGACAAGGAAAACGAACCACTTTTTGTAGTAAGCATAGAAAAATATGCAGAAGCTGTTGGAAGAAGTGAAGCTGGAAAATTCAATGGCAGAACAACAAATATACTTTCTATTGATAGGTTTCAAGGTATTGCCACAGCAAAACTAGAGGTAATCATTCCAGGTCTTGAAAAGAGATTTATTGACATGCTTCTTCTAAAAAAGTTAGAAGATGGATGGAAAATAATTAGCAAAACGGCTGGGAGTGAGCCAAGCCAAAGGCAAGTTAAAAAAGTATTGATAGTAACATCAAGTCATATAAAGAAAGAAAATACTACACTTACTACTGGTAACAGCTTTTCAGAAATAGCAATTGCATATTCTGAATATCAAAAGGCTGGATATCATGTAGATTTTGTTAGCCCAAAAGGAGGAAAAATACCTTTAGCGTATATAAATCCTAGTGATAGCACACATCTATCTGCCTTGTATAATTCTGATTTTATGTACGCCATAGCTCATACTAAAAAACCTCTTGAAATAAAATCTACTGAGTATGACATAGTATTATTTACAGGAGGAAGTGCGCCATCATTTGACATTCCTCAAAATGCTGAAATTCAGGATGTTGCTATGAAAATATATAATCAAAATGGAGTGATTGCAGCAGTTTGTCATGGAACGTCAGGAATTGCAAATCTTAAAACTTCAGATGGAAGCTATTTGGTAAACGGAAAAAATATTAATGGTTATCCAAAAGAATACGAAAACCAAAATTCGCTTTTGTATCAAAACTTTCCCTTTATTATTGAAGAAGAAATAGAAAAAAATGGAGGTACATTCAAATACGGAGAAAGAGCAAAGGCATATTACGTTATAGATGGTAGATTAGTTACAGGTCAGAATTTTCAATCTTCAAAAGTAGTTGCTCAAAAAAGTATTGAAGTAAGTAAGAAAGTTGCAACAAACAATGATAGCAAGGTCTTTTATTCGAAAAAAACAGAAGAAGTCATTAAGCCTATCAAAGCACATCTAGAAAATACAGCTACTACAAAAACAGATTTGGAGCAGGTCAGAGCGACACTAATGGATTACATTGAAGGAACAGGAAACGGTCAGCCACAAAGATTACGACAAGCCTTTCATCCAGATTTCAACCTCTATACTGTGGAAGAAGATACCTTGTGGGTTCGTTCTGGAGAAAAGTATATTGCTGGAGTGAAAGAAGGAAAAAAGACAAGCCGAATAGGACGTATTATTTCTATTGACATCGAAAAAGATGCAGCTATTGCAAAAGCAGAAATTGTCGTACCAAACTGGAGAACTTTTACAGACTATTTTCTTCTTCTCAAATATGAAGGTTCTTGGAAAATAGTGCATAAAAGCTATTCTTGGAGAGAGATTTCAAAGAATAATTAAAACAAAACAACAAACTATGAAACATATATTTTTAATTACGACGATTTGCCTATTTATATCATGCTGTAAAAACCTTGATACTCATTCAAAAAGTGAAGTCATAAAAGTAGAGTCAATTACTGGTATCGTGAAAAACGGACAATTAGCTTTTGCCAGTAGATATGACACAATGTCAAGAGATTCTGATGTAGCTGTTGATAAGAACTCGTTATATCAAATAAGTTCTAATACTAAAAAAACGACATTATCAGATATTGTCAATGAAGAAGCTCAATTTTTCTTAGAAGACAAAAGGTTCAATGCTTTATCAATAGCAGTTTTTGACAATGGCGAAAGCTATATCGGACACTATGGAGAAATGGATAAAGGTCTGGGTAATAAACCAACAAATAAAACACTTTATGAGATAGCATCAGTATCAAAAACAATGACTGGGTATCTTGTAGCAAGTGCAGTAGAAGAAGGTAAATTGAAATTAGACGACGTTATCTATGACATACTTGGTACTCGGTATCAAAACCTCCAATATAACGGAGAACCTGTTAGGATTAAACATTTAATCACTCATACGAGTGGCTTACCTTTAAATATTAGAGGAGTTTCAGAATTGTATCAGAATCCTAGCTCAACTAGTTACAAAGAAGCTCAAAAAGTATTAACTAACTATTCTAAAGAAGATTTATTATTAGAAGTTCAGTCCTTAAAATTGACTCAAAAACCTGGAGAAAATTATGGGTATTCTAATATTGCACCTAACTTAATCGCCCATATTTTAGAAATTGTTTATAGCAAATCATTTGAAGAACTCTTAAAAGAAAAACTTTTTATTCCTGCAAAAATGCTCAATACTTGTATTAATCTCAATAATGAACAAAAAGCACTTCTTGCTAATGGATATAATGAAAACAATGAGTTGATGCCCAATTTTAAAGAGCCTATACAGCTATGGGGAGCAGCAGGACGAATTAAATCAAATTCTGAAGATTTATTGAATTATATAAAATGGCAACTAAATGAGAACAACTCTATCATAAAAAGGTCGCATGAGAAGTTATTTCACGATGTGGAAAATATTTGGATAGGTTACTATTGGGAGGTTATTGACCGTAATGTAGATGATTACATTGAACACCACGGTGGAATTTATGGAAGTCAAAACTGGATAATAATATTTCCGAAACAGAATGTTGGAGTATCTATTATCACTAATTCCAGTTTTCCTGAGGCAAATCAATTAATCAAGGAAACTGCAAACAAAATTATTAATAAAATTAATTACAAGTAAATATAAAAATTAATACAATGAGAAATTTATTTATTTTATCTATCATATTTTTGTGTTGGAATAGCTCTCAAGCACAAACATTTGTTGGTAAACAAAAACATATCAACCAAATTTTGGATAACACACGTAAATTTTCTGAATACGTAATGAAATCTGATTATGAAGGTATTGCTAATTGTTATACATCAGATGCGAAAATATTCCCTAACAACACCAAAATTCTTACTGGAAGAGATTCTATTATTTCTTACTGGGCTCTGCCAGAGGGAGTTGGAACTTTATTCCACAAAATCACGCAAAGTGAGATTCGCATTAATGGTAATGAAGCCTATGATTATGGATATTATGAAGGCAAAACAAAGTACGCAGATGGAAGAGAATCATCTTGGCAAGGTAAATATGTGATTGTTTGGAGACGAGAAAAAGGAGTGTGGAAAATATATTTAGACATTTGGAATAAAGTACCATTGAAATCATAAAATTTATTTTTTATAAAAAATAAACGAAAGAGTCTAATGAAAAATATGTTTCCATTTTCAGTTTTATTCTGATGAGTTGTAGTGCTATATCAGAGAAAGAAAACAGGCAAATTGAAAATAAAAATAATACAGATAGATTACTATTTATTTTACTTAAAGTCATTTTAAAAATATGAAAAATAACAATATCACGTACTTTCTACTAACATTAATTTTACTCATCACAGGCTGCAAGAATGACAAACCTACTACTAAAGAATCAATTCAAGAAATAAAGGACGATTACTCTGCAAGAATCGATAGTCTGATTTTGACTACATCACCACGAAAATTCAATGGCGTTGTGTTTATTACAAAGAATGGAGAAACGAAATACGAAAAGGCG
Source organism: Bernardetia sp. ABR2-2B (assembly GCF_037126435.1). Lineage (GTDB taxonomy): Bacteria > Bacteroidota > Bacteroidia > Cytophagales > Bernardetiaceae > Bernardetia. The sequence continues at coordinate 2,693,604 of NZ_CP147020.1, read as the reverse complement.
TATGGATATTCTGATTTTGATAAAAAAACACCTATTAGTTCAAACGATAATTTCAGAATTCAATCAAATAGTAAGCAAATTACAGCAGTTCTTGTGTTGAAGGAGGTGGAAAAAGGAAATATAAATTTAGAAAGCACAATCAAAATATATTTACCAAACCTTGAGCAAACTTGGGCTGATACTGTAACTGTACATCAATTACTAAATATGTCTTCTGGAATTATTGATGTCAATGAGCCTCTACTTTTTGAAGCTGGTAAGGGATATAGATACAGCAACCCAGGGTATGGTTTGTTAGGTAATATTCTTGAACATGTTACTAAAAAAGAATATTCCGAACTTGCTAACAGCTTATTTGAAGAATTAAAAATGACAAACACATATTGTTATCAGCCTGATGGAGATAATAAAGGACTAGTCAATAGTTATTGGTTAGAAAGTAATGAGGTAAGTCTTGTTGCTTTTGATAGTATAGGCTTTACCAAAGAAAGTTGGAAAAGTTTTATTCCAGCAGGAGGCATAATTTCAAATGTTTCTGATTTGAACCTGTGGGATACTAAGTTACATAAAGGTAAAGTTTTGAGTACTGATTTCTATAACAAAATGACTATTCCAACTAATAAGGGAACACATGCAGCCTTTGATAACGATACTCTTGGCTATGCTTATGGATTGAGGGTACATGACCAACACCCCATCAAGCATTTAGGACATGGAGGTAGAGGAATAGGGTTTGTTTGTATCAAATTTTATATTCCTGAAAATGATATAGATGTTATTGTTTGGGAAAATATATATTGTCTTGATAATGATATTGAGCCTCTTGTAGTATATCATTTTGAAAATGAGATAAGAAAAATAGTATTGAGCAGTAGTCTTGTAGAGTAAGATTAACTTAGTTTTATAAGTTGAAATCAGTTAGAAAACGTAAAACGACTGCTGAAGAGGAAAGTGGGAGGGTTGAGTAGATAAATATCGAAGAACTCAATTTAAGTAAATTAACATCACTTTTTTTACTAAGAAAAACTCCTGCCTCTTGGAAAGAAGTAGGAGTTTTGTGTTTTTCTAAAATAATTTAAGAAGAACTTACCATTTTAGTATTTCAACAAGACTGAAAAACTCATTGAGGGTTGTTAAAACAAAAATGTCTAGTAGATAGGATAAACTTTACTAGTTGTTTAAGCGTTCTTGATTTGTAGTTTTATTTTTTTGACTCTATTTTTCTTATTCCTTTCTCATTTTCTATGAAAAATTTCTTCTTCAAAAAGCTCTTCATAATCTTAGGAGCTATTTTACTAATCTTAATTGGTGGTGGTTTTGTGGCTGTCGATTACCTAGATAATTACCTAAAACAAAAGATTACTGCTTCTATCAATGAAAATAAAGAATCTCCTTACAGAATAGAAATAGAAAATATTAGTGTTTGGCTATTTCCCACAAACATAACTTTAGAAAAAGTAAAGGTCAGAACAGACAGCCTTTTAGCAGAAAAGAAAGGAAAACCAAAAGCAAAAATTGATGTTGAAAAGGTAGCTTTTAAAGGAGTAAATATTTTCAAATACTTTTCAGATGGAGAGTGGTACGCTGATAAAATAAGGCTTCAAAACCCTGTTATTGATATAAAATATATCGCTGATTCTACACAAGGGGTTTCTCGTGCTGCTGATACAGTAGCTAATTTTGTGGTTGCTCCTCTTTCAGTAAGCTCTTTAGAAATACAAAACTTAACAGGAGTTTATCAATATAACTCAAATTCGAGAATAGAACTCAAAAAGCTAGATTTAGAAATTGATGATGCTAGATGGCTCAAACCTCCCACTTTTCGTTTTAGTTCTGAAAAAGTGCAGGTTTCTTTCGAACAGTTAAATCACAAAACAGCTGATTTTCTGCAAAAAGTTGATACGCTAAATGGCACTCTGAATGCTGTCAGTTTTGATACTTCCTATGTTGATGTTTTGCGCTTTTCGGAGGCACAATTATTAATTTCTAACTATTCAATGGCTCACCAAAATGGAACAAATTTTAAAATAGAGGAAATAAATTATGAAAATAATCTAGTAAAAGTAAAAAACTTAGAGCTTTCACAAGACCTAGACGAAAAACGAGAGATAAAAGCACAGCAGTTAGAGGCACACAATTTAGACTGGCAAGCTCTTCAAAGAGAACTCATTAAGGCTGATAAAATCTTAATTTTCAACCCTGATATTTCAATTCTAAAAGACCGAAATAGACATGGAGAACCTAATGAAAAGAAAATGCCTTATGAATGGAAGATTGGCTTGGCAATCGATACATTACAAATAGAAAAAGGAAATATAGTATATTCAGAACGAGCAGAGGGTTTAGATGGAATAGGAAGTCTTGCTTTTGATAGCTTGAATATGATGGCTCTCAATTTTCATAACTTTGAAGAATCTCAACCAGCAAAAATAAAAGCTGACATGTATTTTATGAAGGAAAGTAGAATTGAGATTGCAATGGAAATGCCACTCAATACAGACACATTTGAAGGAAGTATAAAAGGCTTTTGTACAGAAATTGAAATTCCTTCACTCAATAAAATGCTTTCTCCTATTACACGTTTTGAAGCAAACAGAGGAGTGATAAGAAGAGCAGAGTTTGATGCTAACATAAATGATGGCTACGCAACAGGAACTTTTATTATTACTTATGATGGTTTGGAAGTAACTCTATTGAAAAAGAATTCTAATAAAAAGCGTAAATTTTTGAGTGGTCTTATCAATACTGTCATTGATAAAAATGTTGAAGGGAAAGAAGGGAAAATAAAATACCAAAGAGAATATAATGATAGTCTGTTGAGATATGTTTGGAGAGTTATACGAAGTGGGCTGATTACTTCTATGTTGCCTTAGTGTTCATATCTTAGAAAAATAGTATTTTTATACTCTAGTCATGAAGTTATTTGAGAGTGTAGATTTTTTGATAGAATTGCATTTGCAAAATTAATTCTATGGAAAAACAATACTATCTTTGTCGGTGTTTTAGCAAAGGAATACACGTATAAAGTCTATTATATAAATAATTTCTATTTTTTTAATCTAAATCAAAAAGTTAATACTCATGAAAAATATCTTGCCTGTCTTTACTTTTGTAGTTTTATTTTCTGCTTGTAGCTCTTCCAATATTGAAAAAGAAAATACAGATACTTTTGTAGTAAAAGAAGATACAGAAACAACAACAAACAAACTCCTTACGCAGCCTAGTAAAATGACAAATGAAGAACTCAAAAAAGTAGAGTATAAGGACTTGTCAGAAGAAATGCAGGGAGGAATTGTAAATGTGAAAATTGATGATGAAGATTTTGCAGAACAAGATTATATTTTCGAAACTCTACGTGCAGAAAATGTAGTAGATTATGATGAAGACTTAGAAACTGTAAATATCATGGTAGCAAATTATCAAAATACAAATACGAATCTTGTCATTACTGCAATAGGAGATAATAAAGGTAGCTTTCCAATTATGTCAAGCCCCAAACGTTCTGCAACTGTAACGCTTTATTACAATAATGGACTGGCAAACATTGAAGGTTCTTTAGAAAAGGGAACTCTGAACATTGATATTTTTGATGAAGCAAAAGGTTATACAAGAGGAAGCATCGTAGGAACAACAAAAAAAGGAAGTCCTATTCAAGCTACTTTTGAGATTTATGCTGATAAATAAGCTCGTTTGCAAAAGCCATCTCTCAATCATAAAGAAAACATAAGAAGCTCATAAAATTGATAGAGTTTATCCACAAATAAGTTTTCTGATACTATTTTATTATCAATTAATTGCTAAATCATCTATTTTTTATTTACTTTAGCATAAAATAGCACTTATGCTTCATAGCATAATAATAGCAACTTCCTATCTATCTTTACCTTCTTGTTTTATCCATATGGAATCTATCTACAAAGAAAAAATGGCAGCAGATGGCTGTCTTTATTTACCTCAATTTTTATCAGACGAATGTTGTAACAAACTGATTGACAGTTATAAGAATACTATAAAATATAGCAATGAGGAATTCTTGCGTGTCAAGAGTTATAAATTTGAAAAGCATCGTTTCTCTAAGTTTGACCACGTCATTAATCCTCTCTTAAACGTACACGAACTGCCAAATAAAACAGCTCAATTCTCTGATTTATTACTTGAAATAATTGAACAGTCAGAACTTCCTCAAACAGTAAGAAAAATTTTAGGAGAAAACCCTGTTTTGGTACAAACTATGTATTTTGAAAGTAATAAGGGAACAGAACGTCATTTTGATGGAGATTTATTTGATTCTACTAAAAAGGGGCAAGTTATTGGTTGTTGGGTCGCTTTGGAAGATGTAAGCGAAGAAGCAGGTAGTTTTTATTATTATCCAAAAAGTTGTTTTCTCAATGATGACAAAGAAGTAGGACTACAAGCAAAAGAAAAATATCAAGAATATTTGGATTGTGTAAATAAGAAAGTAGCTAATTATCAAGAAAATGACAAAGCTCAATTATATACCATTTATAAAAAAGGGAATCAATTATTAGATGAGTCCTTAGAGTTAGCCCAAATCAAACAAGTAACACGCAGCTATAAAAAAGGAGATGTTGTTTTCTTTAATTCGAATCTGCTACATGGAAGCTTCCGACCAAAATTTAATGGAAAAACAAGACATTCATTTTCTGTACATTTTATTTCTGAAAGTCAGTCTTTAGTGCGTCATGCAAAAGAAACTATTCCACTCAATATTATCAAAAAGAAAAATTTAGCTATTCACTCAAACTAAAAGATATAAAAGCTCTAAAAAATTATGAACTATAATGACACTTATTTTTCACATCCTACGGCTTTAGTTTATGGAAATGTTTCCATTGAGGAAAATAGCTCACTTTGGATAAATTCCGTTATTCGTGCCGAAAATCATAGTGTTGAAATAGGAAAATATACTAATATTCAAGATTTTGTGATGATTCATGTAGGTATGCGAACGCCTGTAAGGATTGGAGATTATTGTTCGATTACCCACAGAGTAACAATTCATGGAGCAACCATTGGAGATAATACACTTATTGGAATAGGTGCAATTATTATGGACGGCTGCCAAATAGGAGACAATTGTATTATTGGTAGTGGTGTTTGTCTGAAAGAAAGAACCAAAATTCCGTCAAATTCTATTGTAGAAGGTGCTTTTGGAGAAATTATTCGTCCACGCAACAATTACATTATGAATAAATTTAATGCGTATATGTATTATCAAAATGCAATGGCTTATACAAATGGAAACCATAGAAGATGGGAAGAAGAGCAGCTAAAACAAGAGGGATATAACAAATTAAGGGAGTATAAAGAAGAGTTTGATAGTTTTTTTTCACATCCAAAAAACATAAAATTTTGATTTTATATCTGTTTTTTTGATAAAAAATTATAACATCAACAGTAAGACAACTTTTTGTTAAGTTATTCGTAAAAAGAGTAAGATAGTTACATAAAAAACAATAATACAAAATAAAATAATTAAGCTTACAGTTTGATTAATTTGCTGATAATCAGTTGATTAAGTGATTTTATCTTTTTAATCATTTATAAAAAGATAGATTTTATATTCCTTAATTATTTTAATATAATAGTTTGTTCATTGATACTACGCCCAAATTTAATATGTTTTTTTGTGTAAATAACATGTTTATGTTGGTTTGATTGAAATAATTAAATTACCTTTGTGGTCGTAAAAAAGTACATGCAAAAATCACTAAAACACATTACTCATTATGGAAAATAACCAAACATTACGCTACTCGTCAGAAGAACTCAAAGAATTTGAAGCTATTCTTAATTCAAAACTTGCTAAATCTAAAGACGAGTTAGATTATCTGAAAAGGTCTATTATGCGAGAGGATGCAGCCGAAAACAGAACTAGCGCAGGAAACTTAGAAGATGGAGCAAGTTCAATGGAAAAAGAGCAACTCAATCAATTGGCAGCACGAGCGCAGAAGTTTATATCGGATTTAGAACGTGCGCTTTTCAGAATTAAAAATGGAACATATGGAGTTTGTAAGGATACAGGCAAACTTATCTCAAAAGAACGTTTGCGTGCCGTTCCTCATACACAACAATCAATGGAAGCAAAAATGAACAGAGTTTAAAATAATTATGGATTAGAGATTAAAAATTACGAAATAAAATTCAATTTAATCAGAAAATAATCCGTTCTTTGTACTATAAAATATATTCAAATACCGTTATTGATAATTTATTTTACCAATAACGGTATTTGTTTTTTATTGCTTGGTGTAGTAATACAATCAAGGATAGGTTTAATCTAAAATATACTTTTTATAAACTTTTAGGCTTTCCAAAATAACTGTGAAGTTGTTTAAGAATGGGCTTTGTGGATATATTTGTTGGTGTCGCTACGCTAAAACACCAACAAAGGCTGTGTTATTTTTCCTTAGAACTGGGTTTGCAAACACAGTTCTAAGGAAAAATGAGTATTCTTAAACAACTTCTGTGATAATCTTTGTTGATTTAGATAATAAAAATTAAAAATATGTTTGTTGTAATTCGTATAAAAACGGTAGAAAATATTGCTGAAGTTGTTTATTATCAACTTGCTCCCCTTGGTTTTGATTCTATTATGGAAGAAGAAAGTATGTATGTAGAAAATGTTATTTCTGATTCTAGTGAAAAAACAATTTGGATCACTTCAGTTGAAGAAGAAAATTATAATGAAAAAGAAGTAAAGGAAATTTTAGATAATTATCAATCTCAAAACTTGCTTACTTATTCTATCAACAAAGAAGAAAAACAAAACTGGAATAAAAAATGGGAGGAGAATTTTCAACCTATTCGTTTAGAGTATAATGAAGGCAACAAATTAGAAAAAAAATGTATCATTAGAGCTGATTTTCACGAAGCAGAACCTGATTTTGAACACGAAATTATCGTTACTCCAAAAATGTCTTTTGGAACAGGACATCACCAAACTACTCGTTTGATGTTGGGGCATCAATTCGAAATAAACCATAAAAATAAAGTTGTTTTGGATGCAGGTTCTGGAACAGGAATTTTGGCAATTATGGCAGCAAAATTAGGAGCAAAAGAAGTCTTTGCTTGTGATGTAGAGGACTGGTCAGTTGAAAATTCATTAGAAAATGCAGAGAGAAATAACTTAAAAATTGATTCCAAACACGGAACTGCAAAAGTATTTCAAGGGAAGAAGTTTGATATTTTACTTGCCAACATAAATAAAAATGTTCTTTTAGAAGAAATGCCTTTGTATAATGAGCTTTTAGAAGAAACAGGAACTTTAGTTTTGAGTGGTTTTCATAATAACGATATAAAAGACATCCAACAACGAGCAGAAGAGTTTGGTTGGCTTGTCGCAAAACAAACGGAAGAAACTCCTTGGTGTAGCCTTCGTTTAATTAAGAATTCTTCTGAACTTTAATTACTAAACAATTAATAATCAGCAAGTTATTTTATATATTTAATAGAATTGTATAAAGTTTTTTTAGCATTATATTAATTTTTTTTAATTGAAAATTGATAATGGCTTAAAGTGTGTGATAATTTTCATTAAATTACTTATATACTTATCAAAAACTACTACTATGCAAAAATTAGTTTCTACATCAATCATTAGTTCTTTTCTATTTATACTACTTTTTAGTTTTTCAATTCATCAAATAGAAGCTCAAACAACTCTCTACAACTGGGATAGTTATGGGGTTCAGTTTTCTATTCCAAGTACACATGAAATCAAACAAAGTAGTGGAACAGCTTTCGAATCAGGCGACAATCTGACTTGGTTAGAAATGTATCCTTTCAAAGATTATTCGGCAACCTCTAAAGGTATGGTGCAAAAGATTGCCAATGAAAAAGGTTATCGTGCTATCTCAGAGGGTGCATATAAAAGTGGTGGATATGATGGGTATTGGATTCGTTGTTCGACAGCAAAACATCCAACTTGGCTTTTTTGGGTTATTGGCTTTATAGACCCAGAAAGCGACACTAATTTTTATGCTATCATTTGGTGGAAGAAAGACAATCAAAGAGCGTACGACTTAGCTTATAATATGTCATATAGCTTCAAAAGAATGAAATAAATTTAGAAAAATAAAGACAAAACAACTTTATTTAGGTAGGAATTTGGATTAGTTTATCTCACTCAGATCACTACCTTTTTGATTTTGTAAGCAAAATTAAATCTACTCTAGTTTTCTTAAAAATAGATAATAACCAACCAAGAAAACCATAAAATGACTAAAAACAGAAATTAAAATCCATAAAAAATTAGGCTCTTGCATCGCTCTATATGTCCAATAAAAAGGAAAAACACTAAAAATGTGCTTCCAAGAAGAATCTACAAGAAATGCTACAACAGGGAGAACAGAACAGAAATTAATACCTTTTATAAAAGTAATTCCTTCAATTTTGTCATTTGCAAAGGCTACCAAAAAAAGTAATACTACGACTGCCGTTTGAGAACAAAATAGACTATAAAATACTTTTTCAAGCAGAGAATATCCATTTATATCCAAAACTAAAAAACTCAAAAAAGCAAAACAAAATGCCCATAATCCAGCAAAAATTAACCGATACGCCATAAACCAAGCCGTAGAAAAAGGCATCACTTTTATTACCACAAAGACATTCTCATCTTTCTCATCAAGCATTACAAAGGCAATAATATACCCTCCCAAAAGTCCAGAAGTTGTAGCCAAAACAGCTAAAGCTAGTCCGTAATACTTTGGAAATGACGGTAGAAGTTCGTTAAGTGAAGGCAAACCTGCTTTTAAGCCAAAAATCAATAAAAATGGAAATACAAGCATCATCAAGAGCGTTTTATCTCTCAAAATATTTGTAGTATCGTTTCTTAATAAGTGAATAAAAGTAGTAGGTTTCATAGTTTTTATTTAATCCTCGTTGATGGTCTTGACCTCAACGACGGTTAAGAGTTGATTAATTTTGAAGTAGATATTTATCATAAAATTTCAAGGCAAGTAAATAAAACCCAACCGTACTTAATGGCAAATAAACAAGTGCATAAATCCATTGCCACATCAAAATAGGTTCAAAAGCAGCTTTAAAAAGCAACAAACAGGCTTGAAATGGAAAAACATAAAGAAAAATAGAATCTGTAAACTCAAAAAAATTGAGCAAAGGAAGCATCAGAGGAGAAACCAAAAAAGGAAAAGTAAAAATATACTGATTAATCGTTTTGATGCGAGAAACTCCAATAAAGCCAATCAATAGAAACTGGGTAGAAGAGAGCAAAACAGCAAGTATCAAAATCAAAATATTAAACTCTTTTTGACTGGCAAATGCCATCACTAAACTTGCCACAAGTGCAATTCCTGTAAGTGAAATGATTTTGGAGAATAGATACTCTGACTTTTTGATAGGCGTAACTACTACGGCTTCTATCGTTTTTGAACCTTTTTCGAATAAAATCAAAACGCCAATAAAAAGAAAACCAAGCATTGTGGGGTCAGTGCTGATGAGCAAAACAATAAATTTACTAGGTAATTCATCAAAATACGTAAAGGCTAAACTATAAATAAATGTAATGATAGCGACCACAGTAATGATATGCTGACGAGCTTGTAAAATGATTTCCCACAATGTAATTTTGAGTAATTTTTTCATTGTTATTTTTTTTATAAATCTACGACTGTTGATATTGAAGTTTTTAATTTATTGATATTCAGTAATTTACATTCGTAATTGCTCCTTAGATTAATTTTTTTCCTGTTACTTCAATAAAAATATCTTCTAAAGTTGCTTCTTGTGAGTGCATTGATTGAATATAATTTTGATTAATCAGTTGTAAGAACTCGTCATTTTGTCCCAAATTTTCTAAATCAAATAATTGATTTTCTCGCTTGTCTTGATGAGAATACTCTACCTTTAGCGTTCGTTTTCCATACTTTTCTTTCAAATTTTTGGGCGAATCTATCAATGGAATCTTTCCTTCTACCATAAAAGCCACTCTATCACAAAGCTGCTCGGCATCGTTCATGTGATGCGTTGTCAAGATGATTGTTTTTCCTCCTTTTTTTAGATTTAGGATAATATCTTTGATTATTTTTCCATTTACTGGGTCAAGCCCAGAAGTTGGTTCATCTAAGAATAAGATTGGTGGATTATGAAGCAAAGCACGTATAAAATTCAAACGCATTTTCATTCCCTTCGAAAAGTCAGCTACTTTCTTTTTAGCATCCTTTGCCAAGCCTACCATCTCCAAAAGCTCTAGAGGATTTTGTGTAGGAACATCATAGAAAGAAGCAAAAAACTGTAAATTCTCCAATGCAGAGAGTTTTGAATAATGATTAGGAAGTTCAAAGCCAACACCAATTTGATTATAATAATCGCTCTTCCAGCTTTGTAATTCTTTATTTGAGTTACCATTTTTTATCAAAATTTTGCCTTGATAACCTTTCAGAAGTTTTGTCAATATTTTTTGAGTGGTACTTTTTCCTGCACCACTGGGTCCCAAAAAGCCAAATATTTCGCCTTCTTTTACTTCAAAACTAACGTTTCTTACAGTCGGACTATCAGCTTTTGGATATGAATAAATAAGATTTTGAACTGTAATCATTGTTTTGTAAAATTAAAAACCGAACGGTTGGTAGGTAAATGAATAAAATTATGAGTTATGAATGATAAACTGAGTATTTTACAAACGGTCTGCTCTACGAGGCTGACCTATACAAAAATAAAGAATCAATGGTTTTTGTCTAGTAGTATAATCTTTATCTCATTCGTAATCAATGTATTTTAATAAGTTGATAAAATTGCTCTATTAGTTTATTTACTTCTGTATATTTTTCTACATTCCAATCTGCCAAAATCAGAACATGAAATTTGAAACCATCTAACAAAAAATAGAACTGTTTAGCCAACAAAGCTGCATCCATATCATTTCGAACTTCTCCTTTTTGCTGTGCCGTTTCAATGATTTTTTGATGAATATCTAATTCAGCATCTAAGAGCTTCAACGAACGCTTTTTGTGATGTTCAAAAAGTTTCATGGCTTCTAAAATCACATTCATATAATTGATAGTAAAATCAACTTCCAGCTGTTGCATGACTTTCATCACTTCTGCATTTTTCTTAGTGATATACTGTTGAACATTTTCTAAAAAAGTATGCTTTTTTGAAGGTTCGAATACTACCACAGGCGAAGCAATTTCAAAAAAATACTTTTCTATTGTTGCATCAAATAATTCTTCTTTTCCTTTAAAATAATGATAAAATGCCCCTTTAGAAACCTTTGAAGCCTTCACCAGCTCATTCAAAGTTGCCTTTTCATAACCTTTTTCCAAAAAGACACGAAAGGAACTTATCAAAATATTTTCTTTTGTAAGGTTTTTTGTCATAGGTTCAATTAAGGTTACGAATTGTTACGCAATATTTTTTTAGGTTCTCACTCGTATTTTTCTATTTCATATTGTTCCAAATTCAAATCATTAAACTTAGTAATAATTTGTTTGATAATCTCCGTTTTACCTGTTATCCCCAACTCCTCTTGATAATCATGATTATTTACAATTATGTAATCATCTTCGTTGATTAAATGTAAAAACTCGGAATTGAATCCAGTGAAGGTTTCATCGATGTCTGCAAATCGGTTAGGGAAACTTTTATTTAGCCACTTTTCAAATTCAGATTGGTCAATATCATGTTTTGTAAATAAATACAGATAATTTCCGTAACTATAGGGATAATAAAATCCATTTTTAGGTTCAATCAATAAATCTGTTACTATCTTTTTTGAAAAACCAAACCAAGTTTTCTCCTCTCTATACAGTTTTTTGAATCTGATACTCTTAGATTCTAATTTTTCAATAGGCATATTGTATGTGTAATCACTTTGGATGTATTGATAAACTTTATAACCATCTAACTTTGTTAATTCAATAAAATCAGACGCTGGTTTTGACGATTTGAAATCAATTCGTATCTCTTCGCTTGTACTTAAAGGATGAAAAAGTAAAATAAATTGATTCATTTTCTGTTTGTTTTCAATTATTACACGACCTAGTCATAAACAAGCTTAAAAGCGTCGTTGAGGATTTTTATTTAGAAGCTACTTTAATTTCAAAAAATACCAAAGTCAGAATTACGATTATCTCAAAAATGAAATAGCTGATTCCTAAAACTGTCAGACTTTCATAATGAAACATCAATAAAAAAGGCATCACAACGCAATATAAAATATTTGCAGTAATAATTACTTTCAAATATGATTGCCATTTCTTAGTCGTATTTTTATCAAATAAAAAGAAATAACACGAGAAAGAATAAATAGCATAAAAAGCAACAATACTTGAAAGCACATAGAGAATATTTTTAGGCATTCCGAAATGCTCTTGTAACAAAAATCCTATTCCGAACAAAGAAAGTGAAGTAACTAAAGCACCTATTCCATCAATCAAAAAAATGACTTTTGGATTTGATTTTACCTTCTCTACTGCTGTTTGTATGTCCATAATGTATTGTTTTAACCATCAACGAGCTTGAAAGTGTCGTTGAGGATAAATTTAAACCGACTGTTTGGTATGTTTTACGTAAAAGTAATGAAAATGTTTTGGAAATGAAGGCAAATTTTATGGAATAATGATTTTCTCTCCCAAAAACTTAGGCTCTTTTCCTGTCAGATAATCTACAAAGACTTTTACACGAGCGAATTTTTCTCTGATTTGTGTTTTGATGCCGTACTTTATGGTTACCTCCATTGCATTAAAACCAATAATTTCCATTCCTTCCAAATGAGCTAAATAAATAGCTCTTTCATTATGGAATTTTTGAGAAATAACAGTAAATGAGTTTTGACCAAAAATCTCTCTTGCTCTTACCACAGAGTCTAATGTTCTGAAACCTGCAAAGTCCATAAATATTTTTTCTTCTGGAATTCCTCTCGCTACTAAATCATTTTTCATGTCTTCAGGCTCGTTATACTCTTCTTTGCTATTATCGCCACTTACAATAATGTATTCTATCTTTCCAGCGTTGTAAAGAGAAACAGCAGCATCTATTCTATGCTTGAAGTAACGATTTTGATTTCCATTTGGTAAAATTTTAATTGTCCCTAAAACCAAACCCACTTTCTTTTTTGGGATAGCATTTATATCTTTAAACAAACTACTTTCTGCTTTAGAAACAATTAGATAATCAGCTATAATTATGCTTCCTATTGCTCCTAAAATAAGAATAAGGGAAATGAACAGTGTTTTTTTGATACATTTTTTCATAAAGCAATTATTTAAAAATCAAAATAAGTTTTTTTTACCCATTTCTACTTTAGGTATTATATTTTCTAGCTTCACTACAAATCACAAGATAAATATATGAAACACCTTTTTTTATTCATTTTCTGTATGCTTTCGTTTAACTCATATTCTCAGTATGAAGAATGTATTGATTGTTCTGATACTTTAAATATAGAAGGTAAGACTTATTACAAGTATCATAATGATAGTCTACCACTAAACCTTTTAGTTTATACAACTATTGATAAAGATACTGTTTATTACATAGACAAATTTAGGGAAGATTACCAAATAACAATGACAGAGAACATAGAGTTTTATTTTGAAAGAGTAAAAGAAGATTATAAATACGGACTATTTTTAGAAAAAATGAGACCTACTCCAGAAAAACTTGATAAAATAGATTTTTTGGATTCTTTAAATAATAGTTATAACAATTTATCTAAAATGATTAGATTAAAGAATATAGAACTGTATAGAATATTTGTTTACATAAATACGATAGAATATTTAATGCTCAAATATCCTTATAAAATGGAAAAACCCATGGTTTTATATCTGAGTGAATTTGATAAAAACTTTGATAACTTTTATAAACTGTCTAAACCCTTTTCTATTTTTTTTGAAGTAAATGTTGATGTTAATGGAGTAGCCAATAATTTAGGCGTTTCTGAAATTGAAATTTGGGAAACAGTTAATAGGAGCAAATATAGAAAAGCCTTACTTTCTAAAAGAAAAACTTTACAGATAAAAGGTAATGATTATTACGCCACTTCTCTTTTCGTAGGTTTTAGTAGGATAGAAATAGAATGATTAGTATAACTCTATACTCGGCTAAAACACAGTTTACATACAAAATCCCTAAGGCTCATAAAGAATCTTAAGGATTTCGTATTTGTTAATTATCCATTTTCAGTTTACTTAGTCTTTCAAGATATGTCTTGAAATTACAATTTTCTGAATTTCAGAAGTTCCTTCATAGATTTCTGTGATTTTGGCATCACGAAGCATTCTTTCTACGTGGAATTCTTTTACATAACCATATCCACCGTGAATCTGAATCGCATCAGAAGTTACTTCCATCGCAATTTTAGAAGCATATAGTTTCGCCATTGCGCCAGAAAGAGAATAATCTCCACCTGCATCTTTTATTTGTGCAGCCTTTAGGCAAAGCAAACGAGCAGCTTCTACTTTTGTAGCCATATCAGCTAACTTAAAAGCGATTGCTTGGTGTTTGTGGATTTCCTTTCCAAATGTTTTTCTTTCTTTTGAGTATTTCAAAGCTAGTTCTAAAGCACCACCAGCAATTCCTACAGCTTGTGCAGCAATTCCGATACGTCCACCATTCAAGGTAGCCATTGCAATATTAAAACCTTGTCCGTCCGAACCTAAGCGATTTTCTTTAGGTACTTTTACGTCTGTAAACATCAAAGAATGCGTATCAGAACCACGAATACCCATTTTATCTTCTTTCTGACCTACCACAAAGCCGTCCATTCCACGCTCTACGATTACACAGTTGATTCCTTTGTGTTTTTTATCAACGTCAGTTTGAGCCATTACTAAATAAATAGAAGCTGTCTTACCATTTGTAATCCAGTTTTTTGTTCCATTCAATAAATAATGGTCGCCTTTGTCCTCTGCTGTCGTGCGCTGTGAAGTAGCATCACTTCCTGCTTCTGGCTCAGAAAGACAGAAAGCACCAATCTTTTCTCCTGATGCAAGTGGCTTTAAGTATTTTTCTTTTTGTTCTTCTGTTCCATATTTTTCTAATGCCCAACAAACAAGAGAATTGTTTACAGACATACAAACAGAAGCCGAAGCATCTACTTTCGAAATTTCTTCGATTGCTAAGATATAAGAAACGGTATCCATTCCACTTCCATTATATTCAGGGCTTACCATCATTCCCATAAAGCCAAGTTTGCCCATTTGCTTTACTTGCTCGGCAGGAAATCGTTGTTCGTTATCACGCTCAATAATACCTTCCCAAAGTTGAGACTGTGCAAAATCTCTTGCTGCTTTCTGTACTTCTGCTTGTTCTTCTGTAAGCTCAAAACTAAGAACTTGTGGAGTATCTGCTACTAATGTCATATATGTTTTATTTTTTTGATTTAATATTTTGTATATTCTTGATAATCAGACAAAAATACGAATTTTCAATCAAATTTGAAAGTTTGTATTTATCAATTTTAAAGTCTTTTGTAAATCAATTTTGTTTGAATTTTAGATAAAAAAAATCTTTTTTATTGTTTATCAAAATTAATAGTGAGTTTTACAATCAATGTTATCGGAATTGGAAAGCCTGTTATTTGTTCTGCAACTTCTTCTGAAATAGGAACATTTGTACTGTTCTGAATTGATAGTTTCAAATCTGTAAGCGTAGTTACTTCAAAAGTTTGTAAGTCAGAAAGCGTTTGAGCATCTACAAAATCAGTCAATTCTCCTTCTACCAAACCACTAAAGGTAAGTGTCTGCCCATTTTCTGAAAGTGTCCAGTTTCCCTGTTGTTGTGTTTCTTCTACTGTAAAAGTTCCATTTTCATTAAAAATAATGGTTTGCCCTTCCAAACCTTGCGTTGGATTAAATTCATTTGTCAGCTCTGGAGGTAAAGTTCCAAAAGTAGAGGATATATCAGAATCTACTTCTGTTATTACCCACGTTTTGCCAACTAAATTTTCTTTTGCTGTTGGCTCTTTTTCATCTTCTTTTTTACAAGCAGAGAAAATAGTCAGACACAAAATAAAGACGATAAATAAATTTATTTTTTTCATAATTCTTTTAATGATTTAATTTGATAATTTATTTTTTGATAGTTTCAGCAACTACACCAGATTCATAAGCAATAGCTGTTTTATCTAATTTCATACGAACACCTTTATCTACTTCTACAGTTACCGTATTTTCACTTACATCAATTATTTTTCCATGAACGCCACCTGTAGTAACGATTTTCATTTCTCTGGCTAAAGACTCTAAAAATGTTTTTTGTTTTTTGCGTTGTTGTTGTTGTGGACGAAGTAAAAAGAAATAAAAGACGGCTACCATACCGACAATCATAAGGATATTTGCCATTCCTGTACCGTCCATACCTGCTTGTAATAACATAATTTTATATTTTGATTAGTGAATATTGATTTTTTGAACTCTATGTGAAGACAAAATTACTAAAAAAATCACTCATTCAGTTTTAATCGCTTTACCAATCTGACTTTTTTATATTATTTAATGTTTAAAACCTCATTCTGTATTGTACACAAAAAAACATCTACCAAATTATTGATAGATGTTTTCTGAGTGTTTTTTGGCAAGTAAATTTCTTATCGTTTGTAAAGTTTCCAGCTTGTGCTGTGGTCGCTTGCATAAACAATGATATAATTCTGATTACGATAATAATCTACGTCATAAATGTCGCCTTTGCCGTCTTTTACTGTATAAAGAAAACCTCCTTCGTGAGTGTCTTCTAAATCATGGAAATCAATAATATCAAATTTGTGCCATTCTCCATTGCTAGAGAAATAAACTTCCATTACTTGAGTGTTAGCACTATTGGTTTTGAGTTGTACGGAAAAAACATCTCCATCATACGTGAAATATTTTTGAGCTGCAGCTTCTGATTGGATAGCGAAGAATAATATCGTCGCAAACATGAAAGAAAAAAGAGTTTTCATAAGTGTCTGATTTTAAATTAAATAAGTTTGAGTAATTAAGATTATACTTCGTTAAGTAAGTATAAAAACTATTTTACAAAATTGATGCACAACTTCATCAACTTTCAAAAAAAAGTGAAAGTTGTTTAAAAAATCATATAAGTACCTTTTATAGTGCTATTTAATTTACTTTGAAATAAAGTTTTTAGAGACTGTTCAAATTAAATGCTTATATCTTTTCGAAAAACATAAAGTTTTGATTCTTGCAATTATTATTAGGATTACATTTTTCTTACTTTTGCAAACAAATCTACATTTACTCAAGATGTCATTTATATAAACTGATTTTTCAGTTCTGAAAAAATAAAAATATATACAATCATTCTATGTCGACTTCCCTCAAAACTTCTTCTAAAATATCTGATGATTTCAAACGAACTACTGTTACTGCAGCTCTTCCGTATGCTAATGGTGGACTTCATATCGGACACATTGCAGGTGCATATCTACCAGCAGATACCTATGTGCGTTATCTTCGAATGAAAAATCATGATGTTGTTTTTGTGTGTGGGAGTGATGAACATGGGGCAGCTATTACACTTAGAGCTAAAAAAGAAGGAATCTCTCCAAAAGAAATTATTGATAAATATGATGATTTACTCAAAAATTCTTTCAAAGACTTTGGGATAGAGTTTGATATTTATCATCGTACTTCGACAGATTTGCACAAAGAAACTGCACAAGATTTTTTTACTAATTTGTATGAAAAAGGTGTTTTTACGAAGCAGACCAACGAACAGTTTTATGATGAAAAGTTTGAGCAGTTTTTAGCCGATAGATATATTGTAGGGACGTGTCCGAACTGTCAGAATGATAATGCTTTTGGAGACCAATGCGAAAAATGTGGCTCTACACTTAGCCCAACAGAATTAATCAACCCAAAGTCAGCATTAAGTGGAGAAAAGCCTATTTTGAAATCTACTTCTCATTGGTTTTTACCTTTACAAAATTATGATAACTGGCTTAGAAAATGGATTTTGGAGGACAAAAAAGAGGAGTGGCGTACTAGCGTTTATGGGCAATGTAAGTCTTGGATAGAACAAGGTTTGCATGAGCGTTCGATGACAAGAGATTTGGACTGGGGTGTTCCTGTTCCTCTTCAAGATGCTGATGGGAAAGTTCTCTATGTTTGGCTTGATGCACCGATTGGCTATATTTCGGCAACCAAACAATGGGCAAAAGATACAAATAATGACTGGAAGAAATACTGGTTACAACAAGAAGATGAATCTGAAAATTCTCGTCTTATTCATTTTATTGGAAAGGATAATATTGTTTTTCACTGTCTGATTTTTCCTATTATTTTGAAAGCACATGGAGATTATATCTTGCCTGAAAATGTCCCTGCCAATAACTTTTTGAATTTGGAAGGTGATAAAATTTCTACATCAAGAGAATGGGCTGTTTGGTTGAATGAATATGTAAAAGAGTTTCCTACCAAAAAAGATGAATTGCGCTATGTTTTGACTTCTATTGCACCAGAAACAAAAGATAGTGAGTTTACGTGGGCTACTTTTCAATCAAGAATCAATAACGAACTTGTCGATACACTTGGAAATTTTGTAAATCGTACTGTTGTTTTGATTAATAAATATTATAAGGGAGAAGTTCCAATTATTGATTTATCAACTGAAAAAGACTTAACGGATTTTGATAAAGAAACTTTAGAAGGAATAAAAAATCAGACTCAAAAAGTAAGTCAGAATTTAGACAACTTCAATTTTAGAGATGGTTTGTTTGAAGTAATGGAACTAGCACGAATCGGAAACAAGTATCTTGCAACAACAGAGCCTTGGAAACTTCAAAAGACAGAGCCACAGCGAGTAGAACAAATTATGAAAATTAGTGCAGAACTGACGGCTAGTTTAGCTATTCTGATGCGTCCATTTTTGCCTGAAACTTCTAATAAAATTGCTCAAATGTTGAATTTAGGAGATGATTTGAAATGGGATTTGGCTGGAAACTTAGAATTACTCAAATCAAATGGAGGCAAAATAAATAAAGCAACTCTGCTTTTTGAAAAAATAGAAGACGAGCTAGTAGAAAGTCAAGTCAAAAAATTAGAAGAGGGCAAAGCAAAGAAAATGAAAGAAGCCAATGTAGAGATGAACAGTCGTTCGTCTGAAAAAAATCCGATTGCACCAATCCAACCAGAAATTCAGTTTGATGATTTTTCTAAAATAGATATTCGTGTTGCGACTATCAAAAATGCAGAGCCTATAAAAAAAGCTGATAAACTTCTCAAAATTACTTTAGAGGTAGGAGAAAAGGAAGTAACCGTAGCGAGTGGAATTGCAGAGCATTTTTCGCCTGAAGAAATTATTGGAAAGCAAGTTTGTTGGCTTGCCAATCTTGCACCACGAAAAATGAGAGGTGTTGTTTCGCAAGGAATGATTCTTTTAGCAGAAAATGAAAAAGGAAAATTAGTATTTGTGAGTCCTGAAAAAATGGTAAATACAGGAGCGCAGGTAAAGTAGCTTTTTTTGAGCTTTTAGGTAGCTGTTAAAACTTTCGTGTCTTTATCTTTAGAATTATACGAAGGAGCAGGATTTTTTTAAAAAGAAAATACCGTTGTTGGTTTTTTAGCGATAGCGACACCAACAACCTCCAAACAAGTCTTTCTATTATTAGTTCATAGCTCATTGAATACTAACTAAGTAGTTGTATAACATATATAACTGATTGGCAAGTGATTTATATGATTTTTAAGATAAAAACAAATAGTCTTCTTTTTAAATTATTAGGAATAGAAATTAAATAAATTGACACTTTTATAATTAACTAGTAGTCAGAAGTTTAATTCGTAACTCGTAATTGTTCCTTGTAATTATCATATTTATTATAAAACCGATAGCTCGGCGAAGCCAAATCACTCGCTAATTATGTCTGACTACTTATTGTTAGCATCTTGTTAGCAAATTATATGTGTTTGCCTTTTTATGTTAGTTCCCAATGTTCAACACTAATTATTAAAAATACTGTTTATGAAATTAGAAGAGAAAGAAATACGTAAAAAATATTTTGAAGCAATAGGAAATGAACGAAAGATAGAAAAACTTTTAAAGCACTTGAGAGATATAAAAAATACGTCTGCACTTTTAATGGCATATCGTGCTGCCTGTGAGTCTATGATGGCACAATTTTCTTGGAATCCGTACACCAAATTAGCGCAGGTAAATAAGAGTTTTGATTTTTTTGAAAAAGCTGTAAAAGAAGAACCTCAAAATGTAGAAATTCGCTTTTTACGCTTTTCTGTTCAACATAATGTTCCTGATTTTTTGAGAAAGAACAGAGAATTTGAAGAAGATAAAGACGTGTTGGTAGAAAATTTTGATAAAGCTAATTTTGACTTAGATTTTAGCCAGTTTATTATTGGTTATTTAAAAGATTCAGGACGTTTTGAGACAAGCGAACTAGAACTTTTGGGTTAGCTATAAAGAATTTATAAATAGATAATTGGTGATAAACTTAAATTATCATTCCAGCAGCGACCGTAGCATTGGTTTGTAAGTCTATCAAAATCAAACTTCCTGTTCTTTTATTTTTGGAATAACTATCATAAAAAATAGGCTTTGCCGTTCTAATTCTTATTCTTCCAATATCGTTAAGTTCAATATTCAAGTCATTCTCAGTTCTATGAAGCGTGTTTATGTTTACTTTATAAACGATCTCCTTTACAATTGCTTTCACTTCTTGCGTAGTATGACGCAATAAATACTTCCCATTGGGTTGTAGTTTCTGCTCACCGAGCCAACAAATCATTACTTCCAAATCCTGTCCTATATTTGGTTTGTTATCTGCTTTTACGAGCATGTCGCCCCTGCTAATATCAATATCATCTTCCAAAAGCATGGTAATATTTTGAGGAGGAAATGTTCTTTCTTGTTCTCCATCAAAGGAATCTAGTTTTTTAATAGTCGTAGAAAATCCAGAAGGCAAAACAGTTATTTTATCGCCCTTCTTAAAAACGCCTCCCAAAACCTCTCCTGCATAACCTCTATAATCGTGTAATTCTTGTTCTTTAGATTGTGGACGAATAACGTGCTGAACAGCAAAACGAGAGTTTATAAAATCCCACGTATTTCCGATATAGGCATTTTCTAAGTGATACAAAAAGCTTGTTCCTTTATACCAACTCATATTCTCCGACTTCTCTACTACATTATCGCCTTTGAGTGCGCTAATTGGAATAAAATTAACTTCTGAAATGCGTGTCTTTCTTACAAAATCCAAAAACTCTGTTTTTATTCTATCATAAACTTGTTCATCATACGCTACCAAATCCATTTTATTAATACAAACTACCAAATTTTTGATTCCTAAAAGTTCTGCTATAAATGTATGACGACGAGTTTGCTCTACGATTCCTTGTCTTGCATCAATTAAAATAACTAAAAGCTGTGCCGTCGAAGCACCTGTTACCATATTGCGAGTATATTGAATATGACCAGGGCAGTCTGCCAAAATAAATTTTCTAGTTGGTGTAGCAAAATACCTGTAAGCAACATCAATCGTAATTCCTTGTTCACGTTCGGCACGTAACCCATCGGTAAGTAGTGCAAGGTTTACGTATTCTTCTCCTCTTCTCTTACTAGCTGCTTCGATGGCTGTCAGTTGATCTTCAAAAATACTTTTTGTATCGTATAAAAGTCGTCCTATGAGTGTGCTTTTTCCGTCATCGACGCTTCCTGCTGTGGCAAAACGCAATAAATCCATTTTATTACTTTTAATTTATCTTTTAAGTATTGAGTTGATAAAACAAAGGTAGAAAAAAGGAGTTTCAAAACAATATAACCGATGCTTTCCAAAGTCTCATTTATGATTTTCTGTTTCTCTGAAAAATTACTACATTCAAGTAAATAAAAAAAGATATTTTGAATTTTAATTATAAAAAACAATGAAATTACCTGTTCGATTTTTAGCTATTGGATATGTTCTAGCTATTCTGATTTATTCATATATGAGCTTTCCTGTTTTGAATTATGGTTTTTCGGAACTACCCGTTGTATTGATGTTTTTTAGTATTCCATTTTTTACAATGTATTTTGGGAAACAATTCGTTAATCCAAAAGACAAACCTATTCTCAAAATAATTATGGGAATTGGTGTTGCTGCTGGTTTTTATGCAATTATTTGGTCTTCTATTGTTTCATGGTCGCTTTTTAGAGCCGATGATTACCGAAATTTAATAGGAAGTTTGGAGGTAGGAGAAAGTTTTGCTAGTGAAGTAGCTCCTGTTTCGACGGATAATATTCGTATTGTTGATGAATCTGTTGCCCAACGATTAGGAGATAAAGTAATGGGGGAAAAGCCTTCTTTGGGTAGTCAAACGTATTTAGGAAAGTTTCATATTCAAAAAGTAAAAGACAAACTCTACTGGGTTGCGCCTCTTTTACACTCTGGTTTTCTCAAATGGCTTACCAATACAGAAGGAACACCAGGGTATGTGATGGTTTCGGCAACTAATGAGCGTGATGTAAAATTGGTACAGGAAGTAAATGGAAAACAAGTGAATCTAAAATACCAAACAGCAGCATTTGCATTTGATGATTTGCAAAGACACGTTTATTTTAATGGATATTTGACGAAAGGTTTGGCAGATTTTACTTTCGAAATTGACGATGAAGGAAATCCTTTTTGGGTAATTACACAATACAAAAAAACAATTGGTTTTTTGGGTAAAGATGCCGTTGGAGTAGTTGTAGTAAATGCTCAAAATGGAGAAATTCAAAACTACTCTGTTGCTGATGCACCTCTTTGGATTGACCGTATTCAGCCTGAAGATTTCATCGAAACTCAACTAGACGACTGGGGAGAGTTTGTACACGGTTATTTCAATTTTTCGAATAAGGACAAACTAACCACAACCCCTGGAATGTCTCTTGTTTATGGAGAAGATAATCGTTCGTATTGGTACACAGGTCTGACTTCTGTCGGTGCAGATGAAGGAACAGTAGGTTTTGTTTTGGTCGATACTCGTACAAAGGAAGCTAAATGGTATCGCCAAACAGGAGCGACAGAATATGCTGCACAGCGTTCGGCAGAAGGAAAAGTACAAGAAAAAGGATATGACAGTTCCTTTCCAATTACCTACAATATAAATGGCGTTCCGACGTATGTAATGTCTCTGAAAGATAATTCTGGGCTAATAAAAATGATGGCTTTGGTTTCTGTTCAAGATTATACAATTGTGGGAGCAGCCGATAATTTGCAAGAAGCTCTTCGTGAATATAAAAGCTCACTAAATAGTGTAGGAAATTCTATTCGTCCGACAAGTGAAAGCAAACTCAATGAAATAAAAGGGCGTGTTTTGCGTGTTGCAGAAGATGTAAATGGTGGAACTACTTTCTATTATTTACTTCTTAAAAATGAACCTAGAAAACTTTTTGTAGCCTCTTCGTCTGTCTCGCAAGAACTTCCAATTACACAGGCTGGAGATTCAGTTACTGTTTATTATGATGAGGCTATGCAGTCGGTTGTAGATATTATGTCTTTTGATAATCTTGAAATTGGCTTAGAAAAAGACAAGAAATAGAATGTTTTGTAAAAAAAGTTATTTATAAAGAAACAGTTCTAGCCAAGTGTTAGAACTGTTTTTTGTTTCAGAATAGAAAGTAGCGTAATTTTGTAATTTCGAAAAGTAATTATTCTGTATTTTATCATTTGCCAATCCAACCATAAAACAATTTTGTATGCGTTTACATCGTAATTTAGTTTTAGCTGTCATTGAATCATTATCTCAAATTTTCAATCAAAAAAAACAAGCTGATAAAATTGTAGCCATCACACTAAAACAAGACAAACGCTGGGGCGCAAGAGATAGAAGTTTTGTCGCTGAAACGATTTATGAAATTGTGCGTTGGCAACGTTTGTATGCAAAACTAGCAGGAGTAGAAAAAGAATTTCAAAGTAAAGATTATTCAAATAAAAACCTGTTTCAGCTTTTTTCTATTTGGGCTATCTTGAAGGAAATTGAATTGCCAGTTTGGGAAGAATTTGAAGGAATAAATTATGATAAAGAAAAAATAAATAAGGAATATCAAGAGCTTCAAGAAGACCGAAAATATAGAGAATCTATTCCTGATTGGTTAGATGGTTTGGGAGGAAAAGAATTGGGAAATGAAATTTGGACAAAAGAAATTGCTGCACTCAATAATCAAGCACCAGTAGTTTTGCGTGTCAATACGTTGAAGACAAATCTGAATAAACTCCAAAAACAGCTTTCAGAGCAAAATATTGAAACTAAAAAGATTGCTCAAAATAATACAGAATATCCAGAGGCACTTCAATTAGTAAAAAGAAAAAGTATCGTAAGAAATCAATTATACAAAGATGGTTTTTTCGAAATTCAAGATGCTTCTTCACAGCTGATTGCTCATTTTTTAGATGTAGAAGAAGAAAATAAAAAAGGCTTACAAATCATAGATACCTGTGCAGGAGCAGGAGGAAAATCGCTACATATTGCTTCTCTTCTGAAAAATAAAGGGCAAATAACAGCAATGGATATTTATGAAAATAAGTTGATAGAACTTAGAAAAAGAGCCAACCGTGCAGATGTTCACAATATAAAAACTTATGCTATAAAAAGAGAAGGCAAAACTGTTGATTACAATCAATTCAAACCTTTTTATAATTCTGCTGATAGAGTTTTGATTGATGCGCCTTGTAGTGGTTTGGGAGTTTTGAGTAGAAACCCTGATGCGAAGTGGAAACTTAGTCTTGATTTTTTGGAAGAAATAAAACAAACACAACAAAATATCTTACAAGAATACTCTAAAATGACTAAAAAAGGAGGAAAGTTAGTCTATGCAACCTGCTCTATTCTGCCTTCTGAAAATCAAAATCAAATTGAAATATTTTTGAAAAGCAAAGTAGGAAGTGGTTTTAAATTTATTGAAGACAAAAAAATACTTTCTTATCAGACAGGTTTTGATGGGTTTTATATGGCTTTGTTGGAGAGGGTATAGTTTTTTGCTAAAGCCAATGTTAGCTGATGTGTTTATTTTTTGGTAACCTTGCTGTCAATAAAATTTCATTTGCCTTTTTAAGTTTTTTTGGAAACATTGTTTTATTACGCAACTTGTTCAAACTTTTATCGATAGTAATAAAAGGTGTTTTATCGCCTAAATTTTGTTTATTCTTCATTTCTCTGTTTTTTAAATTAAATTTTCTTTGTGCTAAAACTCCTTCATAATCATCTATACCAATTTACTGTTCTTAGTGTCTCGATAAGAATGTGAAATACAAAGCGTGACGCTTAAATACATTTAGGTTCATAGTGAGACACTACAAATATGTGGTGTGCAACGTTTTTATATTCATCTTTCTTTGAAAAACCTCCTTTATAATGTCAATTTCTTTCTTAAATAGAAGGTCGCTTCTAGTTGCGAAATATAAGGTATTAGAAACATCTTTTTTACCTTTCCAAACCAAATTTATTTTATTTAATTCGATTGATTTATTGACCAAAAAATCTGGAACAATAGCAAATCCTTTATTGTCTTCAACACATCTTATAATTGAACCAATATTAGGAAGTATGTAATTAGGTTTAAAATCGGGTCTTTTATTGAAATTTTCATACCAAAACCTATTAAAATGCTCCATTTCGTTAGAGGCACTGTACCAAGTTTTATTTTTTAGTGTTTTTTCTAACAATGAAAAATCTTTGTTTTTTATCAGTTTATTTATTTCTTCCAAATCACTTTGATTACCTGCAATTAAAACAATATTTTCTTTTGTGAAATCTTCATATTTAACAAGAGAATTTGTGCTATTATCAACTTTTGGTGTAATGATAAGGTCAAGAATACCATTATTTAAATCTTTTATTAAATCTTGATTAGTTCCAAATCTAGCTACAAGATTAAAATTAAGATTAGAAACTTCTGGTTCTAAAATAGTTTGAAATGTTTCAGTACACATTCCAATACTTATTGAAGGAATCGTATCTTTTGATGTTTTTTTAAAATGCTGCTCCGCTTTTTCAAGTTGTTTAATGCTGCTTAAAACAAAATTGTATAGTGCTTTTCCTTCTTCGGTAGGAATCATTTTCCTAGAGGTTCGCTCAAATAATTTTTTACCAACATAGGCTTCTAAAGCATTCAAATGTACGCTTACACCTGGTTGTGATGAATATAAAGCTACCGAAGCCTTTGTTAATGTTCCGTTTTCGTAAATTTCTTTAAACGTTCGATACCATTCTAAATTGACCATAATTTAAGCTATTAATATTTTAATACAAAGGTATGAATTATATTATTTTTACAATACCAATGAACGCTTTAATTTTGTCAGAAGTTACATAATAGACAATTAAATAATAGACAAATGAAAAATATATTCATACTTAATGGAAGTCATCCATTTGCACATTCTGGTGGAAGATTTAATGAAACACTTTTCAATACTACGATTTCATTTTTTGAGTCATTAGAAGGTTATGAAGTGAAATCGACTCAAGTAGGAGAAGACTATAATCCACAAGAAGAAGTAGAAAAATTTAAGTGGGCAGATTTGATAATTTATCACACTCCAATTTGGTGGTTTCAAATTCCTTTTGGATTTAAAAAATATATCGATGTAGTTTTTACAGAAGGTCATCAAAACGGAATTTATAAAAACGATGGAAGAAGTAGGTTGAATCCCGATATCAATTACGGAACTGGTGGTTTAATGCACGGAAAAAAATATATGCTTACGACAAGTTGGAATGCACCTAAAACGGCATTCACTTTAAAAAATGAGTTTTTCAATCAAAAAAGCGTTGATGAGGGTGTAATGTTTGGGTTTCACAAAATGAATGCTTTTACAGGAATGGAATTGTTAGCAACTCATCATTTTCACGATATGGAAAAAAATGCAGATGTTCCACTAGAATTAAAAAAATACAAAACTTTTTTAAAACACATAATTGAATAATTGATTTGAACTATGAATGCGAATAAGGGGTGAAAATTCAGTTAGAATGATGAATGCAGCCATTAATTTAGAAAAAACAACTTCTGTTCTTAGCCTCTAATTAAGAACCTAAAAATAAAAAACAAGTCCTTGTTTTTGGACTTACTTTGAGAAGTTTTATTTATCTGATAGGAAAAAAGACTACTGAATAAAAAATACAAAAACCACGGCTACAAGCCGAATACTATAGTGCTTATGTAAAACAAGTCCCAATTTTTTTACATAAAAAAATAACGTGTAAAGAATATAGCTTTTTTTTTTACACGTTATGCCTTCAATACAAAGAAATTATAGTTTTATGAAGTTGAGCAATCAATCAAACTTCTAGAAAATATGTACGAAATAAAAAAACTACCTTTGCCGCTTGATATAGAAACAAAAGAAGTATTAAAGAAAACAACTTTAGCAAGTAGAGCATTAGCCGAGCTAAAAAGTATCTCGAAGACTATTCCAAATGAAAGTATTCTTATCAGTACACTTACGCTACAAGAAGCAAAAGATAGTTCGGCAGTCGAAAATATAATCACTACTCACGACGAACTCTTTAAAGTTCAAACATTTGATAATTTATTTACCTCTTCGGCTGCTAAAGAGGTTCAAAATTATGTACAAGCATTGAAGGAAGGTTTTGAAATGGTTCGAAAAACAGGATTATTGAGAGTGAATGATATTATAGCTATTCAAGAAACACTAGAACATAATAAAGCTGGATTCAGAAGGTAAGCAGGTACGACGCTCAAAACGTGACTGTTCTTAGCGTCTCGCTAAGAACCTAAAAACAAAAAGTGTGACGCTTTGCATTATGTAAAATACAAGCGTGATGCTTAAATACATTTAGGTTCGTAAGACTACGAACAGATATTCCTTTTGTGGAAAACTTTATTTATCTTTCTATTTTACAATCTACAAAAACTATTTTTATGGGAAGAAAATATGCTATACATAGTTCTGATGATGTTTATTTTATAACTTTTACGGTCGTAAATTGGATTGACATTTTCACAAGAGATGAATATAGAGAGATTTTTATTGATAGTGTCGTTTATTGTCAGAAAAATAAAGGTTTAGAGGTTTTTGCCTACTGCATTATGACAAACCATGTTCATTTAGTTATCAGAGCAAAAGAAGGTTTTGAACTTTCGGATATTGTCAGAGATTTAAAAAGTTTTACTTCTCGTCATATTCGTAAAGCTATCGAACAAAATGAAAAAGAAAGTCGCAGAGAATGGATGTTGTGGATGTTTGGACGTGCAGGAAAGAAAAAATCATAGAAATAAAGATTTTCAGTTTTGGTTACAACATAGTCATCCTGTCGCACTCACTACACAAGATATGCTCCATCAACGTATCAATTATACACATCAAAATCCTGTTCGTGCAGGTTTTGTAGCAGAAGCACACCATTGGATTTGGAGTAGTGCCAGAGCTTACGCAGAAATAGAAAAAAGTAAAGTGGATTTGACAATGGTATAAAACTCCAAAAAACACTGTTCGTAGCCTTAAGAACTTGTAAAATCAAAAGCGTCACACTTGTATTGTACGGAATACAAAGCGTGACGCTTAATACATTTAGGTTCGTAGTGAAACACTACGCTTAACGGAGGTTAATTGTAGTCGAACAGTAAGGAAAACATTTAGGAATCTTCGAATACAGAAAATTATCTCTAAAAAAAAATTGGGCTACTTTATCATCAAAGTATTTGGGATCTAATGGTATTTTAGCATTTGGATTGTGAAACACAATGACTCCCTCAGACCAAGTTTCATTACTGTTTTCGTCTACAGTATATTTAATGAAATTTGGTTTAACAGCATTTGGCGTGTGATCATAAAACTCTCCAATTCTTATTAAAGTAGGAATATTACTCCCAAGTCCTGCTTGTCTTCCCATTCTATTGAACTTTGACAGAGTACCATGTGAAGAAAAAATTATTGCACTTACATTATCAGAATTTGGCTGAAAGAAAAAACCACTTGGAATTTCCTGCCCATTCGGTTTTGTATAATTTCCAATCTCAATAGGATTAATAATTAGTTCTCCATTTGCATCAAATGAATAATCATATGTGTAACCATATAAGTAGTCAGATAAAGCATTAAAAGACCAAGTCATAGACATTGTATCATGAAAATCTGCAATGGCAATTAGAAATGGTTTTCCTTTGACATGTTCTTTTTTCCAGTATTCTTTTTTCATTTTATCAAATAAAGCACTTCCAAAAAGTAAAGGAGTTGCATTTTCTAACTCTTTTTTAATTTCTTTTGGCTCTTTCGGTTCGTTATTCATACTAGTTTTTCTACTAACGATAACAGCTTCTATAGCAATTTCTTGATTAAATTTTTTAATCATATAATCTGGAGCATTAAAATTTCTTTCAAATGAAAAGAATTGTTCTCTAAAAAAGCAGAATAGAAAAAGTTCCCAAACTCTAGAATCAAATCCATTCATCGTCTGAAACTGATCTATAAAATTCCCATCTATATCTTTATAATGATAAGAAATTTCTTCTATACATTCTTTAGCCATAGAAAGGGCTATGCTTGAATTTAATAGTTTATAATTTGGATGTTGTTTGTGTTCATTACTCAAGTCTTGAAAAAGATCGAAAAAATTATGATTATTGTCATGAAAAGAAATTGAATTATTATCCATATTTTCATCAATCCATGCTCTAGCCTCTTCTATTGTTTTTAAACTGGACTCAACAAGTTCTGAACGATATTGCTTAGATTTATCCCTAGATAATATACAAGCATAATAGTCATTGTCAGTAAGGTCAAGACTTATTAAACCCAATAAACCTCCTTCTTTATTTGAGTAAAACTCTAACTCTTTGGTAAAGTATTGAACGAAAGGATCTCTTGTAAAAAGAATGTATATATCGAATAACTTTTTATTAATTGGTATCACAGTTTTCATAATATTGCTTTAAAATAAAAAACACCACCAATTCAAAAAAGAACCAATGGTGTTTACAATATACAAAAAAGTTATATTAATAATTCAAATTACTACCTAACCATCTTTCTATTTCTTCTACGGACATATTTTTTCGTTTTGCATAATCTTCTATTTGGTCTTTGCTGATTCTTCCTACTCCAAAATAAATAGATTCTGGGTGTGAAAAATACAAACCTGAAACGGCTGCCGTTGGTATCATTGCCAAACTTTCGGTAAGTTCAATCCCTGTTTTTTCGGTGGCTTTCAGTAAGTCAAATAAAAGCGTTTTTTCGGTGTGGTCTGGATTTGCAGGATAACCGGGGGCTGGACGAATACCTACATATTTTTCTCTTACAATGTCTTCTTTTGTGAGTTGCTCGTCTTTTGCATATCCCCAAAGCTGTGTACGGACTTGCTTGTGCATCATTTCGGCAAAGGCTTCGGCTAATCTATCAGCTAAGGCTTGTAACATAATCTTGCTATAATCGTCGTTTTTGGCTTCAAACTCTGCTAGTTTTTTCTCAATTCCGATGCCTGTCGTAACGGCAAAAAGACCGATGTAATCTTTAAGACCTGTTTCTTTTGGTGCTACAAAATCAGAAATAGAAAGGTTTGGCGTTTTGCCAGTTTTTTCTTGCTGCTGACGAAGGTTTCTAAAGTGTGTCAAAACTTCTGTTCTTTCATCATTTGTATAGATTTCAATATCATCGTCATTGATAGTATTGGCAGGATAAAAACCTACTGCTCCGTTTGCTGTCAGCCAACGACCAGAAATAATTTTGTCTAGCATTTGTTGAGCATCATCGTAAAGACGTTTGGCTTCTTCTCCGTGGTTTTTGTGGTCAAAAATACGTGGGAAAGCTCCTTTTAGTCCCCAAGTCATAAAGAAGGGACTCCAATCGATGTGTTCTTTTATCTCTCCCAAATTATAATTATTGAAATAACGATTTCCTAAAAATGTAGGTTCTGTAATCGTGGTTTGCTTCCAATCAATTTTGAGTTTGTTGCGTCTTGCCTCCTGAATAGAAACATATTTTACTTCCGACTGGCGTTTGGCGTGGTCTTCTGCAAGTTTTTCGTATTCGTCTTTTATCGTTTTCGAATACTCGTCTTTTGCTTCATCATTCAAAAGATTTGACATTACAGGAACTGCCTTAGACGCATCTACTACATGAACTACCGAGCCTTTGTAAGAAGGCGAAATTTTGACAGCCGTATGAATGCGTGAAGTAGTCGCTCCACCAATCAAGAGAGGAAACTTTAAGCCTTGTTTTTCCATTTGCTGCGCCACAAAAACCATTTCATCAAGCGAAGGCGTAATAAGTCCACTAAGACCAATTACATCAACACTGTGATTTACAGCTTCTTTCAAAATTTTATCAGCAGGAACCATTACACCCAAATCGACAACATCATAATTGTTACACGCCAAAACAACGCCTACAATATTTTTCCCAATATCATGAACATCGCCTTTTACAGTAGCTAAAAGAATTTTTCCATTTTTCTTTACTTCCTGCCCAGAATCACGTAATTTTTGTTTTTCTGCTTCCAAATATGGTACTAAATGAGCAACAGCTTGTTTCATTACACGAGCCGATTTTACAACTTGTGGCAAAAACATTTTCCCTTCTCCAAATAAATCTCCTACTACGTTCATTCCGTCCATCAGCGCCCCTTCAATAACGTGCAAAGGATGTTCTGCTTTTTGTCTTGCTTCTTCTGTATCTTCAACAATGTATTCTGTAATTCCGTTTACTAAGGAATATTCAAGGCGTTTTTCTACTTCGTTTTCTCGCCAAGTTTCGTCTTTTACTCGTTTTTTTCCTTCTCCTCTGTACTTTTCAGCCATATCGACCAAAAGCTCTGTTCCGTTTTCAGGATTTTTATTCAAAACTACATCTTCAACGTATTTTAGAAGTTCTTTATCCACATTATCATAAACCTCTAACATTCCTGCGTTTACAATTCCCATATCCATTCCTGCTTTTACAGCGTGGTACAAGAAAACGGCATGAATCGCTTCACGAACTACATCATTTCCACGAAACGAAAACGAAACATTACTCACTCCACCACTTACTTTTGCGTGTGGCAAGTTTTCTTTTATCCATCTTGTCGCATTGATAAAATCGACAGCATAATTATTATGTTCGTCAATTCCTGTAGCAATGGCAAAAATATTAGGGTCAAAAATCACGTCTTCTGGTGGAAAACCAAGTTCATTTACCCAAATATCATAACTGCGTTTACAGATTTCAATTTTGCGCTCAAAAGTATCTGCTTGTCCATCTTCATCAAAAGCCATAATGATAACAGCAGCACCATAACGACGAACAAGTTTTGCGTGTTTAACAAACTCTTCTTTGCCTTCTTTGAGTGAAATAGAATTTACAATTCCTTTTCCTTGCACACATTTTAGACCTGCTTCTATGATTTCCCACTTTGAGGAATCTATCATAATTGGAAGTTTGGCAATATCTGGCTCTGAACCTACAAGATTTAGAAAATGAACCATTGCATTTTGAGAATCTAACATTCCCTCATCCATATTTATGTCGATAACTTGCGCTCCACCCTCTACTTGCTGCTTGGCAACATCTAAGGCTTCTTGAAATTTGCCTTCTTTTATTAATCTTGAAAATTTCTTTGAACCTGTTACATTTGTACGTTCTCCAACATTTACAAAGTTGGTTGTTTCATCTAAAGTAATGGCTTCTAAACCTGACAAACGCATTGCCGTTTTGCGTTCTGCAACTTTACGAGGTTCATGCTTGGCAGCTTCTTCTGCAATGGCTTGAATATGGTCTGGCGTAGTTCCACAACAACCACCAACAATATTAAATAATCCTTCACTAGCAAAGTCTTCTAACAAACGGCTCATTTGTGCAGCCGTTTCATCATACTGACCAAATTCGTTTGGAAGTCCTGCATTTGGATAACATGAAACAAAGCAGTTTGCTACTCTTGAGAGTTCACGCATATACGGCTTCATAAGTGCAGCACCCAAAGCGCAGTTTAAGCCAACTGAAATAATATTTGAATGAGCAATAGAATTATAAAATGCTTCTGTTGTTTGTCCAGAAAGTGTACGACCACTAGCATCAGTAATTGTTCCCGAAACCATAATCGGCAAACGGTCTTCTTGTGGAATATTTCTATCATCAAAATATTTTTCCACAGCAAAAAGGGCAGCTTTACAGTTGAGTGTATCAAAAACGGTTTCTATCAAAATTAAATCAACTCCACCATCAACCAAACCACGAACTTGCTCATAATAAGCAGTTACCAAATCATCAAACGTTACAGCTCTGTAAGCTGGGTCATTTACATCAGGTGAAATAGATGCTGTTCTGTTGGTCGGTCCCATTGCACCAGCTACAAAACGAGGTTTTGTTTCGTGTTCTAGTCCTCCAAATTCGGCTGCTGCTTCTTTGGCTAATTTTGCCGATTCATAATTGAGTTCATAAGCCAATTCTTCCATTCCATAATCAGCCATAGCGATTGTGGTAGCACTAAACGTATTGGTTTCGACGATGTCAGAACCTGCTTCGAAATATTTTTTATGAATATCTCTGATGATGTTAGGTTGAGTAATCGATAAAAGGTCGTTATTTCCTTTTACATCTTGTTTCCAATCTTTGAAACGCTCACTTCTAAAGTCTTCTTCTTCTAAAGTATGGCGTTGAATCATTGTACCCATTGCACCATCTAAAACTAAAATGCGTTCTTGAAGGTGTTTTTTAATGAGCTTATGTATATTGATGCTAGTTGTTGTATTCATATTTGTAGAAGACAACTTCCAAGTTGTCTTGATTTTTTTTAATGTATATTCAAAAACAGCTTGGAAGCTGTTTGCTACTTTTTTGTATTGTCAAAGGTAAGCCATTTGACCTACTGATGTTACAAAGAAACAGCCTTTGCAGGATTACCTAAAACGGTTTCTTTTGCTTTTATGTTACTCAAAACTATGCTTCCTGCTCCAATTCTTGCGCCTTTTCCTATCGTAACACCTGCAATAATAGTAACTCCATTTCCTACAAAAACATCTTCTTCTATTTTTACACCATTACCAATATTTGCTCCTACACCAATTTGAGTGAAATTTCCTATTTCTACTTCATAATCTATTGTAGCATTTGCAGCAACAATACAACTTGTTCCGAGTTGCACATCTGCGCCTATCATTGCTCCCATTCCTATCAAAGTTCCGTAACCCATTGTCGCATCATCGGCAATATGAGCAGTAGAATGAACAGCTACGGCAGGATATTTTTTTCTCTGTTTATAGATTTTTTTGATAAGTCTTTTTCTATCTGCATTGTTTTCTATGGCGACAAAATAATCACATTTATCATTGATAAGATTAAGCATATCATCATCATCAGAGCTTCCCATTATCGAAACATGATTGATTTCATTTGGAAAATCAGTTTTTTCAGAAACAATAGCTTCCTCTTTATAATCTTCATCCAAAAAACAATAAATAATATTATCTGTACTTTGCAAAACCTCTAGGGCAACCTTTCCAAGACCTTTTGCACCTACAATAATAAGTGGAAGAATTGGAGGAAGTTCATTAGAATCAGTAGGAAGAGAATGAATAGAATCCATAAAAATAAAATGAGTTTTTTGATAGAAAATTAAAATACGTTTAAAATACAAAGATACTCTATTTTTGTAATTTATAATTATTGTGTATAGAGGTAAATGTGTGAAAGGCTTAGGTTTACTTGTGGATATTTTTCTGTTTTAGCTTTCCTAAAATATCATATCAAAATTATACTTTATCACAGTTATTTTTGTATAACAGTTCTCCAGACTGTTGGATAGGATAAAATACTACTTTTTATGTTCAGACAAGATGTCTGAACTACCTTAATACAAACCGTGATAAGGTTTATTATACTTTATCAGAGATTATCAACAACGAGTTTTAATTACTGCACCACTTCACGGTATTCTCTGACAGCACGAAAAATAGCAGATGCCAAAATAGTTTGTCCGTATTCGCTATTTAGATAAACTTCTTCCTGTCCATTACTCATAAAACCTAATTCTACAAGAACGGCAGGCATTTTTGTGTTTTGAAGAACAAACAAATTATGTCCTCTATCTACTTTTGTTTGAAGTTTTAGCACTTTTCTTTTGGCTCTTTCTGAAAGCTGTTTCATCAATTTTTTTGCAAAAACTTTACTAAACTTTATGTCGTGATTATGGATATGAACTTGAGAACCATAAATACTTTTTATGGGATTATGATTGGCATGAATACTAATAAACAAATCTGCACTAGCATTATTGGCAATTTCTACACGCTCTTCTAGGCTTACATATCTATCCTCTGTACGTGTATAAACGACTTTTACATTTTCTAATAGGTTTTCTAAATATCCCCCAAGCTGTAAGGCTACTGGCAAAACTATATCTTTCTCTTGCTTAAATCTTGATAAATCCGAACATTCATTTCCCACATCATTTCCTCCATGTCCTGCATCAATGACAACTACAAAAAGTGGTTTTTTGGTTTTATCAAAAGTCTCTACGCTAGAAAAACTACTTTCAATAAGAAAAATAAATAATAAAAAAGTAAAAATTTGAAGAGTTTTAGAAAAGTAGTAATATTTCATTTGTGAGGAGGCTAATTGTTTGATTTTTGGTGTCGTTATGCCAAAATAATGGAGTTGTTTAAGAATGGGTTTTGGGTGTGTTTGTTGGTGTCGCTTCGCTAAAACACCAACAAAGGCAATGTTATTATTTTTCCTTAGAACTGGGTTTGCAACTCAATTCTAAGAAAAAATGAGTATTCTTAAACAGCTTCAATAGCAATAGTATTAATAATAAAAAAGTCTGAGATTTTATTTACTAATCATCGGTATATATTTTTCTTTATTTTCGAAAATTATCCAAAGGTTGATAACTAAAAAGACAAAACTTGCAATCATGTTGGCAGGGTCTTGAAAGATATGGAAAAGAACAATTCCTACAACAAT
The DNA here is from genome assembly GCF_037126435.1 of Bernardetia sp. ABR2-2B. Classification (GTDB taxonomy): domain Bacteria; phylum Bacteroidota; class Bacteroidia; order Cytophagales; family Bernardetiaceae; genus Bernardetia. The sequence goes on along the minus strand of NZ_CP147020.1, from coordinate 2,657,744 downwards.
AGGAAAAATCATAATGGCAGCTAAAGCACGAGTTTTTGGAATAATAATCAAAATTCCTGCAATAATTTCTACCACAGCAACTAAGTTAAATATCCAGCGTGATGATTTGAAAACGGCTATCAAATCCATTGCTTCCTTACCCATTTCTAAAGGAAGGTAATTGAAAAATTTGTTAAGTCCCCCATTAATCATAATTAGACCAAAAAGAAGACTAACACCAAAGAGAATTTTGTTTTTCATTATGTATTTTGATTTTGAAAGTAATAGTAGCTTATTTTAAATAACTCAAAAGCTGAATTGTTTCCATTGCTTCTTTCACGTCATGGACACGCAAAATTTTTGCCCCGTTCTGAATAGCTATTGTATTCAAAACTGTTGTTCCATTTAAAGCTTCCGAAACAGGAATAGCAAGCTGTTTATAAATCATAGATTTACGAGAAATTCCTGCTAAAATAGGAAATTCTAATTGCTCAAAGACAGCCAAGTTTTTTAATAGAAAGTAATTTTGGTCTATTGTCTTTGCAAATCCAAAACCCAAATCAAGGATAATTTCTTCTACTCCAAAAGATTTTAGTGTAGTGATGCGCTGCTGAAAATAAGTCATCATTTCAGTAATGATATTTTCATAATTAGTTAGTGTTTTCATTGTTTGAGGATTTCCCCTCATGTGCATCAAAATATAAGGGACATTCAAACTCGCTACTGTTTCGAACATCTGAATATCCAAACTTCCACCAGATACATCATTTATCAAATCTGCACCTGCTTCTACAGCTTGTCTAGCTACTTTTGAGCGAAACGTATCGATAGAAATAATAGCATTTGGAAATTCTTTTTTTATGAGACGAATCGGATTTACGACTCTATTTATTTCTTCTTCAATAGAAATATCGTCAGCATTCGGACGAGTAGAGTATCCTCCAATATCAAGAATAGTAGCTCCTTCTTCTAGCATTTGAGATGCTTTTTGTAGAATACTTTTGTCTGTCTTTATTCTGCTACCTTCATAAAAAGAATCGGGTGTAACATTCAAAATCCCCATCACAATCGGTTTTTGTAGGGAAATGAGTTTGTTTTTTATACGTAAAGTAGGAGTAATGGAGGTTTGCACTAAATTAGATTTGTAGTTGTTTAGAAAAGGGGTAATTGTTGGTGTCGCTATGCTAAAGTACCAAATAAACTTAATATGATAGAAATAAAATGAAATTTAATGAGTTGTTTAAACTCTTACTCCAATTACACATACATCATCTATTTGATCAAGCTTTCCTTTCCATTTTTCAAATTCTTCATCAAGCAGCTTGTGTTGTTCTTCCATTGAATTTGCTTGAATAGAAATAAGGAAACTCTTGAACTTACGAGTCATGTATTTCTTTTCTTTTTCCACTCCAAATTGGTCAGGATAGCCGTCGGAAAATATATAGATGGTGTCACCTTTTTCTAACCTAATAGTGTGTGTATTAAATGGCTTGCTTCGTCTATACCTGCCTATGGGTTGTTTGTCAGCCTTAGTTTCAAGTAATTCTCCATTTCTAACAATCCAAAGGGGGTTGTTTGCTCCAGAGTAAGAGAGTAAATTATCTTGCAATTTGCATAATGCTATATCCATGCCGTCACTAATTCCTTCTTCACTCTTTTCAAACTCTTTAAGTAAAAGCTCCTTCGTTTTATCAAGGATTTCGCCAGTATCAATTAATCCAAATTCTCGTACGGAACGATTAAGTCCACTATTACAAATCACACTAACGATTGCTCCAGGCACTCCATGTCCAGTACAATCAGCAGCAGCGAAGAAACTTTATTTTCTTATTATGTAAGTACGACTGACAACATAATACATAATCGTTTTACGTATGGATATGGAATTAACTATTCTGTAAATCATTGGGGAGAATGGTATCGTGATGTTGGATTAATAAATCTTCCGACAATTGACATAACTGATTACAAAAACAAGAATTTAGGTATAACCCTAAACACCTATTATAGAATAGGAAAAACTTTAAACATTGGAGTTATATACAGACCTTCATTACTCAATTTAAGCGACGGATTCAAACCAATTTATGAACATCTTTTGAGTTTAGAAGCCAATTGGAGAATAAAACTGTGCAATCTAAAGAAATAAAACATAATTAAGAGTTGTCTATTGAGAATTATTCAGACTCTATCTAAGACCTACAAAACAAGATTTGGATAGAGTGAAGAAAAATAAATAAATACAAATACACGGCAGGATGCTGAATACATATCAGTCACTCGGCAAAGCCAAGCGACGGCAATTTTTGGACAGCCGAGCAACAGCAGGGGTAGATTACTTATTAAAAGGCACAATTGCAGTAATCCAGCCTTCTATAATTGTTTCTGTATCAGATATTCTCTCGCCAGAATTGATGTCAAAACGACGAATTGCGTTGGAATTTGTTGTAACAATTAAATTGTCATTCTGAATTGCAAGAGTATATAATCCAGTAATTTCTGTTTCTGTGATTATTTCTTCTGTTGAACCTGTTTGATTTATCTTAATAATTGGATCAATAGCTCCATTATAAACATAGTAAAGTGACGAATTGTTTATTGCCATGTCGGTTGGATTGCTGTCAGTTGATAATATGATTTCTTGAATTAGCGTTCCGTCTTGGCTTATTTTATATATTCTACCATAAAAAGAATAATAAAGTTCTCCATTTAAATAAGAAATTCCTTGGGTTCTAATATTGGTTAATTTAGAAACCACAGTTCCATCTTCAGGGTTTAATTTATAGATTGATTCATCTGCTCCCATTCCACCAAGCCACAGAAACTCTCCGTCGAATTCAAGTGCGTGAGGCGAATCGACTTGAGTAGGCAAATCAATTGTTCTTTCAATTATGGATTTAGTTTCATTGTAAAGGATAATTTCAGATTCTCCAACACCATTCTGGTTCGGACGAGTTAATATCCACCATTTAGTGTCTGAATCGATGTTGTTGAAATCGTCACTATCATTATTGCAAGAAACAAATGAAAATATTAAAATAATTAATGCTAAAATATGTTTTTTCATAATGAGTTTTTGATTATTAGAATAGTTTTCTAAACATCAGTAATTGCACCGAAGTTTATCTTTTCTTAAATTGTATATAATGTTTTTTTGTGTGTTTCAAACAACTAATTTAGTAAATAATTACCAAAAAAGTCCGTAAATATTTTCTTCAGTAAGCAAAAAGCTAATAATAATTATATACAGTAGTAGGTTTTAGTGTTTTTTTTAGTAGGTTTATGATCTACTGCTTCAAATTGAAAACTATTCTTTCGTTTTGAACTTTTTGTTAATTATTTTTTTTCCAATCTTCTCCTCATTGGGCTTAGTTTGTAACTAAGACCTATCAATTATATAAATCTTCAGATTTATGTCGTCAAGTAAATACAAAAACACCTATCACTCGCAAATCTGAAGATTTGCCAAACTGATAAATCGTAGTCAATAGAGAACGCTTAACTACGATTTATTCTAAGCCGAACGAGGGGTGAAGAAAAAGAAATAAATACAAATACACGGCAGGATGCCGAATACATATCAGTCACTCGGCAAAGCCAAGCAACGGCAATTTTTGGACAGCCGAGCAACAGCAGGGGGACTGAACAGAAACAAATAACTCGGCAAGATACCGAATACATACAAGCCACTCGCAAGATGCGAGCGAAAGCTGGGGGTATTTATTATTGTGAATACTTGAAAAAGTGTATATTTGTCTTAATTGAATCTAACAACTTTTATAATAACTAAATTGTATGAAACTAAATTCATTTTCATTAGCTAATTTTAGTAGAATGCTTATCCTACTTTTAGCTATAACATTTGTTTTTTTATCTTGTAATAATGATGAAGATGATACAAATCCAGAGGAAGAAGAAGTAGAATTAGCAGGTGGGAGTATGAGTGCAAAAGTAGATGGACAAAATTTTAAAGCCACTACATCTGTTGAGGGAGTTATATCAAACAATGGTATTCTGAGTGTTAAAGGAAAATCAAGTACTCCCAACTCTCTAAGACAGATTAATTTCGTTATTTTAGAGTATGAAGTAGGAACATATTCTCTTTCTAGTGGTGGTAATAGTGCTGCATGGGCTGAAGGGTCAGATCAGGCAAGTCTTTATGTAATAGAAAGTGGAGAGATAACTATTACAGAGAATACTAGTACCAATATTAAAGGTACTTTTGAGTTTGTAAGTTCTAATATAGATAGATCAAAAACAAGAACTATTACAGAAGGAAAATTTGATGTAAAAATCTAGCATCAAATATTCTTATGAAATAGAAAAATAGTAGTAGTAAAATTTACTTTGGGTAAAAAAAAGCAATGATTAGGAAAGCAAACTTCAAAATAAAGTTTGCTCTTCTTCTCTGCTGTCCCTCATCTGGCGCAAGGTTACAACCTTGTGTCTATCATTTCGTCAGCATATGCTGACAACTGAAAGTCAGCGTAGCTAAAAAAGCCAATACAAGATAGAATCTTGCACTAGAATTACAAAATTTCTACTCCAAAACCCCTCTAAAAACATTCATCACACCTTCAAGGGTTTTGACTTGTTCCATAATGAAGATAACACGGTTTTTGCTGTCTTTGAGTTTGCAGCGTTTGGGACGTGTCTGAACGTATTGCAAGACTTTTCCAAAGGCATCAGACTGGTAGTAATCTGGTCGGTCGGCTACAAAATAACCTCGTATTTTTTCATTTTTGATAATCAGCTTTTCAAAGCCTATTTGTTCTGCCATCCAACGCAAACGAACAGCTTGTAAGAGGTTTTCAAAGTCTTCTGGAGGTGTTCCGAAACGGTCTTTTACAGTTTGTTTAAATTTTTCTAGTTGCTCTTCATTTTTCAATCTATCGGCTTCAATGTAGAGTTGGAGGCGTTCCGAAATATTAGAAATATAACTCTCTGGAATCAAAATTTCTAAATCCGTTTCTATCGAACAGGTAATATTGAGTTCTTTTGGTTTGGTAGCATTTGGGTTTTGGAAAAGCTCCTTAAACTCGTCTTCTTTGAGTTCTGAAATGGCTTCTTCTAGCATTTTGTGGTAGGCATCTAATCCCAAATCATTGATAAAACCACTCTGTTCTGCTCCCAAAAGATTTCCTGCACCACGAATATCCAAATCACGCATCGCAATCTTAAAACCATCGCCAAGTTCATTAAATTCTTCTAAGGCTTTCAGACGTTTTCTTGAATCGGCAGGAAGCGTGGCAGCCGAAGGAATGAGCAAATAACAAAAGGCTTTTTTGTTGGAACGTCCCACACGTCCACGCATTTGGTGCAAGTCCGAAAGACCAATCAAATGAGAATTATTGATAATAATGGTGTTGGCATTCGGAATATCCAAACCCGATTCAATGATATTTGTCGAAACCAAAATATCAGCATCGCCATTAATAAAATTCATCATCGTTTTTTCTAGTTGGTCGCTTTTCATTTGTCCGTGTCCGACCACTACTTTTGCATCTGGCACAAGGCGTGTCAGAATACCAGCCACCTCATAAATATCAATCACTCGGTTATGAACAAAAAATACTTGTCCTCCTCGTCGTAGCTCAAAACTAATCGCATCTCTAACCAAGGCTTCATTAAAATTATGAACTTCCGTCGTTACAGGTTGGCGATTGGGTGGTGGCGTGTGCATAACCGACAAATCTCTCGCTCCCAAAAGTGAAAATTGCAGCGTTCTAGGAATTGGCGTTGCCGTAAGAGTAAGACAATCTACATTGACACGTAATTCCTTGATTTTATCTTTTGTCTTGACACCAAATTTTTGTTCTTCATCAATAATAAAAAGACCCAAATCTTTAAACTTTGTTTTTGCACTAACAATTTTATGCGTTCCGACCAAAATATCGATTTTCCCCTCTTCCAATCGCTTCAAAATTTCTCTTACATCTTTTGCCGTTCTGAAACGATTGATAAAATCTACATTCACACCAAAATTTGAAAGACGCTCACTAAAAGTACGGTGATGTTGCGCTGCCAAAACCGTCGTAGGAACTAAAACGGCAACTTGTTTTCCATTCGAAACGGCTTTAAAAGCTGCACGAACGGCAATTTCTGTTTTACCAAAACCCACATCTCCACAAATCAATCTATCCATCGGAACAGGTTTTTCCATATCGTCTTTTACGTCGTTGGTGGCTGTGGCTTGGTCTGGCGTATCTTGATAAAAAAACGAAGATTCGACTTCGGCTTGCATATAATTGTCTTTTGGAAAAGCAAAACCTGTTGCTGTTTGGCGTTTGGCATAGAGTTTTATAAGCTCTGTACCAATATCTTTCAAATGCTTTTTGACACGTTTTTTCTTGTTACTCCACTCTTGCGAACCGAGTTTACTAAGCGACATCGAACTTCCATCTTGACTAGAATGCTTAGAAATTTTGTGTAATGAATGCACACTAACATACAAAACATCATTATCTCTATAAATCAAACGAACGGCTTCTTGCTCATTTCCATTGACATCCAATTTTTCCAAACCTGCAAAACGACCAATTCCGTAATCAATATGCGTAACAAAATCTCCTGCTTGAAGGGTGTTGAGTTCTTTGAGTGTAAGAGCTTTTGATTTTGTAAAACGCTCCTGTGTGCTGTACCTGTGATAACGCTCAAAAATTTGATGGTCGGTATAACAAACAATTTGCTGATTATGGTCAATAAAACCACCTCGTAAACCAATATTAAGACCATAAAACTGAACGCCAACGCCTTTTTCTTCAAAAATAGTGTGCATTCTGTCAATCTGTTTTGGCAAATCGGCAGCAATTATACATTGATAGCCTTTTTGATTGTAGCCTTCAATATCAAAAACTAAATTTTGAAGGTTTTTATGGAATGTCGGTTGTGGCTTTGCATCAAATTCAATTACTGTATGATTTTCTTTTGTCTTTTCTGTAACTCTTCTAAATTTTCTACCAAACTCTATTTGAATAAACTTTTCTATCTGACTTTTAAACTCTTTTTTGGTAATAAATAATTCTTTTGGGTCAGAAATGATTTGAGTATAATTCGAAACTTGCAGAATAGTATCAAAATCTTCGGTTGCACGTTCAAAATATTTTTCTACTACATCTACCGTAAGGGCATAATCCTTTAACCAAAGACGAGTTTTTTGAGGGACAAATTCTAAAAAATTCTCTCTTGTTTGTTTCTGTACTTTTTCGGTTACGTTTGGAACAACGACAGCACGATTTACCTTTTCGATGGAAAGTTGGTCGGTTGGTTTGAATGTTCGGATACTTTCTACTTCATTTCCAAAAAACTCTATTCGATAAGGATATTCATTTGAATAGGAAAAAATATCAATAATTCCACCTCTGACCGAATACTGCCCTGCTTCATAAACGTATTCCTCACGCTTAAAGCCGTATTCATTCAATATTTCTATTACAAAATCAGTTTCTACAATTTCATTAATTTTTACGACAAAAGTATTAGCAGCCAAGACTTGCTTATTGATAACTTTCTCTGTTAAAGCAGATGGATAAGTAACAATGATAAGTCCGTTTTCTTCTGAATGATGATTATTGAGTCTTGTCAGAACCTCCGAACGCTGCAAAACATTGGCATTATCTACCTTTTCAAATTTGTAAGGCTTTTTGTATGAGGTAGGAAAAAACAGAATATTAGGATTTGAACTAGACAACGTTTCTCCCAAAAAATGCTGAATATCATTATAAAAATAAGCAGCTTCTTCTGGGTCGTCCATCACAACAAAATGCGAAATAGCAGGATTATTACGATATACCGAAGCCAAAACAAGTGCATCTTGACTTCCCATAAGTCCTTTTAGATGAACACGAACAGAATCCGAATTACTTTTCTCTTCTTTTAGTTTTGCAGAAATAGTCTGAATAATACCATCTTTCTGATATTTTTTGACAAAATCTCTAGGAGCTAGTTTTAATATTTGAGTCTGTTCTTGGGTTTCTTGCTGGTTCATTTTTATAAAAATATCTTTGAAATAGGAGTTTTTTCGAATAGAAATAACAAAGAAACGGTTTTGTTTCTTTGTTCTGAACTATTGACAGCCTTTGAAGGACTGTCAAATTTTTTTGAAAATTCTAACTTTGTCAGTAGTTTTTTGGTAATCCAAAATAACTCTGACAATAGTTATAATGAATAAACTCTTGTAAAGTAAATAGGTTTTGAGTTAGGAAAAAAATATACTACCTTCATGAAGGAAGAGAAAGTTTTTAATAAATATCTTATAAAAAATGAACACAATTAATAAAATAAATGCCTATTTAAGAGAAAGAGGACTTTTGAATGAAGAAAAAGCTGAAAAAACAGACAATTCTACTAAAGAAATTCAAGTTCGTTTCATCAAAAAAGTAGAAACTGATAAAATGGAAAATAAGGAAATAGAGAAGAATGAAGAAGAGGAATAAAATTATTTTATTATGCCTTAAAATAAAGCTAAATTTGTAATTCAAATTACAAAGTAAAAAAAGAAATCATGCCAATCAAAAATATACAAATCGGTCAATATAATACACTTACCATTTTACGTACCTCTCCTAATGGTGTGTATGTTGGGAGTTCACTTTTAGATGAGGTGCTTTTACCTCAAAAGTATGTTCCAGAGACAGCAAAAGAGGGAGATGAAATAGAAGTTTTTGTTTATACAGATACACAAGACCGTCCTGTCGCAGTCATTGAAAAGCCGTTGGCAGTTGTTGGAGAAATTGCAGCCTTGAGAGTGGTTGATATTACAAGAATTGGTTTTTTCTTAGATTGGGGACTTATCGAAAAAGATTTGTTTCTTCCTCACGACGAAGTACCAAAAGGAAATAAAGAAGCTAGAGAAACAAAAGAACCTATTCGAATAGGAGATTATATGTTTGTGAAAGTTGTCTTAGACCACAAAACAAATCGTGCTATCGGTTTGGGAAAGCTAGGGAGTTTTGTGGAGAGAGAAGAAATTGATTTGGTAGAAGATGACGAAGTAATTGCTATTATTGGGGCAGACACAGAAATCGGTTATCGTTGTATTGTAGAAAAAGAAGGAATTTATTATTATGGAATGCTATATCACAATGAGATTTTTGGAGAAGAAAATTTGCATGGACAGAAACGAACAGCTTATGTAAAAAAGGTGCGTGAAGATGGACGTATTGATTTAAGGCTTAGAAAAGATGGCTTTGATGGAATAGCTGACCAAAGCTCACTCATTATGCAAAAATTAGAACAAAATAATGGTTTCTTACCTATTTCTGATAAAAGCAGCCCAGAAGAGATTATGAACTATTTTAATATGAGTAAAAAAACATTCAAGAAGTTAATTGGGAATCTGTATAGAGAGCGTAAGATTAGTATTGATAAAAAAGGGATTCAAAAAACAGAAAAATAATATTTGTGTTTTAAAATTATTTTATATATTTACGAAATATAGAGTATTTCAATTTCGTAGTTTTAATCAAAGAAAGTGTAAATTATAGAGCCATAAATTATTTTATAAAATTACTTTTTTTGATATAATTCTTTTGTAAACCAGCTATTTTGTGTATATTTCTAAAAATTAGTCAGTTTTATTTAAAATTCTGAAAAACAAAACAGAATCAAAATTGTCTAATTATAGATTATCAACTAGACTAGAAAACTCTAAAAAATTTTAGTTCCACTCTAAAGCAGTATAAGAATCTTGAACCTAAATGATTATTATAGAGAAATGCTGGAAGGCGAAGTAATTGTATCGTATAAAGGAGCTCCTTCACAGCCTCTTTTCGATGGGATTTTGAGTGTGGCAGATGAGCGATTAGCTGCCCTTGAACAGAAATCCAAAATTCGGAAAAAGGTCTATCATATTATGATAGAAGCTCTTCAAAACGTTTACCATCATACGCAGGGAGACGGTGTGCAAAAATCTGAAAGCCCAGAAACAGTGTTGTTTGTTCTTTCCAAAAACACAAAAGGATATGAAATTTCTACTGGAAATTATATTCCAACTTCTCTTGTCGCTACCTTAAAGGCACATATTGAACGCATTAATCAGTCTTCTGCTGAACAAATCAAGCAGCTCTATCGTGAACAATTACACGGTGGAGAAGTTTCTGTAAAAGGGGGAGCAGGATTAGGAATAATTGATATCGCACGTCGTTCTGGCGAAAAACTCGTTTATGCTTTTGAAGATACAGGCGAGGATAATTCTTTTTTTAGTTTGAAAGTAAAAGTTTCGGCTTAAACAATATATTTGAATGGAAAATTTTTTCTTAGAAGGTACTAATAAAACACCTCAATTAGATTTTAACTCTAACGAAGGACGATTCCTCATCGCAGGACGCTCTATTCCAGAAAACTCTATTGAGTTTTACAAACCTCTCTTTGAGTGGTTAGATAATTATGTCAGTCAAGCAAAATCAAATACGATTTTAGACGTCAAGTTGGAGTATTTCAATACAAGCTCTTCAAAGTGCTTGGTAGAGATATTTAGAAAGCTAGAAGCTCTACAACAAAAAAATGATAACGTACTCATCAATTGGTTTTTTGAAGAAGATGATGAAGATATGCAAGAATCTGGAGAAGATTTTCAAGAAATTATTGATGTCAAAATTGTATTGAATCAAATGGAAGAAGAAGATTAAGATTCTTTTTTACTTCTTATTTTGGTACAAAAAAAAATATTTGAATAGCTATTTTATTTAGAAATAAATAGAATAGCTATTTTTTTTGTAATTTATGTGAGTTCTATAAAGCAGATTTGAGTCTTCCATTCTGCCAAATTCCAGTTTGTCGTTCTCCGTTGGTTTTGTAGAGCGTACCTTTTCCTGTCTGTGAATTATACGACCAATCTCCAATATAATGTTCGCCATTAGGGTAATACATTGAGCCTTTGCCGTGTCTTTGGTCTTGGTACCATTGTCCTTCATAACGACTTTTATTTTGATAGTGCATTGAACCAACGCCATGTTTTTGATTGTTTTTCCAATTTCCTATGTATTTGCTATTGTCTGACCAAATATAAGTTCCTCGTCCATCACGCATTCCTTCCGAAAAACTGCCTTTATAATATCCACCCGAAGCATAATACATTGTTCCTTGTCCATCAAATTTTCCATCTTTAAACTTTCCTATATATCTTCCAGATTCAGATATTAACTCTCCAAAGCCATCTTTACAGTTTCCAGTCTTACAAGTTCCTTGTTCAGCATTTACTAAAATATCCTCGTCATTTACTGTTACATCAATTCCGTCCATAATTCCGTTTTTAGTAAAACGAATACGTAAATCAAATTTTTTATCTTTATAAAGCCACGTCGATCCTGTTCTGTAATTGTATTTTTTATAAGGAGAACCCATTATATAGGCAACATAGTTTTGGTCTGAATAAGGAGTTACTTTTTCAGTTAGAGGGTGTGAGACTTCTCCAAATCCTGATTTATTGACAGCTACTTTATATAAATAGCCATAATCATTAAAATAAAAGCGTAGTTTATTATTATTAAAAACATACTGAAAATGGTCGTAAGCAAGATGAATTTGTTGATACCCTTTTTTCTGTCTGCTACTAGCTGATTTTACTTCTTCACTATCTTTATGCTTTCCCAAAAGGTCATATAACCCATTCGATTCAAAAAAATCTTGTCCTTTATAATTTCCATTTTCCCAAAATCCTTTTTTCGTTACACCATTTGTATATACAAGACTTCCCTTGCCATGTCTTTTTCCGTCTTTCCATTCGCCTTCATAACGAGAACCATCTCTTTCTACATAAACTCCTTCTCCATCTTCACAATCTCCAGAAATACAGTTTTTGAATCGTAATAAGATACCTCTTAATCTTGATTTTATTCTAGAACCTGTATAATAAAAGACTACTTCAACAGGAAGATTGTTATATTCCATATAATTTGCATTGTCTTTAGAAGGTATTCCTAGTTTTACAATGGTAGAAGATTTTGTGTCTCTCCAAGTCAGATTTTTAGGAAGTTTGCTAGAGTAGGCTTCAAATTTTTTATCATTTACAGAATATGTATTATCATAAAGCATTATTTTATCGATAATATCTCCCTTATAAAACCCTATTCTAATTCCATTACTTGGATATGTCCAAATGAAATTGGAGCTAAGAGACTCATCTTTCATTCCTAACTTATTCAAAAAATCTCTTACTAAAGGATCTGTTTTGGATTTACCAATGAGTTTGAACAAATTATCCCCATCAACCGTATTAGTGAGGGTATTACTTAGAATATTGGTTGCAAAAACAAAAGGGGAAGCAAAAAATAGAAAAGTGAGACATAGAAAAAATACTAAACTATTCTTCACTTTGGAGAGTAAAAGAGAATAGCTTTTATTCGTTTTTATGATAAAGTTATAATATCTTGAAAAATATAAAGTAAAAAGAGTCAAATTAATTGGATAGAATAATTAGATGTAAAAAGGTTTTTTATTAATAACACGTTTGTTTACAAACTGTTACGTGCTTAAAAAAAATTAAGAGTAAATAAATAGCATTATTATCGTCCTAATTGAGTAAACGAATTTAACTAAAATAAGTTCTATTTGTATTTTGATAGAGTATTTTGGATTTTCGTGCTTAGAAATTAAAATTACAATTCAACACATAATATGTTTACAGGAATTATTGAAGAAATAGGAACTCTTATTTCCATAAAAAAAGAAGGAACAAACCAATTATTTGAGATAGAATCATCAATTTCAAATCAGCTCAAAATTGACCAGAGTGTTGCTCATAATGGCGTTTGTCTGACAGTTACTAAAGTTGATAAAGATAAAAGTAGACACTTCGTAACGGCTATTGAAGAAACACTTCAAAAGACAGATTTAGGAAAATGGGCAGTAGGTTCAAAATTAAATTTAGAGCGTTGTATGTCTGCTAATGGTCGTTTTGACGGACATATCGTACAAGGACACGTCGATCAAACGGCTATCTGTACAAAGATAATTGATGAAAATGGAAGTTGGCGTTTTTATTTTGAGTACGAAGACAAAGGAAATTTTACGGTTCAGAAGGGTTCTATTTGTACAAATGGTGTCAGTCTGACCGTTGTAGATTCAGAAACGGGTTTGAAAAGCGATTCAGAAAAAAATAATGAAACTCAAAAAGGTAGTTTTAGCGTTGCTATTATTCCTTACACTTATGAACATACAAATTTTCATAAACTCAAAATAGGTGATACAATCAACCTTGAGTTTGATATTGTTGGAAAATATATGAAACTACTTTTTGAAAAACATATGAGTCAATCAGAAATTAAGAATTAAAAATTACGAATTGATGATGATTTTGCTTAACTTTCCATTTTAACATATTTGTTTGAGGAAAAATGAAGCTCATAAATTTATGTAGAAAAATAAACCTACTCCTAATCTAAGTAAAAAACTACTAGCCCCCATATATATGAACTGCCTAATTGTAGATGATGATGAGTTTTCTCGCAACGTAATAAAGCATTTTGCCAACAAAACAGAGAGTTTGACTGTACTTGAAGAAACAGATAATGCTGCTGACGCTTTCACAATTATCAAATCCAAAGAAGTTGATATTGTTTTTTTAGATGTTGAGATGCCTGAAATGACAGGTCTTGACCTCATGAAGACACTTGATGATATGCCTCAAATTATTTTGGTTACCTCTCGTGCAAGTTATGCTGTTGAGGCATTTGAGTACAATGTAACCGATTATTTAGTAAAACCAGTAAACTACGCTCGTTTTCTAAAGGCAGTTGGAAAAGCAGAAGCTAATTTAAAAGCCTCAAATGTAACTGTTGAGAATCAAGATGAAGTATTTATCAAAGCTGATAACAAAATTGTTCGTTTGCGTTTGAGTGATGTGTTTTTTATCGAAGCATTGTCAGATTATGTAATCATAAATACTGAAAAACGTAAATATATTATTCATTCGACAATGAAAGGCTTAGAAAAGAAATTACCTGAAACAGATTTTATACGTGTTCATCGTTCATACATTGTCAATTTTACAAAAATAATGAGTATTGAAGATGCTAGTGTAGTAATGCCTAGCAAAACAATTCCGATTGGAGCTTCTTATAAAAATCGTTTTATGAAAAAGTTGAATTTACTGTAAAAAATAAAAATCACTTTTTTGTTAAAAAAAGTAAAGTTTGAATAGAGATATTCGAACTTTTTTTTTATACCTTTCTACTTAAATGGACGAGCAATTTCAAAAAGACAAAACTCATAAATACTATTTTCTTAATACTCTAGTTTTGAAAGAAGCTGAAAAGTCTATTTGATTAAATTATCAAATAGACTTTTTCTCGTTTAGAAGAGAGTTTTATAGAAAAATAAAAAAATAGAATCATTCTAAATTAATATAAAAACTAACTAATTCTATCTCTAAATTATCAAAATCAGTTCTTTCTTTGCAAATTTGTTATGCAAACCGAGTAGTTTTACTGCTCCGTTCTATTTATTGTCTTTACAATTCTCTATATTTAATTCTATTGTCAAAACTTTCAAGTTTATTTTGAAGTTTCCTACTCAATACTTAAAACAAAAATAAGAACAAAAAATTACGACAACTATACACTTTAATTAGATATTCATTTTTATATAGCCCTTTTTTATGAAACAATTAGAAATTTTTACTTCCTTATTTCAAATTATGTTCTTCGTAACTGCTCTTTTGGTTACGGCAGGTGTAATTTTTATGCGCTATAAATATATTCGACGCAATATCGAATTAGGAAAAGAGTGGAAAGCTGCACATAATCCTTCCGAACGTTTGAAGCTGATGATTTTGATTGCTTTCGGACAGAAAAAGATGTTTGCACGTCCGTTTGTAGGTTTGATGCACCTTGTTATTTATGCAGGTTTCCTTTTGATTAATATCGAAGTTTTGGAAATCGTTATTGATGGAATTACAGGACAACACCGTATTTTTGCGCCATTGCTTGGCTCAACTGTTTATCAAATCTTGATTGGCTTTTTTGAATTACTCGCTTTTGGTGTTTTAGCTACCTGTGTTATTTTCCTTATCCGTCGTAATGTTGTAAAAGTAGAGCGTTTTGATAAGCCTGAAATGAAAGGTTGGGCGCATCTTGATGCAAACCTTATCTTAGTTTTTGAGATTATCTTGATGTTTTTCCTTTTTACGATGAATGCAACAGATTCTATCTTGCAAATGAGAGCAATGGATTTGGCAAATGGTATTGATGTTATAAATAATGTTGATGCAGCTCATTACGGAGTTTTTGAAAATAATCCTGTTCGTTTTTTGGTCAGTCAAACACTGATTCCACTTTATGACGGACTTACAACTACCCAGCTTGTCTTATTAGAACGTGGAGCTTGGTGGTTTCATATTATGGGTATTTTAGGCTTTGCAATTTATGTAACCTATTCAAAACACCTTCATATTTTCCTTGCTTTTCCAAATGTATATTTTACTCGTTTGAAGCCTACTGGAGAAATGAACAATATGGATTCTATTACTAAAGAAGTTCAGATTACGATGGGAACACTAGAGTCAGATGCAAATGCAGCAGACGATGAAATCCCTTCTTTTGGTGCAAAAGATGTTACTGATTTGACGTGGAGAAATATCTTAGATGCTTATACCTGTACGCAGTGTGGACGTTGTACAGATGTTTGTCCTGCAAATATGACAGGTAAAAAATTATCCCCTCGTAAGATTGTCATGAATGTTCGCCAACGTGCCGATGAAATCGGAGAACGTATGGACGAAATGGGAGAATACTACAAGCCAGATGATAAAATGTTGTATGGTGATTACGTAACAAAAGAAGAGCTAATGGCATGTACTTCTTGTAATGCTTGTGTAGATGCCTGTCCAGTAAACATTAATCCATTAGAGCCTATTTTGGAGATGCGTCGTTATGTGGCAATGGAAGAAGCTGATGTTCCTGATGCGTGGAAAGCAATGCTAACAAATGTAGGAAATAATGGTGCGCCTTGGGCATTTGCTCCAACAGAACGCTTTAAGTGGGCTGATGAACTTAAAAACGGTAACCAGTAACTTTTCAGTTATCAGTTAATCCAATTTTGTTAGAATTAAAACTTTGCTAATAGTCAGTAGTCTGACTTTGACAATAGTTTCTAAAATAAAGATTTAATCCTTTTCTCTAGTTCAAGTGTCGACGCTTGAACTAGAGAAAATAAACATAAAAAATATGAGCGAAGAAACATTAAAAATTCCTACAATGGCAGAACTTTCTGCTGAAGGAAAATCTCCAGAGATATTATTTTGGGTAGGCTGTGCTGGTTCGTATGACGACCGTTATAAAGCTGTTACTCGTGCGATGATTCGTATCTTGAATAAAGCAAATATCAACTTTGCTGTTTTGGGAACAGAAGAAAGCTGTACGGGCGACCCTGCTCGTCGTGCTGGTGATGAATTTACATTTCAGATGCAGGCAGCAATGAACATTGAGGTTTTGAATAATTATAATATCAAAAATATTGTTACGGCTTGTCCTCATTGTTTCAATACGTTGAAAAATGAATATCCAGAATTAGGTGGAAATTATGATGTTATTCATCATTCTCAATACCTTCAAAAGCTAATCAACGAAGGAAAAGTGAAATTTGGAGGAGGAGAGTTTAAAGGAAAAAGAATTACTTATCACGATTCTTGTTATTTGGGTAGAGCAAATGATATTTATGAAGCTCCTCGTGAAGTTTTGGAAAAATTAGATGCCGAATTAGTAGAAATGAAACGCTGCAAGTCTAAAGGGCTTTGTTGTGGTGCAGGGGGAGCGCAGATGTTCAAAGATGCCGAAAAAGGTAAGAAAGAAGTCAATATCGAACGTGCAGAAGAAGCCGTTGCAGCTCGTCCAGATTATGTAGCTGTGGGTTGTCCGTTCTGTATGACAATGATGGGAGATGGAATAAAACACTTCAATAAAGAGAAAGAAATCAAAGTCTTAGACCTTTCTGAATTTATTGTTGGAGCGCAAGATTTGTAAGAAAATTTCTTTATCAAAAAAATAATACCCTTTACTTTCATTGAAAAGTAAAGGGTATTATTTTAAGTAGTAGAGCATTTATAAAATCGAAATCAATTCATTTATACTCTACTATCATTTATAGTTTTAGGGAAAGTTAATTATAAAAGTTGAAGTAGTATAAAATAAGAGTAGTTTTAATTAGTGTAACTCTGACGTAAAATTGGATAAATAGTTTGCCATATTGTGTCTGCTACCAATTCATAACCTTGTGCATTCGGATGTAAACGGTCAGCAAGATTTAGGTGTACCTCGCCTATTACGCCTTCCAATAAAGAAGTAATCAAAGGAGAATTGTATTTTTTGGCTATATTTTCATAGACTTTCTGGTACTGAACAGCATACTGTGCAGCAATTTGTCCCATCATTCCAAAGCCAATAAGTAACTCAATAGGTATTTTTACTTTTGCCATCACAATCATAACATTTGGATATTGTGCCTTTGTGCGTTCGATAATTTGTGTGAGGTTTTGTTCCATTTTTTGAGGAGCAATTCCTCTAAAAAGGTCATTTATACCCAAAGCAAGTACGAAAATATCTACTTCTTGTTGTTGCAATACATTTGGTAAACGCATTATAGCACTATGTGTAGTATCACCATTCACACCAGCATTAATGGCAGTATAGAGTAAGCCATACTTATCTATCTTTTGTTGGATAAGAGCAGGAGGTGCTTGGCTTGATTGTAAACCATACCCTTCTGTCAAACTGTCACCGAAGAATACTATATTCTTCATAATCATAATTTTTTTTAGTAAAAAAATAAATGTGAGTAAATCAATTACTACTTTAATTCAGAAAAAAGTAGTGTTTGTACATGAATTACGATAACAGCAGTTTATTATAGTTGTAAAGTAAAATTAAACAAAAATCGTGGACTTTTTAAAGAATTTTATTTTTTTTATCAAAAAAACTCTTCTGATGATATAAAAGACTAATTGAAAATAACCGTGAAATTTTTTGTATATTTTTTTTAATAAAAAAATATACAAAAACTATATAAACAAATATTTACTCTCTCAGTCCTCTGACAAAAGATTTTAAATTTAGATAAAAAAAAGCCATAATTGAGTTTCTCACAAAATTTTTCTCACAAAATTTTCTCAATTATGGCGAAAGCAAAGTATGCTTCTAGTGGTAAAGTTACAAAATTAGTTAGTGTTTTATCTTCTCATTTAAAAGGGTTTCATTTAGCCCGAGTTCAATTTATAGGTCTTTTTGTAATAGCTGTTATAAAGGTAGGTCTAGGAGGTTTAATTCAAATTGCAACTGCGTTTGAAAGGAATGTAGAATACAGTTCTTCTTTACGTCGTATAGAACGCTTTTTAAATTATTATGAGCTTGATTTTCAAGCAATTACTAATTTGATTATTTCCTTAGAAGGCATTGAACAATGGGAAAATATCGTACTGTGTTTGGATAGAACGAATTGGAAAGTTGGAAAAGAGCATATTAATATTTTGCTTCTCTCAGCAGCTCATAAAGGGGTATCTATTCCTCTTTGTTGGTCTGTACTTTCGAGGACAGGAAATTCAGCTACTCAACAACGAATTGATTTGATAGAAGATTTCTTAAATCAATTTCCTAATTTATCTATTACTGCTCTTGTAGCAGATAGAGAGTTTATAGGTAAAAAATGGTTTTTCTATTTAGCTACAAAAAAATTTGATTTTGTAATGCGTATAAAATCTAACTTTAAAGCTACTAGAAAAGGGAAAACAAAGTCTATTGTAGCATGGTGTAGAGGGCTTTCGATTTCAGAAACCTATCAACTAGATGGAACATTTGTAGTCAATGAAGCAGAGGTATATTTATCTGTAAGTCGAACACAAAAAGGATATATTTATTTAGCATCACCTGTTTTATTGGATAATATTTTTGAAATTTATAAACAACGTTGGGAAATCGAAACGTTGTTTAAAGCACTAAAATCACAAGGTTTTAACTTAGAAAATACAAAATTAACAGAACCAAATAAAATAGCTAAATTAATTGCTTTGTGTTCCATTGCCTTTGTTTGGTGTTACAAAGTAGGAGAATGGAAACATAAAAAAACAAAAATAAGAGTCTGTTCAAATGGATATAATGAATACTCTTTTTTCAGATATGGATTAATAGAAATTAAAAAAATACTCAATAATCCAATGACTAGTGAAACTAAATTTGATCAAAAAATTAAAGTTTTGTCAATGGAGTAAGATTTACTCTATAAAAAGCACAAAAATAGCGTAGGAAAAATTCCTACGCCATTTTCAATCCTATCCTATCCTTAATTTTGAATATTATTATGTTGTTATTTGTATGCTTACAAACAACGTCTATTAGTCTTCAATTTCTTTTATTGTTACTGAATAACTAGCAATATCTTTTTTATTTACTCCTTCCAAACGATATGCTCTTCCGATACTTCGGATTTGATTTGCTTTCAAAGTAGGTTCAGATGAGTTTATTAGATAAGTTGTTCTGCTATCCAAAACTTCTCCCTGATGTCCTAGCCATTTAACTTCTGCTTGTAAGAGCTTGATTTGTCCTTTTTCTGTGGCATTTTGAATTTCCCATTCAAAGTGATGAAAAGTTCCTGTTTGTTCGTTTTCTTCTATTTCTTGTAAGTTACTTGCTCTTTCGGAAAGTAAAATATTTGGATTAAAATCACTCATATCATTCCATTCCAAGCTCAAAGGAACAGTATTTACTTCTGTATTCTCACCATATTCTACTTTTTCTACTCGTATTCTAACTAAAGCTGCATTTTCTACAAAATCTTCTCTGTACTCCAAATAACGAAACGGAATTGATTCTCCTTTTCTAGCTACTGGGTCAAAGGTTTCTATTGCCTGTACTACATCTTGTGCTATGGCATTTCCATCTCTATCTAAAAGCTCAATTTTGAGTTTTAGATTAGAAATTGAACCACTAGATACATATAAGTCAGCTAACAAATTATATGAATAAGCTCCATTAAAATTCTTGAACTTAGACTGTTCTACTTCTAGCTTCAATCCTTCAAACTTTGGATTTATTATCCACTCTACGGGCAAATGAAGTCCTTCATCTTCCAAAATCGTAATTGATTTGAGAGAACCTGTAGCTTGCATAGGCAAACTTTCCCTATCAAAAGCTAGATTAGCCGTATTATGGGTAATATTGTTCAGAGTTAATAGTTCATCTGCAAATGAAACTTGATTAGCTCCTTGTTCTAAATAACTATATCCCAAATATCCACCTGAAAGAAACATCACACCTACAAGTCCCATCATAATATTGGTATGCAAAGAGCGTTTCTTCATGGCTTCTTCTAAAGCTGCTCCTTTATAAATCTGACTTAAAAGTTGCATCGCTTTATAATGTTGTGGTTCATTATCCACACAACGACGAGCCAAACCTGCTGCACGATATTTGTCTTTTGCTTTTCCATAATCCAACCAACGATTATAAAACGAAACTGCCAAGCCAAAAAGAGCCTCTGTATGATTTGGATGAATGGCTAATACTTGCTCAAACTCTCTAATGGCATCTTTCCAATTTTGAAATTCTGCATATCCATATCCTCTACGCAAATGTGATTCTAAAACAGCTTGTAACTCATAATAGTTCTCTGCATTCATTGCTTCGGCAGTCTTGCGATAACGACTACTATTTGAAAATAGCTGGTAGAATAGTTCTTCCGTTTTGTAGAATATATAGTTTATCATAATTGAAAATAATTAAAAAATCGTGTAGCCAGTTGGTCGTTATGAATATAAATTTCTTTTGGAGATTCTTGTAAGTCTTATCACATTCTTTATTTTAAGTTTGCTGCTTTAGAATTGCTCAGAATTGATAGATACTATTCAAAATCCACGCAAGAAATTGCCTTGAAGTGCCAAACTACCTTCGTTTTCGATAAACATAAATATACTTTAAGATAAAAGGCTATTTTTATTGGATAAAGCAAAACGACCAAAACAGCTTAAAAATGAGAGAAATCAAGGGAATTTTACAGAAACTGATAATTTTTAGATAGAATTGACAATTTTATTAGAGAAGAGGTAAGGTAGGTAAGAAGCAAAACGCTGATAATTTGAGTAAAGAACAATAAAATAGCTAGTTTTCTCACTTTCCTAAAAAAATGGAGAGAGTAATATTTAAAGTTTCAGAATATTTTATTAAAAAATCCTGTAATTATAATATTCAAAACCATTTCTCATAAAAAATCGTTTCTTTTGTAACTTAAAGTAAAATTATATAGATTAACTTAATTAGAAGGGAAAGCTAACTCAATAAAAAAACCTTTATATTAATAACTAAAAATAAAGAATTATGTCAGAAGTACATACAACAAAGTGTCTAATCATTGGCTCAGGACCAGCAGGTTATACGGCAGCTATTTATGCAGCCCGTGCAGGACTAGAACCAATTTTATACAAAGGACAACAACCAGGTGGGCAGCTTACTATCACAAATGATGTAGAAAATTTCCCTGGATACGCTGATGGAGTAATGGGGCCTCAAATGATGCAAGACTTAGATAAACAAGCAGGTCGTTTTGGTACAGATTTGCGTTATGGTGTTATCGAAAAGGTAGAGCTTAGTAAAGAAGGAGGAATTCATGTTGCTTATGATGATTCTGGAATCCGAATTGAAGCTGAATCTATTGTTATTTCTACTGGTGCTGCTGCAAAATGGCTTGGTTTGCCTTCCGAGGCTGAATACAACGGAAAAGGAGTTTCTGCGTGTGCTGTTTGTGATGGCTTCTTTTTCAGAGGGCAAACAGTTGCTATTGTTGGTGGTGGAGATACTGCTTGTGAAGAAGCAAGTTATTTGGCAAAACTATGCAAGAAAGTATATATGATTGTACGTCGTGATGAACTTCGTGCCTCGAACATTATGCAACAACGTGTTCAAACGAAAGAAAACATCGAAATTCTTTGGAATACAGAAACACAAGAAATTTTGGGAGATGGAGAAAATGTAACTTCTGTTCGTCTTCTCAATAACCAAAAAAATGAAACCTTTCAGATTGATGTTCAAGGATTTTTTGTAGCTATTGGACACAAACCAAATACAGATATTTTCAAAGGTCAGTTAGATATGGATGATGCCAACTATTTGATTACTCAAAATGATAGTACCCTCACTAATATACCAGGTGTTTTTGCTTCTGGGGATGCTCAAGACAAAATTTATCGTCAAGCTGTAACGGCTGCTGGTACAGGCTGTATGGCTGCTCTTGATGCAGAACGTTATCTAGTAGAAAAAGAAGCTATGGTAAATGCTTAATTCATAGAATTTCAAAAAACAAGTTAGCTACATTTGTTTTTCTGCCTTTTGGGTCAGAGAGCTGATGTAGCTCTTTTTATTTATTTAGATTTACTGATTATAAGTCTAAAGCTTGGCTTTTTGGTAGAATGAAACAACGAAAGAATCTTTTCTTAATATAGCTCTATTTGTTAAAATATATTCTCAAAAGAAATTTTCAACTAAAATAGTGTATATTTATACTATTCTCCTATTAGAAAATAAATTGATATTAGTTATGATAGATAAAATATTAAAAGCAAAACATTGGCAATTATTTATTTTGATGGGTACATGCGTTATTTTTCAATTTGTAAGCTGCCAGTCAAGTGTAGAAAAAACGACTAAAGGAATAAATAAAGATGGATATACTATTTCATACCCTTCTCATCTAAAATTAGATGAAAGCGGACAAATGGGTACTAAGTTTTTGTTATTTACTGAAAAGACAGGTTTGGATGATGATTTTGTTGAAAATATCAACTTAGTAATACAAGATTTGGAAGCAGATTTTGGTTTGGATGAATTTGTAAAATTATCAGAAAGTCAAATAAAAGATAATGGTAAACTCATTTCAAGTGAAGGAATAAAAGATAAAAATTCAGAATTTCATAAAATGATTTTGAGTGCCAATGTGAATAATTCTGATTTAAAATTTATTCAATATTGCTTTGTAAAAGATAATAAAGCATACGTTCTTACTTTCACAGCCAAAGAAGATGAATTTGAAAAATATGCTGTTGAAATGGAAGAAATAATGCAAACATTTGAGTTAAAATAAAAGTAACCTCCCATAATTTAAACATCAATTTAAAACTAAAGACAAAATGATAAATAAAATATTAGAAGCAAAACATTGGCAATTATTTTTCCTTTTGGTGGGAGTTCCTGTGGGTTTATTTCTTACAATAGGAGTAATTATATATTCGATGCTTAAGGATGGAACACCTCCAGACCCAAAGAAAATTTTTGAAGTATTTAGTATCATAAAGTTTTTTCCATTAATAATCGTACTTTTTACGTCCTTACTTTTTAGCTGGTTTTGGTCAGTTGCTAACGGTCTCCAAAGTGTAGTGCCAACAACCGTAGAAATGAAAACTACAAAATTCAGAACATTCTCTATTATTCCTTTGCTTTACGTTAGTGGATTTTGTGTTTTTATATTTGTTTCAATAAGTAAAATAAAGCCTCAAGCATTACTACAAGATTTACCTCAAATACCTATGGAATGGCTAACACCAATTCTTTTGATATTACATATTTTGTCTATTTTTGGAATATTCTACACGATGTATTTTACTGCAAAGACGCTGAAAACAGTTGAGTTACAAAGAGAAGTAAAGTTTTCGGATTTTGTGAGCGAGTTTTTTATGTTTTGGTTTTTTCCTGTGGGGCTTTGGATATTGCAGCCTAGAATTAATGAAATATCTGAAAAAGAGAATGCAAATAGGTATGAAGACGAAAACTAAACTCTAGGTTTAAGCTCTGATAAAACAGAAAAGTATTTTGATAAATTATAGATATAAAAACAAAAAGCATTTATTCCAAAAAATAGAATAAATGCTTTTTGTGATAGAAATGAATTATTTTTTAATCACGTTCTTTAAGCCACTCCGAAACTTTAGGAGCTAATTCTTTTTGAGAGCGTCCACCTACAAAAACTCCGATGTGTCCACCTGGAAATTCGTATAAAGTTTTATCTTTTGAGCCTACATTATCATTCAATGGCTTAGTTGCAGAAGGTGGAACTAAATGGTCTGAAGAAGCATAAATAGTCAGAATAGGATTCTTAATATCTTTGAGATTTACAGTTTTCTTTCCTAATGTAAACTCTCCTTTTATAAGTTTATTTTCTTGATATAAATCTTTGATAAACTTACGATAACATTCTCCAGCTTGTGAAGGACTATCGCCTACCCATTGTTCCATACGCAAGAAGTTCATCATTTTACCTTTGTCTTCCATCATATTTGTAATGGTTGCCATTTTTTTGAACTTACTAAGTGGCTTGAGCATATCAAAACCCATATTCAAAAACTCCCCTGGTACAAGACCATCATTTCCATCTACTACTTTATCTACATTCAAATCTCTTGACCATTTGAACAAAAGACCATCATCCGTATCAAAATCAAAAGGAGCAACAAGCGTTATCAAATTTTTGATTTTGTCTTGATTAAGAGCCGTATAAATAGTAGAAAATGTACCTCCTTGACAAACACCAAGCAAGTTTATTTTATCAACTGAATGTTCTTTTCTTACAAAATTTACGCAAGAATTGATATAACCATTAATATAATCTTCCATTGTTAAATATCTATCTACACGAGAAGGATAGCCCCAATCAATCAAATAAATATCAATGCCACTATCAAGCAAATTTCTGATAAAACTACGGTCAGATTGCAAATCCATCATATCAAAGCGATTGACGAGTGCATAAGCAATCAATAAAGGTGTTTTTAGGCTGCGTTTAGAAGAAGAATAACGATATAGTTTTACTTTATCTTCTTCCCAAACTAATTCTTTTTCTGCTGTTGCGACATCAATTTCTTCTACATCACTTAGAAGTTGATAACCTTTTACGAGCTTTTCAGTTTGGTCTGTAATTTCTTTTGTAAAAGATTCAAATACGTTCGTTTGCGTATTCTCGTGCTTTTGATTTGCCATAATAAAATTTAGTTTGTGTGTATTAGAACTTTATGTTTTGTATTGATATAAATATACAATTTAAAAATCTTTTTTTTATCAAAAACCCCAACTCCACTATGAAGTCAGGGTTTTGCTTGAAGGAAATGTTAGATTTCACTTACAATAAAGTTTTACTGAAAAAACTTTATTCACATGCTGAATAACTACTCTAATTCAGAATGATTTAGGTTTTTACAATTCAACTCAAAACTATTTTGTAGTTTTTTTACGAGTTGTAGTTGTTTTTGTAGCAGCAGTTTTTGATGCTGGTGCTTTTGCAGACGAAGTAGCTTCTGCATTGTTTTCTAGCTCACGAATACGAGCCTTCAATGCGTGTACTTGTTTTGCAAGTTCATCAATTTCAGAATTCAAAACTACAGGATAAGGAGAAAGAACTTGTTCCATTCCTTTGTTGAAGCTTGTTTTTAAATCTAATTGAAGAGCCAAAACCTCGCCTTGTAATTTAGAAAATTCGTCGCCTTTGAAAATATCAATCATATTTCCTTCTAAGTGATTGAGCCAGTTCATATAGAACTCATTGTATGTATTTACGTTTCCGTCTTTTGCTGCCTCAAACATTTTAGTCATAAACTCTTCCGAACTATCTTTTACTGTTTTACCAATAATAGCATTCATATCTGCCATTTTAGTTTGGTAATCAAAAAGAATAGTCTGCATTTGAGAGAAAAGTTTGATTGACTCTTTTTCTTTGCTTGGAGGCATTAATTTATAAAACGGAGCATACATTTTTTCCATACGCTCATATATTTCTTTACCAAATTGAGGGTTCATCATGTTCATGTCTTGCATGTTCATGTTTTCCATCATTTTAGACATGTCAAAGTTTTTCATGTCTGTTGGCATCATAGAAGAGAATTTTTCGATCATTTCTTTGTAAGGAGCGAACATTGGGTTGTTTGTCATCGTATTGCGATATTGCTCAACCATTTTGTTCATTTGTTCACTCATTTGGCTAAAATTAGCAAATCCAAACTGTGAAGGATTTTGAGCAAACATTCCTTTTGCCATTTCTTGCAATTTGTCCATATTCATCATTTTGAAATACTGTTGTACATCAAAATTTTTGTTTTCAGTCATTTGCATAAATGGCTTCCACATTTCGTAGGCATCGAAATATGTTTTTGCTCCTTTAGTCATGTTTTCAAAAGCTTCTTGCATAGGTTGCATTGCTTTGAAAGCAGGATTAGAAGTCATCATTTTTTTGCTCTCATTCATCATTTGGGTAGTAGAATCTAACCAAGTTTTGTAAGAGCTAGTCATCATTTCTTGCACTTTTGTTGCATTTTCTTGAATGTTCATAGGATTCTGACCGTTTGTATTAGTCATCTGAACCATTTGCATCTGACGGTCAGCCATTTCACTCATTGTATCCATCCACTTTTTAGAAAGTGATGATTGTTGTTCCATTAGTTGAGTTACTTGTTCTGGCATAGTGTCAGAAGAAATTGTTTTTCCTTTTTCTACTGCTTCAGAAATGATACTTTTTTGGTTGTCATACCAATTTTTATACATGTCCGTAGCTTGCTCCATTACTTTGCCTTCTTTGGCAGCTTCTTGGAGCTGACGAGTAGAGCCTACCCAGTTTTCCACGATTTTGTTTTGAGTAGTTGCCCAAAAATCTAACATTTCCTTCGTAGAATCCATTACGTTTGCCATAGTATATTTAAAAATTTAATTGGTAAAAAATAAGCACTTATCAAATGTACGAGGTATTTTTGAGACTACAAAATTATGTATGTAAGCAGCTAAATCTCTCATTTTGAGTGAAATAGCTGAATAATTTTGTGAAAAATTTAATAAAAAAAAGAATATTTGGGGATTTGTTAAAATGACAGTATAAAAGTGATGTTTTATTATGA
Organism: Bernardetia sp. ABR2-2B; assembly: GCF_037126435.1. Classification (GTDB taxonomy): domain Bacteria; phylum Bacteroidota; class Bacteroidia; order Cytophagales; family Bernardetiaceae; genus Bernardetia. The sequence continues at coordinate 2,630,920 of NZ_CP147020.1, read as the reverse complement.
AAATAGTGATTTTAAAAAGTTGCACAATAATCCAAGGTTCTGTAAATCAATAAATTATAACTCAAAAAAAATCATTTTTTTTGCTAAAAGCAGCTAAAAGGGTTTCAAAAAGTGAAACTATTGTATCAGTATTAAAAGAGTGTTAAGTTTTAACAAGGATAATAATTTTTACCCAAATTTTAGAAAATGATAGAGAGTTTAGTCTAATACTATTCTTACAATATATACAAATACTACTTGATACTTCTCTTTCTTGACTGACCTAGCTAAAAGTAGGTTAGATACAGTAGATCAGACTGAACACGAGTTGTGAGTCTATCAATCAAAAGATAATTATCTACATTTATTGAAATACTTATATATATATATATATAAAACACCTTGATTTAAAAATAAAAAAAATTTTTTTTGTTAAAAAATCACTTCTTAATTTTGTCTATTTAGATTCTTACAATCACTACTTATATAATTGATTTATAATTACTTGTGATATTTTTTTTAATAAAAAGTTAAGTATTTAGTTTTATTTTTTTTAAAAAAGCATTACCTTTGAAGTATCTTAATCCTTACATTAAAAATTGATATGACCTAATAATGAAAAGAAAACGTTTATCCAAGTCTATTGACAATATCAAACCTCACTACGATGTTGTTATTATTGGTTCTGGTTATGGAGGTTCTATCGCAGCCTCACGCCTTTCTCGTTTAGGAAAAAAAGTCTGTTTATTAGAACGTGGTAAAGAATACTTAACAGGTGAGTTTCCAGACTCTTCATCCAAAGCACTTCCTCATACACAACTTCATTATGGAGATATTCATTTGGGTTCAAAAACAGGGTTGTATGATTTTTGGGCAAGTAAAGATATAAATGTAGTCAAAGGCTGTGGGCTTGGTGGAGGCTCTCTTGTAAATGCAAATGTGTCTATTCGTCCAGAAAACTGGGTTCTTGAAGATGAGACTTTCCCAAAAGAAATAAGAGAAGAGGTACACTATAAAGAAAGTGATTTGAATCAAGGATTTGAGTTAGCTACTCAAATGTTAAAACCCAATCCTTATCCTAGCTCATTTCCAAAACTCAAAAAATTAGAGGCTTTTAAAGAATCAGCTAGAAAACTAAACCTACCTTTTAAATTAGCAAATATCAATGTGAATTTTGATATTAATGGGAAAAATCATGTAGGAGTAGAACAAAAGCCTTGTAATATGTGTGGAAATTGTAGTATGGGCTGTAATCAAGGAGCTAAAAACACGACCATGATAAATTATTTGCCTGATGCAGTAACTCATGGTGCATCTATTTTTACACAAACATCTGTTCAATACGTAGAAAAAAATCAAACAGAGTGGGTGGTTCATTTTGATATTTTGGAAACAGATGCAACACACAAAAATATGTTTGTAAGGGCTAAAACAGTGATTTTAGCAGCAGGAACATTAGGTTCTACTGAAATTATGTTGCGTTCTAAACAAAAAGGATTACAAGTTTCTAATCAAATAGGAAAGCATTTTTCAGGTAATGGAGATGCTGTGTCTCAAGCATACAATACCTCAGTCGAAATAAACGGCATTTCAACTTTAAAGCCTAACTCAAAAGATCCAGTAGGGCCGAGTATCACAGGAATTATAGATATCAAAGATGCAGAAAACTTAGAGCAGCAAATGCTTATGGAAGAAGGTACTATTGCCCAAATAATGTCTAGTTGGTTACCTTTTACAGTAAGTGGTTTTGCTGCCACAACAGGTGTACGTGATAGCAAAATAGATATTCATCAAATAAAAAGAAGATGGCAGACCATTTTACAGGGTACTCATAAGGGAGCAACTCAAAATACACAAACCCTACTTGTAATGGGACACGACGATGCAGGTGGAGTATTATCTTTAAAAAATAATTCCCTTCATATGGAATGGGAAAGTATCCGAACACATGAAAACCAAAAGTTAGCTAATGAACGAATGCACGAGCATACCAAGACATTAGGAGGTACTTATGTTCCTAGCCCAACTTGGAATAAGTTTTTTAAGTATGTTGCCACTACAGCACACCCATTGGGTGGTTGTGCTATGGGCGAAGAAGCTCAGAAAGGTGTCGTAAATCACAAAGGGCAAGTATTCTCCTCAGAAGAGGGAAAAGCAGTTTATGATAATCTGTATGTGGCAGATGGAGCAATACTTCCTCGTTCTTTGGGTTCAAATCCCCTACTTACCATTTCAGCTTTGGCAGAACGAATTTGTAGAATTATGGCAAAGGAAAAAGGTTGGGGCGAAATTCCATATATCTTTACAGCAAATAAAGAATTACCAACTACTAATAAAGTAGAAAATAATTCTTCAAAAAAACAAATTGATGAAATCGACTTGAAAGAAATACAAGAAGAAAACCTTGTGAAGAAAGAATATACGGAAACTTTGTCTAATAAGGTATATTCTAAAACCATTTTTTCTAAGGCAAAAGGTATGCAAGCCGAACAAACACAAGTTTCTTTTTTAGAAAAAGAAGTAAAAACAACACCTTCAAGCAAAGCTGAGATTAGTGATACTTCTAATAAGTTAGGCATTTCTTTTACTGAAACAATGAAAGGGTATTTTTCTACATCAGAAAAAGAAGATTATAAGAAAGCCTATAAAGAAGGAAAGAAAAAAAAATCAATTCTCAGTACTACACTTACCATAATTTGTAACGATGTAGAGTTTATGGTAAAAGATAAAAATCATAGTTCATCATTTATTGGCACAATGACCATTCCAACACTTTCTGATCAGCCTTTTACAATACTTGGAGGAAAGTTTGGACTTTTTGTGGAGAGCAAAGAAGAGATGGAAACTAAATATATGCGCTATACTTCTAAGCTCTTTGATCACGACGGAAAAGTATTTTTCTTTGAAGGTTTCAAAATCATACAACCTAAAGCGATATGGAAGGCATGGAAAGATACCACAACGTTGCATGTAACTATTTATGAAGGAGACTCTGCTAAAGGAAAAGTAGCAGGAAAAGGTATCATTCGTATTTTTGTAAGCGAATTTATAAAGCAACTTTACAGTATGCGAGCCTTACATACCACAAAAATTTCTCAAAAAACTAAAGCATTATATACATTTCTAAATTTCTTTACTATGTCTATCTTTCAAACGTATGGAGGGGTACTTGCTCCAAACCAAAATTATAACGCACGTACGCAAGAACGGAAAAAAAGAGAACTCCATGCTCCTGCTCCAACTTTTCATGACTTCACAACTTCTGATGGTTTGAATTTAAAACTCACTCGTTATCAAGGAGGAACAAAAGGACCGATATTACTCTCTCATGGTTTTAGTGTTTCTGGAAAGATTTTTCAGATTGATACGATTGAAAAAAATATGGTAGAATACCTTTGTGAAAATAATTATGATGTTTGGATAATGGAATATCGAACTAGCATAGAATTAGAAAGCTCATTCGACCAGTGTACAGCAGATGATATTGCTCTCAAAGATTACCCTGCTGCTGTGGAAAAAGTCTTGGAAATTACTCAAAAGAAAAATTTACAAATTCTCTCACATTGTGTCGGAACACTTACAGCACTTATGGCAATCATGGGAGGCTTAAAGGGAGTTCGTTCATTACTTTGTATGCAAGTGGGAACAGATGTTATTGGGGGCACACAAGTTAAACTCAAAGCACTAGCAAGAGTACCTACACTTTTGAAAAAAATAGGTGGAAAAAGAATTACTGCCTATACAGATAGTGATGCAGGCTTTTGGGATAATCTATTAAATTTTGGTGTGAGAATATATTCTACTGTTATTGGTGCAGGTACAAAAGACCCTATCGCCAATCGAGTAACATTTATGTTTTCTAAACTGTATCAAAAGAAAAATATAAACCCAAATACATTCAAGGCTTTCCATGAGATGTTTGGAGTAGCTAACTTTACTACCTATGAGCAACTCAATACCTTTGCTCTTAAAAAAGAAATTCGAAATGCAAAAGGAGAAGATACATATCTTCCACATGCAAAGGAAAGATTAAATATTCCAATTTGTTTTATTCACGGAGAATACAATAAGGTTTTTAATCCTAAAGCAACTAAAAAATCTCAAGAAAGGCTACAAAAACTCAACCCAAAACAAGAATATACACGTTGTTTGATTGAAGGTTATGGACACCAAGACTGTATCATTGGAAACAATGCTTACAAAGATGTTTTTCCTCACATTATTGCTCATTTTGATAAAACCAATTAATTAAATTTTTCTGCAGTAGTGCTTAAAGCAATCTCATTAAACCCTTGATTTACAAAATGAATTAAGGGTTTTATACAGTAATTTCTAATCATTAAAAATGTATTTAAAATTATGAACAAGTTAAAAAAATTAGGTTTCTTAACAGCCTTTCTCAATCCTACTTTAATTGTATTAGGATATCATTTGGGTGGTTTATGGAATTTTTCTGCATTTGCATTTGCTTATCTTCTTATTCCTATTGCTGATGAAATTATAGGCAAAGATCATGATAATATCAGTCATGATGATATAGATGAGATTTCTAATGAAGGTTTCTTTAATGCAATCTTATATGTTTTAATGTATATCCAAATAGCACTAATTGTTTGGGGTTCTTATATAGCATCAGAGTTTTTACTTACTCCTATAGAAATGGTCGGTTTTGTACTGAGTGTGATGACATTCACAACTGGAGGAATCAATGTGGCTCACGAATTAGGACATAAGAAAAATAAAATAGGTCGATTTCACAGCAAACTAACTTTAATGACAGTCTGTTATATGCACTTTTATATTGAGCATAACCAAGGACATCACGTAAATGTAGCTACTCCTCATGACCCTGCGACAAGTAGAAAAGGACAAATTTTTTATACTTTTTGGTTTCAATCTGTAATAGGAGGTTGGATAAGTGCTTGGAATATAGAAAAACGTCGTCTCAAACGTGTTAATTTATCACTTTGGAATCCTATTCATAATCAAATGTTACAATACATTATTTTCCCTTTACTTTTCTTAACAGCACTTGTGACTATATTTAGTATTACGAGTGGAGCTTTTGCATGGCTAGTTCCTATCTTTTTCTTTGCACAGAGTTTTATGGCATTTTCGTCTTTAGAAGCTGTTAATTATATAGAACATTATGGAATACAAAGAAAAGAAATATCAAAAGGTCGTTATGAACGTGTCAATCCTTTACACTCTTGGAACTCTAATCATTTGGTAAGTAATTGGCTTCTTTTTCAGTTGCAGAGGCATTCTGACCACCATGCTTATGCAGCACGCCCTTATCAAGTATTAAGACACTTTGATGAGAGTCCACAACTTCCTTTTGGTTACCCTGTAATGATTTTGATATCACTTATACCACCACTTTGGTTTAAAATAATGGACAAACGTTTGGAAGCATGGCAAGCACAATCACTTGATGCCAAACATATTGAAGAAGTAGTAAAAAGAACTGCTTAAAAGATGATATTAAAAAAGTAAAAGCATTAACAAGGGTTCTGAGTTCTGATAATTCTTGAATACTTATTAATGCTTTTAGACTTTCTACTCATCTTATTTCTCTATTCTTTTCCAAAAATAAAAATTAGATACTTTAATTATAAAGCAACTTATCATTTGATTACATGAAACGTAAAGTAGAAATCGTAATTCTTTCAGATATCCACTTGGGTACGTATGGTGCAAGGGTAAAAGATTTACTCAACTACTTAGAAAGCATTGAACCTCAAACACTTATACTCAATGGGGATATTATAGATGTATTGCAATTTTCTAAATCTTATTTTCCTAACTCTCATCTTCAAGTAATTCAAAAAGTATTGGCATGGGTGCAAAAAGGAATAAAAACGTATTACATAGTAGGAAATCATGACGATATCTTTAGAAAATTTATAGGTTTCCAAGCTGCTGGAATAACCATTACAGATGATTTAGAACTAGAGATTGGCAATCAAAAAATATTTATTTTTCATGGAGATGCCTTTGATGGAAAACTAGCTAGAATAAGATTACTAAATAAAATGGGAGCAAATGGATATGGAAGTGTTATATTGATGAATAAGGCTATTAATTTTTTGATTCGGAAGCTAGTAAGGAAAGAAGTTTTTATTTCAAAATATTTAAAAAACAAATCCAAACGTTTTCTAAAAAATAACACTAAGTTTGAAGAGGAGATAATTTCTCTAGCTATCAAAAATGGATATGATAGTATTATCTGTGGACATTTACACTATCCTATCATCAAACGTATAGAAAAAGAGGGAAAACAAATTAACTACCTCAATTCAGGAGACTGGGTAGAAAGCCTTACTTCAATAGAGTATCACAATAAAGAATGGAAATTATATCAACATAATTATTGATTTTTTGTATATATATATGACTGTTTTTTTTTTTTCGTTACTTTTCTGTCAAAAGTTCTAATTTTTCGATAATTTAATCTTCATAGAAAGTTATTTTTACTAAATTAGCTGTATTAAAGCACTTATTCTAGTCTATACACTATTACTACATTGCAAAACAAACAACATATAAATACATTTTATATAAATAAGCACCTTTTAGTTTTCGTGCTATTTATTTTATCTTTATGTTCTATGGCGTCTAGTTTTGGACAATCTATTCCAACTACGCTTCTTTCCGATTCTACAAAGGAATATACCCTTACAGAAAAAATAGGAATTTTTAGAGAAAAAAATCAGAAAGCAGAAACAATTAATTCAATTCAAAATATTGATTTTGAAATAGAGGGTAAAGAAGTAATTACTGTAAATGATGATAAAGATGGTTTTTGGCTAAAGATACCTGTCCACAATCAAACAAATCTTAAAAAGTGGTATTTAGAAATTGGTAGTGGACATGGAGATTTTGAATTTTATATACCTCAGAAGAACACACAGAAAGGCAAAATCACATACAAAAAAATAGTTTTAGCAGAAAAAACACCTTTTTCTCAACGTATAATTCAAACAGATAGATTTATTGTGCCTCTCTATTTAGACTCCAATAAACCTATTACAATTTATGCTCGTGGAGAGAGCAACTATTTTCAAGCTCCTATTCGTATTGCTCCGTTACAGTATTATTTTGAAAGAGATCATAAGGTAGATATTGCTGAAGGTATTTATTATGGTTTTGTATTGGTCATGTTTCTATATAATCTTTTTGTCTATTTTACTCTTAGAGAAAAGGGATATTTATTTTATGTAGCATACTTACTTTCTTTCGGGTTTGCAATGGCACAAATACGTGGTCATGGATTTGAATTTTTATGGTTTGCTTTTCCTGTCGTTAATTTTTATGCCCCTATTTTCTATGCTCTTTCTGGAGTATTTGCAGCCTTATTCTTAATTAACTTCCTTCATACTAAAAAACATTCAAAGTTTTTTCACATTACACTTAATATTGTTTTAGGGATTTTTATCTTAGCTGGTGTTACTAATATTTTAGGTTTAAAAAATGTTGCTTCTTCTATCAATCAAATTGCAGGGGGCATTTCTGCTATCAATTCATTAGCTGCTGCTATTTACGTTTATTATGTGGGGTATAAACCTGCAAAGTATATCATTTTAGCGTGGTCTTGGTACTTGGTAGGTGTAGTTTTATTTGTTCTATCAGGAGCTGGAATAATTCCTTACAACACTTTTACATCAAGTGGAATTTTACTTGGCTCTGCTATTGAAATGGTTTTGCTTTCTGTTGCCCTAGCTGCCAAAATAGATTATTACAAACAGAAACAAGTAGAAACACAAGAAAAGCTACTAAAAACATCAGAAGAACATAGAGAGTTTGTAGAAACACAAAATAAACGATTAGAAGACCGAGTAGTAGAACGAACCGAAGAACTAAATGTAGTTAATGAAGAACTCTCAGTAAACCTTGAACGACTACATGAACAAAATATAGTCATTGAGAAGAAAAATCATAATATTACTGCAAGTATAAATTATGCAAAACGTATTCAACAAGCGATGCTACCTCGTTTGGAAGAAATCAAAAGTGTTTTACCAAACTCATTCGTGTTTTTTGAGCCTAGAGATATTGTTTCTGGAGACTTTTATTATTTTCAGAAAATCAATAATAAAATAGTCATTGGTGCGATTGATTGTACAGGGCACGGTGTTCCAGGAGCATTTATGTCTTTGATTGGTAATGATTTATTAAACGAAATTGTAGAATCAAAATTGGTAACTAAGGCTGCTCATATTTTAGATAGATTAGATGAAGGAATTACAAAAGTGCTTCGCCAAACAGATACACAAATTCGGGATGGAATGGATGCAGCTTTTTGTGTTTATGATTTAGAAACTCAAGTGATGGAATATGCAGGAGCTAGAAATCCTCTTATTTATATTCAAAATGGAGAGTTAAAAACAATAAAGGCAGACCGACAGTCTGTTGGTGGAAACCTTATTAAGAATCAACACAACAAAAAAGCATTTACTAATCATACATTAGATATTACACAAAAAACAAGTTTCTATTTGTTTACAGATGGTTTTCAAGACCAATTCGGAGGAGATAATGATAAAAAGTTTACGATTAAGCGTTTTAGAGAAGTTCTTTCAGAAGCCTCGAAACTACCTTTTTCAGAACAAAAAGATTTTTTAAAAAATACACTCAAAAATTGGATAGGTTATACTAATAAACAAATTGATGATATTCTAGTATTCGGATTTGAGATAAATAAACCAAAATAATCATATAAATAAATGCTCTTAGACCTAACAGACAAAATAGCCTTAGTAGCAGGAAGTACACAGGGAATTGGATTTGCAACAGCTCAACTTTTTGCAGGGAGTGGTGCAACAGTAATTCTTTTGGCACGTAATGAAGAAAAATTAAAAAACATAGTTTCAGAACTTCCAACACCAAAAAATCAAAAACATGGTTACTTAGTAGCTGATTTTTCTTCTCCCAAAACTCTGCAAGAAACCCTTAGTGAAATACAAAAAGCAAAAACTTTTGAAGGAGCGCATATTTTAGTAAATAATACAGGAGGACCACCTCCAAACAAAGCACATGAAGCCTCTTTACAATCTTTTAGAGATGCTTTTGAGCAACATCTTATCTGTAATCAAATATTGGTACAGGCTCTTTTTCCTTTCATGAAAGAAGAAGCATTTGGAAGGATTATCAATGTTATTTCTACAAGCGTAAAACAGCCAATTGAGAACTTAGGTGTTTCCAATACAATACGTGCAGCCGTTGCAAACTGGGCAAAAACACTTTCTTTTGAAGTAGCTCAATATGGAATAACAGTAAATAATGTCTTGCCTGGAACTACTTCTACATCAAGATTAGATGCAATTATTCAAAACAAAGCTAAGGGCAATAACATTTCTGAAGAACAAGCAGCACACCAAATGAAACAGTCTATTCCTGCACAACGTTTTGCAGAAGCTGAGGAGGTTGCAAGTGCAATTTTGTTTTTGGCATCAGATAAAGCAAGTTATATAAATGGAATCAATCTTCCTGTCGATGGTGGAAGAACAAGAAGTTTATAGACAGTATGCAAAAATTAACTTCAAGAATAGTTTAATTTACTTAAACAAAAAAAAGGCTGTTCCCAATCGGGAACAGCTTTTTGCTTCCTCTTTCTGCTTAATTGTCTAACTTTAATTTAATAAAGTATAATGAATTGCTACATATACAATGACTTAAAAAGTGTGTCGTGATGATAGCTATAAAAATATTTTGGTTAGCTTTACAACTATAATCAATAGTTATACTATCAAATTTAGTATAAATACTATTAATATGCAAGTTTTGTTTAGAATTTCATCAACAAAAACTATTATTATTTTAAATTCTAAACAAAATTAAATTTTTTCATTAAAAATTAATATACTATGGATATAGAATCATTTAGAGATTTTTGTCTTTCTTTTCCTGCTGTTACAGAAGGATTACCGTTTGGAGAAGATACTTTAGTGTTTAAAGTAGAAGGAAAAATGTTTGCCCTCATCAATCTCAAAAGACCTGATAGTTTCAATGTAAAATGCAATCCAGAGAAAGCTGTGGAGTTACGTGAAAAATACGATTGTGTAAAGGCAGGGTATCACATGAATAAGAAACATTGGAATACAGTATATTTTGGAGGAATATATTCTGAATTTGAGGATGCTTTAACAGAAAAACAACTCAAACATTGGATTCGACATTCTTACGAGCTTGTTATTAGTAAACTTCCAAAGAAGGTTAGAACAGTATTACATAGCGAACTAGAAAAAATGGGTTCAGAAAATGACCATTAGTATAGAAAAAGTAAATAGAGATAAGACACAAAATAAAGTAAGTGTTACTAAAGTAAGAATTAGTTAGAAACTCAAAAAAATGGCAACTATTTTTCTGAAGTGTCCGTATATACAAACAGAATTTCACAACAACTACTAAATATTTAAAATAATTTTTAAGGTTTTAAGTTGCTAACATTCAATTTGTTAGAGATTATAATTCCTGCATTTAACCTATCTATGATACTCAATAATTTTTCTAACTCTTCATTCAATATGTTTAACTCTACTCAACCTACTCTAACTCTAAATACTACTGATATTTCTTCTCTTGTAGGTGTTGTATTCGAATTTTTTGCCAATCCAAACGAAAATAACCTTATTGTTCTCAAAAACAATACACAGAAGTTAATAGAAATGAATGAGTCTGTTGAAAAACTAAAGAATTGGGCTTGGCAACATGCTGATTTAGAGTATTCAAAAAGACAGTTCCATAAAACACAAGAAGTAGAAAAAGTAGTAGAAACAACATACAATTCATTAGGCATATTAATGAAAAGTAATGTTTCAGAACCTATCAGTGATTTTCTTCAACAGTTTGAACAATTACTCAAAAATCTACAATCTTACCTTTCTATCTTAGAAAATGACTTGAAAAAGGAAGAAATTAAAGAAGAATTAAAGACACTCAATAAACGTAAATTCAATATTGCATAAAAAATCATTGAAAATTAAAATATACAGAAAAGGAATAGCATTTTAGACAATGCTATTCCTTTTTTATTATCCTAATTATTCTCCCTGCCATTGTTGGTGTTTTAGCGAAGCGACACCAACAATAAACAGATTCTATCACTCTACCAAAGATTTCTGAAATGAAGAAAAAGCAACAGGTTTATCAGCAAACCATTGTTTTGTCTTTTTCCATACTTTTCCAAAAAGCTCTGATTTTCTGTAATTATTTAGCTTTTCTTCGCTTTCCCAATGGCTGTATGTCAAGAAAATACATGGATTGTGAGCATCTTGCCATAATTCTAGGTGTTTACATCCTTCAAAATGACGGATTTTTTGTTTGTTTTCTTCAAAATTATCAACAAAATCTTGAATATGTTTTTCTTCAAAAGTCATTCTAACAACACGCAATAAGTTCATTTTTTTTTGATTTAAAAGGTTATCAAAACTTTATAGTAAATTTGTTTTAGATTTATCTAACTTTTAGGTTAGAATTATCTTTATAGGTAACTCATTTTTAACTAATGAGGGTAGAATATACAAATTTATGTATTCTATTTTTAGTCAAGTTTTTAGTCAATTTTTTTAATGAATGATTTTCAGATAATACTGGTCGGTATTTTGGTTGCCGTTAGCTGTGCTATTTTAGGGTGTTTTTTAGTTTTACGTAAAATGGCGATGGTGGGTGATGCAATTTCTCATGCTGTTTTGCCTGGGATTGTGATTGCTTTTTTGATTGTTCAGCGTTTCGATTCTATTTTTATGCTGATTGGTGCTGCTATTTTAGGAGTTTTTACTACACTTTTAATAGAGTTTTTACACAAACAAGGCAAATTACAGACTGATGCGTCTATTGGAGTTTCTTTCACTTCTCTTTTTGCTTTAGGTGTAATTCTGATTTCAGTTTTTGCCAGTAAAGTTGATTTAGATGCTGAATGTGTACTTTTTGGAGAAATTGCTTATGTTCCCCTTCACGTTTGGCGTGTAGATTTGGGAGAGGGGGCAATACTAAATTTGGGCGCAAAGGCTGCTTGGTGGATTGGCTCTGTTTTGATGATTATTCTAACTTTTGTTATTATTTTCTATAAAGAAATGCTACTCACTACCTTTGACCCTGATTTTGCTTCTGCCATTGGAATAAATGTTTCAGTCTGGCATTACTCACTTATGAGTTTGGTTTCCTTGGCTACGGTAGCAGCTTTTGAGTCAGTGGGAGCTGTTTTGGTACTTTCTTTTTTGGTTGTTCCTCCAGCAACAGCTTACCTACTAACAACGAATTTCAAAAAAATGCTTTTTCTTTCCTGTTTTATTGGAATCATTACAGCAATTTTGGGATATTATACAGCTTCTTTTCTGAATGCTTCTATTGCAGGTTCTATGACAAGTATTGCAGGTCTTATTTTTACACTCGTTTTTGTATTTATTAGACTCAAAAAATAGCTGTATCTATAAAAGCTAGGACTTTCATTTTCTTTTTTTACAGAAAACAAATTAAAATACCAACATCTTAAACTGTAGTTAAATTATTTAATTAAAAATTTATTTGCTTTTCTGTTCCGTAGGAACTTTATATTGGTAGTAGATAAAAGAAAATGAAAAATTGTATTGTGTTCCGTTAGGAACTACATATTGGTAATTTTAAGATTTTTAACACAAAATGCAATAAATATATAACTCCTAACAGAGTAAAAGATGAAATTTCTCAATAACCTTACGGCTATGCTTTCTCCACTAACGATAACTTACCACAATTTTAAAAAACGAAGGTATAGTATTCTAAAAATTGAGTTTTTGATAAAAATTTAAGCAAAAAAAATAAAATATAGTAGCAAAAATGCTAAAAATTGCTATTTTTGTTAGTTACTCGTTCTACTTCTAAAAGTAGTTATTACTATAATTTTATACGAGCCAGTATTTTATACATTCATTTTTTATGGCAGATAATTCATTTAAAGATTCCGTTTTCGATAATCAAAATCCTTCTCAAGAAACAGAAGAAAAAGCAATAGAAAATGGAAATACAGAAAGCCTTACTTCTTCATTTTCTAACAAAATGAAGGCTCTTTTTTCGTCTTCTAGTCAATCTTTTGGTCAAGATACTACGAGCGATAATTCTTTTTCAATAGTTAATTTAATTTCTGCAATTGGTATTTGGGTTTTTGTTTTGCTTTTGGGAGTTTCTTTTGTCTCTTTTATTTATACAGGGGAGGCAGACCAAAGTCTAGTTTTAGGGATTTTTTCAGATACACCTACACAAGATACTCCTCAAAATTGGTTAGGAATGTTTGGAGCTATAGTTTCTCATTTCTTAATTGAACGTTGGTTTGGAATTGGAGCTTTTTTACTCTTGGTTATTGGCACAACGGCTGGACTTGTCTTGATAAAAAAGTATGAATTTAATAACTGGAAAGAGCTATCATTTAGTTTGTTTTTTGTGATTTTCTTGATGAGTTCTATTTTGGGTTATTTGGTATATATGACCGAAACTCAAACAGCTTGGGCATTTCTTTGTGGTGGCATTGGTTATGCTCTTTCAGCTCTTTTTGGACAGATTTTTACACCTATTTTTATCATTACTGCCTTAATTGGTTTTGGTTATTTCTTTGGAAAAGACCGTCTGAATATAGAATTATATACTAACTTTTCTGATAAAAAAGACAAAGAAAAAAGAGAACAAAAACAAAAAGCAACTCTTCAAAACCCTGTTCCTTCGGCTTCTGTTGATGCTTTTAAAGAAATTGAGGCAAGTGAAACCAAAACTCAAACTGATGAGGATAATAAAATTGAAGAAGATAATCAAACTCAAAGTTCTTCTTCTAAACAAAATATAGAGGTTATAGACCCTACGCAAAAACAGCCAAATGTAACAATAACAGACGATACAAAAGTTGAGAAAAAACAATCTTTCTTTGATAAAATGTTTGGTAATACTACTGATGCTACAAACAAAGAAGAGTCTAAAAAAGAAGCTAGAAAACAAGAAAATCCGTTTGAAAGCAACACCAAGATAAAAGATAATCTCAATAGACAGCTTCCTCAAAAAGAACTCAAAAACGAACAGTTTGGAAAAGAAGAAAATGACTTAAAGAGCGAAATACAAAAAGCAAAAGAAGAAGCAAATAGTAAGAGTAAATTCAATAAAAAAGACGGAAAAAAAGAAGAAGACAAAAAAGATGAAAACGGATTCTTCATTCCATCAGCTAGAGATTTCGGAATTTCTGATACAGAAAAAAAGGAAAAAGAAACAGAAAATGAAGACAATCCTTTTGCTATTCATATTCCTTCTACCAAAACACCAAAAGAGGAAGTTTCAGAAGAAAAAGTAGAAAATACAATACAGAACACTCAAAGAGAAGACGAAAACACAACAACTCAAAATCAAGAAATTGAAGAAGTTCAAAACACCAATTCAGAAAAAGAAGAAGAGCTAGATTTGGATTTGCCAATGCCTCCTTCTGTCAGTAGAGTAAAAGATTTGTACGGCGAGAATGTCGAAGAGCTAATAGAAGAAGAAGATGGAAAATCTCTTTATGCAGGTATTACGCCTTACAATCCGAATGATGAACTTCCAAAATATGCCACTCCTCCAACCGATTTATTAGATAATCCTGTTGTGAAAAAGCATCAAATTGATAAAGGAGAACTCAATGAAACAAAAATGAGAATCGAACAGACTCTCAAAAATTTCAAGATTGATATAAAAAGAATTCACGCAGAAGTAGGACCAACTGTTACACTTTATGAAATTGTACCAGCACCAGGGGTAAAAATTGCACAAATTCGAAATTTGGGAGATGATATTGCACTCAATCTTTCAGCTTTAGGTATTCGAATCATTGCACCAATGCCAGGAAAGGGAACTATCGGAATTGAAGTTCCTAACAAAAACAGAGAAATTGTTCCTCTTCGAACGCTTTTAGAACACGAATCTTTTAGACATTCTAGAAAAGAGTTACCTTTAGTTTTGGGACGAGACATTTCAAATGAAATTTTTATTACCGACCTTGCCAAAATGCCCCATCTTCTTATTGGAGGAGCAACAGGACAAGGAAAATCAGTAGGTATAAATGTAATCTTGACTTCGTTAATTTATAAAAAACACCCTAGCGAACTCAAATTTGTGATGATTGACCCAAAAAAGGTAGAGTTTTCACTTTTCTCAAAACTAGAGAAACATTATCTAGCACACCTTCCAAATGCAGAACCAATTGTTACAGATTCGGTAGATGCTGTCAAAACATTAGAAGCTCTTTGTAGAGAAATGGATAGCCGTTACGACCTTCTGAAAGATGGCGATTGTAGAAATGTAAAGGAATACAATCAAAAATTCAAAACGCATCAGCTTCTGGACGAACACCATCGTTATTTGCCTTATATTGTTTTGGTTATTGATGAACTTGCCGATTTGATGATTATTGCAGGAAAAGCAGCCGAAAAACCAATTGCAAGACTAGCTCAAATGGCTCGTGCTATCGGAATTCATTTGGTTGTCGCTACGCAACGTCCGTCAGTAAATGTGGTTACAGGTATTATAAAAGCCAATTTTCCTGCTCGTATGGCATTTCGTGTTACTTCAAAAATTGACTCTAGGATTATTTTAGATACTGGTGGAGCAGAGCAGCTTGTTGGGCAGGGCGATATGTTGCTTTCCAATGGCTCGGATATTTTACGTCTGCAATGTGCCTTTGTAGATACGCCAGAGGTAGAACGAATTTGTAAGCATATTAAAGAACAAAAAGGTTTTTCTGCAGCCTATCCATTGCCAGAAGAAACGAGTTTTGATGTTGCAGATGACGAATATTTGGCTGGTGATGAACTTTTTTAGAATATAGAAATTTAGTAAATTCAATTATTACTACAATGAAAAGATTACTTTTTTCTTCAACATTATTAGACCTTACTGTAAGCCGTCTGTGTGAACAACTCATCGAAAACTATTCAGATTTTTCTGATACTGTTCTTTTGGGGATTCAGCCACGAGGAACACTCTTTGCAGAGCGCATTCATCAGCGTTTAGAAAGTCGTTTGAATAAAAAAATTCCTTTTGGAAAGCTGGATGTTACTTTTTATAGAGATGATTTTAGGAGAAGAAACGAGCCTTTGAGAGCCAATATGACAGAAGTTCCTTTTGTAATAGAAGACAAAAAAGTCATTTTGATAGATGATGTTCTTTATACAGGAAGAACAATCAGTGCAGCAATGAGCGCAATGGCAGCATTTGGAAGACCTAAAAAAGTAGATTTATTGGTGTTGATTGATAGAAAATATACAAGAGATTTACCAATTGCTCCCAACTACACAGGAAAAACTGTAAATACTATTTTATCCGAACACATAGAGGTAGAATGGACACAAGAAGGAGCAAAAGAAGATAAAATTTGGCTGATTTCTTAATTAGTAGCAAGTTATCGTCGGTGGAGACACCGACAATGGCAAAATAGCCGTTGTTGGTGTCCCCACCAACGACAAATATCTATCTTATGTTTATTCTGAAAGACGGAGAATAATAGGCAAACTCATTCTATAAAACACTTTTTTTCCTTTATGAACAGCAGGTTTCCAAGTATAATTCTCGCTTATAGAATCTAAAGTTTTCAAAAACCCTTCATTATTTTTTTTAGAGAAATTACTTTTTAATATTTTAAAATCTGTCATTTTTCCTGTTGTATCTATTACAAATTCTATAAAAACTCTTGAACCTGTTACATTAGATTTCTCTGCTAGTTTTAGATTTTTACTTATGATTTTATAAAAATTATCTTGTCCTCCTTCAAAAATAGGACGGTTTTCTGCTATTGTATAAATTTTAGTTTCTTCTATCTGTGTAGTATCTTTTTGCTGTCCAAAAACAGGAAAATTAACAAGTAAGACTAGAGAAAAAATTAAAAATCTACATATCAAAATTTTCATACTGATTGATATTTTATTTTTTAAAGGTAATAAACATAGCTAATCGCACTTTATATTTCTTTCCTGTCTTAGAATCTATTCTCGGTTTCCAAGAGTGACTTTCGTTTATCAAATTCATTACCCTCAAGGTTTCTTTACTATTTTCTTCATTTGGACTTTCTTTTACTTCAAAATCTATCATTTTTCCTGTTGTGTCCACTACAAACCAAAGTAAAACACGCCCTTCTTTTCCTCCTTTGGGAAATTGTAAATTTTTTTCAATTATTTCATTAAAATTACCCCAACCTCCTTCAAAAATAGGGTTAGAAGAAGCGTCAAAACTAAAAACTTCTTCTTCCTCCTCTTCCTCTCTTTTTATTTCAACAGCAGGAATTTTAATCGAATCAAGAAAAGATAAATCAAGTAATACATTTTGTAAAGAATCATTTATTTCTATTGGAATCGTATTCTCTTCTTTAAAAAAAATAGGAATACTCATTCTAACTTTCACTTTTTTGCCTCGCTGTTCGGCAGGTTTCCAACTATAATTTTCACTTATCAAAGTCATTATTCGCAATGCTTCTTTGTCGTTTTCTTCTGATAGACCTTTTATTACTTTTATTTCTGATACTTTTCCTGTTTTCTCAACTACAAACTGAATAAAAACTCGTCCTTCTTTCATTGTTTCTGAAAAACGCATTTGATTATTTACAACTTCTTTGAAATAATCCATTCCTCCTTCAAAAACAGCATTTTGTTCCATATATAATATACAACAAAAAGGAGCTTCTTCTTTTTCTTCTTCAAGTGATTCAATAGGTTCATTTACTACATCTTCAATACTTATTTCAATATCTTTATAAAAACCCTCTGGATGCTGTTCTACTTCTATAATTTCCTCTTCTTCCTCATTTTGAGTTTGTCCAAAAACAGAGAAATTAGAGACAAAACAAATAAAAAATACTAAAAATAAACAAGCAAAAAATTGTGTAAATCGTTTCATAAAATTGAGTTATCAAATCAGATAAAAAATAACTCAAGTTATGTATCACAGACTTCCTAGTCTGTGTAACTAGTAAAATGCTATTTATTCAGACTAGGAAGTCTGAAATACTTGTAGCCCACAAATTGAATTATAAAAATAAAGAATCTACTTTTTACAATTCAGAGAAGCGAAGAAAGTAACATTCTAGGTTTTTTAATTTCTAAAATTTTGTTTTTGTAGTTACTTTGTTATTGTTTTTGAAACAGAATTTGATTATTATGCACACTCAAATACTATTCAATTTATGATTTTTGAAACAGACCCAGATTTACACGAGCGTTTTATGAAAGTTGATTTAATTATCAAAGAGAATAAAATTGGTGAAGCTACAAAGGAGTTACAACAAATGCTTAGAGAAAACCCTACTTTTGGTAAGGCATATAATCATTTGGGTTGGATTTATCACAACAAATTCCAAGAGTATAAAAATGCTGAAGAATGTTATAAATTAGCTTTACAACATTCACCTGCTTACCCTCCTGTTTATTATAATTATGCTGTTTTATTGTCTTCTATGAAGTCATTTGACGAGCTGAAAAAAATATTAAGCAAAGCTCTAGAGTGTGAGGGAGTTAATTTGGGTACAATCCATAACGAATATGGAATTATGTATGAAATAGAAGCACACTATTCAAAGGCAATTGAATCATACAATGAGAGTATAAAGTATCTTTTTGATAATGGACTCATCGAAAGGCGTTTGGACTCTATCGAAAGATGTAAAAGAAAAAGTGGAATCTTTGGTGGTTCACACGTTTCGGATAGGTAATAAATAGTTCGCTCGTGAGGACACAAGCAACAGTAAATTTCATAATTCACAATTTATAATTCACAACTTGAAAAGTTATGGCAGTAGAAGATTCAAATGATCCAATAAATGGAGGAAGTGGTGCAGTTGTTCCAACTAACACAAATGTAGAGCGTGTTGAAAAAACAAATGTGGACAAACTCCAAGATTTTATTAAATATGTTGAAG
The DNA here is from genome assembly GCF_037126435.1 of Bernardetia sp. ABR2-2B. GTDB lineage: Bacteria > Bacteroidota > Bacteroidia > Cytophagales > Bernardetiaceae > Bernardetia. Next base: position 2,612,049 of record NZ_CP147020.1, on the reverse strand, counting down.
AGCGTGTTGTGGACTTGACAAACCTAGAAATCAAGACCATTGTAGGCGATTTTGATGTAGATGTAGATGAAAAAGTTTCTTTACGAAGAGACAATGATTATAAACTCATGAACAGTCGTATCAATCTAATTGATGGAGACATTACAACACATATTAGCAAAGAGCTAGTAAGTGATGAATATGAGTGGATGCGTAATTTTCATGCACACAAAGAAGAAAAAGGACACGAAATTATTCAAGGAAATATACAGGCAATTGCTTCTCTGATTGACCTTTTTAGAGAGCTTAATTCAGAAAAATAAATAATGATTAATTTTAAATCAATTTATTTTATTTTAATCATTTCTAAGGGCAGAATTTTTCTATGAAAAAGGATTTTATTACCAATTTAGCAAACGACCTTCTACGTTTAGAGGTAAATACTATCGTAAAAGACCAATTATTGTGCGACAAACCTCGTTCGCATCGTTGGGTTTTGCACGACATAGCAACAGATTATCGTGAGTTATTAACTTCTTATACCGTTTCGCCTGTTACTCCAGGTATAGGAGAAGAGAGTGGAGTGATAAGAAAAGAATTCAAGAATTTGAACTCTGGTCTAAATTCTTTTTTAGAAATCCAGCATTTTGCAGAAGTCAAAAGAGATGAATTTAAAGTCGAATTGCAACGTGTGCAACTAACTGAAAACCAAGTAGATGCACTCAACGAACGAGTGATGCTTTGTGAGCGTGTTGTTAGACAGAGCCAACAGGTAATTGATATGTTTTTAGATTTGCAAAATACTTCTCAAGACCCTATTGAAAGTGATAATGAATTTCCTGCCATGCGCTTGAATCACTTAAAAGATTTGAACCTTTCTCCTGACCAAGTTTCTATTATTCGAAAAGCGCATGAAATCGGAACGCAGCGAGTTTTGCTTCAAACAGTTGTTCAGGTAGAGGGAGATATTACTTCCTATATTACAACACGCTTTTTGCATTTTCCAGAACGAGAACAAAAAATGATTAAAGAAGTACATGAATCTTCTATCATGACCTCAATTCGAATGTGGCAATATTTATTTCAAGCTGTCTCTAGGTTGGCAGGAACTGTTTTTACTAGTGTAACAGGCAAACAAGTAAATACAGGAAGTGCTGCTGATAATCTGACAAACAAACCAAAGCGAATAGGATAAAATAAATTGAAAATTCAGTTCTTATATTTGTACTTTTGATTCTGAATTAGTTATCATAATTCTAAACTCTAAACTCTACCTTCTAAATTGGTTACTTGGCAAATAATCTTAAAAAATTTCTGGGTTCAATTTAAAAGATGGCTAGACATTCGTTTGGGTTATATTTCTGCTGCGCCACGTCTTATTTTATATTTTATCGAAATTCTGCGTTATGGAGCTTATACCATTGATACTGAATTTGAATATGTTTTGGAAGATGGCGTAAGTACCGAAAAGTTTTTGATGAGAACACTCATTGAACTAGACGGAGATGTTACTAATCTTGTTCCTGACCCAACAAGATACAAAGGAGAAGCTTGGTTTTGTTGTTTTGAAGATGCTTTCAAATTACATTCAGAAAATATCAAATTTTTCTTTATGAAGTTAGAAGAAAGTGCTACTTTTTGGGCATTCATGACTACTCTTCCCTTAATTATTGCTGTCAATTACCGTTTATTAGAAGATATTTGGATTTTCATCACAACAGGAGAGTTTTCAGAAAAACTACAAGAGCAAGTCTTACAAATTGGTCTTTTTATCGCTTCTGCCATTCTTCTACCTCAACTTATCAGACTTCTTATTCCTCGCCTTTTGGCTTTTATCTTGAAACGAATTCAAAAATATTTGGAAGAAGAAGAGAAAAAGTAAAACTAGTTTATCATTTCTTCTCTTAAAACACTATTTTTCTTTTCTATAAAACAACGTCATTAATCACTTCCAATGCTTAACAAAAGCAGCTCTCCACATAAAAAAGCGAATAGAACAATACAAAGGAGCTAAAATAAATCCTGCAATTGAACCAAAAAAGATTACTAAGAAAATAAGTAGTTTAGTCAGAATCTGAACACCTACAGCTTTTATAGTCGGAATTTGCCTTTTCAGAGGTGCAAAAACATATAAATTAGCACCCAAAATAGCAATAGCAATTCCTAAAATTGGAACAAAACCCAATGCTATACTCAAAGGAAACCAAAGTGCATAGCGTTTTTGTACAAACATAATATAGGCTTTTCTATTTTCAGAACTATTCAAAATATGCTCTTTTTTACACGTAGGACAAACTTTTTTATTTGTTTTTATGGCACAATACCCACAGCGTTCTTGAGTAAGAAGACTAAGCATTTGTTTTTTTCTAGCTTTCGCATCATCATTTATTTGTTCTTCTTTTTTCTGTCCTAAAAAGCCTATTTTATAGATTTCTTTCTGTGGAGTATGGCAGTTGCTACATTCTAATGCAAAAGGAGGGTTTTTATGCTGACAAGACGAACACGTAATTTTTTGTTTTTCTTCATTAGACTGAATTTTTCGCTGCCATAAATATAAAACTCCTACAACAATTCCGAAGAAAATAACAGCACCAATTCCTGTTGCTAAAAGTAAAAAGAAACCAAAAAACACAAAAGTATCTTCGATGCTAGAAAAGATAAAGTTTAGAAAAAGGTCGCCATCTCCATCAATTTCTAGAAGCCATTCTTGTATTCTTGTTCTCAAAATTGTTAGCCCATAGACAGCACCTGCCGTAAAGAAAATCATTACATAATCTCCCATTCCAGCTTGATAAATCCCTTGCATAATCGCTTGTGAGTCATTATCGACAACACCTAAAAGCATTATTGAATAAATAATTGGCTTTAAAAACGGTTCTGCTTGTAGCCAAAGAGCTTTTATATCTGTATTTTTATCTGCCAAAATTTCCAAAACAGCCAAAATACCGAGAACTATAATTACAGGTGTTTTTGTAATGAAAAGGTCAGCAGCAGGAGCATCAACTTCTGCAAAAGAAAAGAAATTTGGAAATCTAAAAAGTAATGAAGTCAGAAAAGCAGGAAGAAAGGCACGAGAAGCAAACAGGGGAATTGTTCCAATGGCATGTAAAATGACAGCTAAAGACATAATAAGTAGGGAGTAAAAGTGGAAGTTTTAGGAGTAAAATAAATAAACTAATATTAATGTTTTTGTCTGTTATTAAACAATAAAGCTACTATTATGTTAATATAATGTATAATTGTCAATGAATTAATTGGCAACCATTTTTTAACCTTAACTTTTTATAGCATGAATCGCAACGAAATAATCGAACTCGCCTCACAAGAATCAAAACATTGCCTTAGTATTTATATTCCGACCCATCAAAAAGGACACGAAGTAAAAGAAGGACACGACAAAATTAATTTAAAAAATCAAATTAAAGAAGCTAGTAACAAACTAGAACAAAAAGGACTTAAAGAAAACGAAATTACAGAATTTTTGAAACCTGTTCAAAATCTTTTAGAAGATAGAGATTTTTGGTCAAACCAACAGCAAGGATTAGGAATTTTTGTTGGAGATAATTTTTTCAAAACGGTTTCTTTGCCCTACGAAGTAGAAGCTCATACGACGGTAAACGGACGTATGCATGTAAAAGAACTCATGAGAGATATGGCAGATAGCGACAATATGTATTACGTTTTGCGCCTTTCTCAGCACAAACCTACTGCTTTTATGGTTTCAAATGGTGCAATTTCGCCTATTGTTTGTGATATGCCACAGGATATCGAAGAAGTTACCAAATTTTATGAGGTAGAAAAAGAAGTGCAAGGTCGTCCTTATACAGGAAATGCAACTCACGCCAATGCACCAATAGAAAACCGAGAAAAAGAATTTGTTCTTGAGTTTTTTAGAAAAATAGATGAAGCCATTCGTCCAGCCATTAACACTGGTGGAAGTTATGTTCCTTTAGTCTTAGTAGGCGATGAGCGTATGCACGCCATTTATGAAGAAGCCAATACGTATCCAAATTTGATTGCACATCAGTTTACCAAAAACTTTGATAATCATTCAGAAAAAGAAATTTTGGAAGCTGTTAATCCTGCTATTTCACTTCGTTTTTCAGAAGATAGAAATAAGAAAATGGAAGAGTATAATTCAAAAACAAAACCAACTGTTTCAGAAGTTGCTGATGTAGTAGAAGCTGCTTACGAAGGTCGTGTAGATACACTTTTTGTAGGAAAAGGACATCGCTGGGGAGAATTTGATAAAGAAAATTATAAAGTAAGAACTAATCAAGGCGATGAATGTCTTTACAATGAAGCTGCTTTTCATACACTCAAAAACGGAGGAGAAGTCTTTGTAGATGATGCTGAAAAGGTAATGGGAGGACAAGAAGAAATCGCAGCTCTTTTGAGAAACTAAATTTATATTTTTTCTAAAGGGTACGCTACAAAAAAACCAATTTCACTTTTGATGAAATTGGTTTTTTTGTGTGTAATACTTTTTATCGTTGATGAGGACAGGGACACTAACAATGGTATAAAATTAAAAACGAGGAAATATGTCATGAGGGTTATCGATTCTAAACCATTGTCCATCATGAAATGCAGCACCTTCTGGATTTTCAAACCACATAGCTATTTCATCTTTCTCCTTATCATATATTATTAGACCAACAAAATCATCCAAATATAACTTTGAAGACGCATTTTCTAAACCTTCTATTTCAAATAATAGACTATCAAATTGATGAGCATTATAATCATCTTTATTATAAACAAATGGTTTAGATGTAAAACTATAACGATAGCCTTTTTTATAGCGTTTAACATTTATGCTTTCAACACTTTTAAAACCTCTAAAAATTCGCAAAATCTCGTTTCTCTCTGTTTCTTTTGTTCGGTAATAGTTTTGACAAGAAGTAAAAGCCAAAATAAGGAAAAGTAAAATTATATTTTTCATAAGAAATTTGTCTTTAACTGGTAACTGATTACTACTTACTGGCAAACGAAATCACTCAATTCTTTCAAATTCTAATCCGTAGTATTCTCTTTTGTGGTCACCAAGAGGTAAAATTAATAAAAAACCAAGATAGGAAGAGATACTATCAATAGTTAAGTTTTCATTTTCTAACAAAGCTATTCTTGTATTAATTGTATGAATGCCATTCATTAAAATAAAAAAACGAAATTCATTAGTTTTTTTGAGAACTATATAACTCTCTTTTACTTTAAACTTCAAAACTCTTAATTCTATAATTGTTGTATCATTTATTAATTCAACTCTTAGATGATTTTTATCAAGAAAGCTCAAATTTATTTTACAATCATACTCTTCAAATACTCTTTTTTTTAGAGATAATATTCTGAAAGAATAATATTTTAGTAAAGATGCGTCCAAATTTCTTTCTGAGCTATCTTTACTTACAATTTTAAAAGTTCCTTCAAACTTCTTTAAATCATTCTCTGATAAAGAAATCCTATTTTCATTTAAAGAATTTTTCTTAAAAGTAGCACAAGAAGTAAAAGCCAAAATAAGGAAAAGTAAAATTATATTTTTCATAAGAAATTGGCATTTAACTGGTAACTGATTACTACTTACTGGTAACTATAAAGCTTACTCCCAAAGTTTATACAACTCTAATTCCACCGTTTTTCTGAAAAATATCTTTGTCGTTTCTTCGAACGATTTAGTAAGGTCAGAAACATAAAAAATATCTTCTTTGGTAGAATAAGGATTCAATAAATTATTTTGTTCTAAAAAGATACGAACTTCTTCTGCGACAATAAAAGAACCATCTATAATTTCTACTTTTTGAGAAAAATTTTCTTTAAAAAATAAATCAATATCTTTTTTAATGAGTGGATAATGTGTACAACCCAAAATCAGACCTTCAATATTCTGTAAAGATTCATCAGACAAATATTCTGCAATAACTGACTTACTAATCGTATTATTAAAAAACCCTTCTTCAATCATTGAAGCTAAAAGAGGTGTCGCAACAGATGAAAGATTAATATTTTTGTCTGTTTTGTCTATTTTTTGAAGGTAGGTATTTGAGTTAATGGTCTGACGTGTTCCTATCAAACCAATATTTTTTCCTTCAAAGTTAGTTGCTACATAATTTACGACAGGCTGAATAACATCGATTACCTTTGCTTTTGTTGCTGTATATTCTTTTATAAGTTCGAAAGCTGCCGAAGAAGCCGAATTACAAGCAAAAAGAATTATTTTACAATGATGTTTTAAAAGAAAATCAACGGCTTTGATAGAATAAGCCTGTAAAGCTGCCATAGATTTTTCTCCGTAAGGCAAATGCGCTGTATCTCCGAAATAGATAATCTGTTCGTGTGGCAAAAGCTCTTTGACAGCATACGCTACTGTAAGTCCACCAATTCCACTATCAAAAATACCAATTGGATTTGTATTCTTGTTTTCTTGAAGATACATCTTGAGAGAGTTTGAAGGAGTTGGTTCGTCGTTTTTAGACATTAAATTAGTATAATCTACTTGTTGAAGAGTTTGTAAATAGGGAATGTAAAATTACAATTGTAGCCGACAGTTTCCAAACTGTTGTAGTATTGCTTTCTGACAGTTTGGAAACTATCAGCTACTTAAAAAGCATCTTCTAAATGTAAAATTTCTTTCAAAATATCCTTTTCAAGAAGAATCGAAATTATGTCGAACTGAATAAAACCCTTAAATCCATGAGTAGATTCTTGATTGTTTTCTTCTTCCCATTTCTCTAAAAATAATTCGGCTGTTTGAGATATTTTCTTTGCTTGGGCTTCACTTACAAACTCTTCTGGATTGCCAAAATTATCGTTTTTTCTTGTCTTTACTTCTATAAAATGAATGACATTTGCTTTCTTTACTATAATATCGATTTCGCCATTACTTCCTATTCCGTTTCCTTTCCCTGCTCTATAATTTGTCGCTAACTTTTCAAATTTGTTTTCTATCAAAAACTGTAATGCTAGTTCTTCTCCTTTTTTGCCTGTGGTCTGTTTTTGAGTAAGTTTAGGTTTTTCTTTCATAAAATTATCGTTTTCTAACATCCATTGAATTAAAAACTATTCTCTCTGGAATTTTTCCCTGACACGGACGGTATGCTAAAAGCGTAACCGAATGGCGTGGATAAACTGCTGTCTGTATTCTTCCTTGCAATTGCATTTTGCTTTCTCCCTCACAACCAAAAGAAGGCGTAAAACTAACTTTTACCTCGTATCTATTTGTATTTCGAAGCCTAACCAACGTATTGTAGCGAGTATCATACATTGAACTTCTATGTTGAATATAAAACTCTACACCATTTTCTTTTTGAAATAAAACCCATCGGTTAATGGGAATTGGGTCTTTTGATTCAATACTAGGAAAAGTAAAAGAACTGGAAAGAAATAAAATTGATAGAATAGAAAAAAGGAGTAAAGTAGAATTTAGTTTCATAGCTTGTTTGTAGGCTTTGTGATATTTATGTGCAACTATTGGTTATAATTTATTCAAGATTTGATTATAATAAGTCAAGACTAATTAATCAATTGATTATCAGTAAGTAGAAAGTAAATAAAATTGCAAAAAATAAGCCTAATTTTTTAGAGAAACTGGTTTAAGCCTTGAGACTCAAACCAGCTATTGAAAAATCTACTTTATATATCTAAAATCTGTTCCTGCTTTTAGGCTAATTACACTCTTGTACATCAAATCAATTACTGCTTCTACATCTTTTTTAGAAGCCGTTTCTACTGTTGTGTGCATATATTTGAGTGGAATAGAAATAAGAGCAGAAGCTGTTCCTTTTCCAGAATAAGCAAAGGCATCAGTATCTGTTCCTGTTGCACGACTAGAAGCCAAACGTTGAAACGGAATATCATTTTTCTCGGCAGCTTTGATAATATGCTTCAAAAGATTGTTCTGAACAGCAGGTGCATACGTTAAGACTGCACCACGACCACAACGAACATCACTTTGTTTGATTTTGTTATACATTGGAGAAGCTGTGTCATGGCAAACATCGGTAACAATCGCTACATCAGCCTCAATAGTACGAGAAATCATCGTTGCACCATTCAAACCCACTTCTTCTTGAACAGCATTTACGATATAGAGACCAAAATCTAATTTGTCTTTGTTTTTATGGATTCTACGTGCCACTTCTGCGATCATAAAACCTCCAATACGATTATCTAAAGCTCTTCCAGTCCAAAATTTATCATTCAAATCAATCAGTTCGTCTTCAAATGTAGCTACACAGCCTACGTGGATTCCTAACTCTTCGACTTCTTTCTTGCTTGTTGCTCCTACATCTAAGAAAATATTTTCTATTTCTGGAAGCGTATCAGCTTTTCCACGTTCACGTACATGAATTGCAGGCCAACCAAAAACACCTTTTACAATTCCTTTATCTGTATAAATATTTACTCGCTTCGAAGGCGCAATAACTGCATCCGAACCACCATTTCTGACGACATAAATATATCCATCATCTGTAATATAATGAACTGTCCACGCAATTTCGTCAGCGTGTGCTTCAATGACTACTTTGTATTTTGCTTTTGGGTTAATAACAGCCACAGCCGTTCCATATGTATCTGTGAAATAAGAATCTGTATAAGGCTTTATATAATCTAACCAAATTTTCTGACCACTCTGTTCGTAGCCTGTTGGAGAAGAGTTATTGAGATAATTGAAGAGAAATTCACGACTTTTTTTGTTCATTTTTGCCATTGTGCTTTTTTTAGGAATGTTTTATTTACTTTTATCTTGAGAATATAAATAGCAATATAACAAATCTAACGGCTATGAAAAAAGTTTTTATTTCTTCATTTTAGAATTTGACAAATCAAATTAACCTGCTCATTTCTCAATTTCATGAAATATACCCACAAACTCACATCAGAAGATCAAGATTTTCTAAATCAAGACCGAACTGACCCAATTACAGGCGAAAAAATAGAAGAAGGACATTCTGTTGTTATTTGTGCTGCATGTAAATCTGCTTTTTTTATTGAAAGTTGGGAATATTTGGGAGATTCTCACTGCGACCAAACTAATACCTTAGAGGCTCTACCTAAAGCACAAAACTTATACTTACAAGCAAATATCAAATATACTAGAGAGTTACTGACTTTTGGGTTTGCTAAGAAACCTATGTTTATGGAAGACCAATTTGGTTGTGCTTTATCTATGTTGTTCATGTTATTTTTGCCTTTTTTATCAGGAATAATTGGCTCTATTGCACATAGTTTTTCGGTAGGAATGATAGTATTCCTTGTAAGCGTACTGATTACTGTGTTTGCTGGAATGAACTTTTCATTACCATACAAAACAGAAAATAAATCTATAAAACAGATTGAAAATGCAAAGACAAAGTTTTCTATGTATATAGATTACAAAAGAAGAGGTCTAGTAATACATCACAACAGTAGGAAAAACAGCAATACATTTATTGCTTTTGATGACATAAAACAATTCAAATATCATATTATATATCATCCCAGTAGAGCTATTGATTCCCTTTTTTGCCAGTTACAGATAGGAATTACCGTTAAAAACAAAACAATAAATTATTTTGCAACTATCCACAGAGATACTATTCCAGAGTGGAGTGATTTTATTTCAAAACTACCTACTGATTTGAGAGTTTTGAATACCCCTTTCAAACAAAATACTACGATGATTCAATGATTTATATTTCATAGAAACGATTAACAAGTAATTTTACTCTTTTTATAAGCAAATAATAAATTGTATTGTCTTATAAAAATATGCTTCGTCTTATTTCACTTGATTTTATAAAAAACGCATTTACCAAAAAAAGCAAATGCGTTTCAATTTTTCAATAAAAATCTTTTTAAGATTAATCTTTTTTTACAATACCAGCCGTAAGGACAGCCTCACAAACTAACTTTCCTGCTACGTAGGCTTGTCCTTTCATTTTGGCAATTCCTCTACGGATAGGTGCAACTAGCTCACACTTAAAGACAACAGTATCTCCTGGTAAAACCTTCTGACGGAAACGACAATTATCAATACCAATAAAATACGACCAATAATTATTTGGGTCATCAACGGTATTCAAAACTAAGATTCCTCCTGTTTGTGCCATTGCTTCTACTTGCAAAACTCCTGGCATTACTGGGTTTTCTGGAAAGTGTCCTTGAAAAAAAGGCTCATTCATCGTTACATTTTTTACTCCTACAACAGAATTTTCATCTAAGTAAATAACTTTATCGATAAGCAAAAATGGATAGCGATGTGGAAGCACTTTCGAAATCTGATTGATGTCTAAAACAGGTGGCATCTTTGGGTCATACTTCGGAATCTGAACGCCTGATGCTTTTTGTATTCTTTTCTTGATTTTCTTAGCAAAAGCAACATTTGCAGCATGTCCTGGTCTTGCAGCCAAAATTTGTGCCTTTATAGGACGACCAACAAGAGCCAAATCTCCAACTAAATCTAAAAGTTTATGTCTTGCAGGTTCGTTTTTGTAGCGAAGTTCTACGTTGTTTAGTGTTCCTTCTTTCTTAACTTCTATCTTATCTTTATTAAACATTTTGGCTAATCTTGCCATCTCTTCATCTGATAAAACTCTATCTACAATCACGATAGCATTATCAAAATCGCCACCTTGAATAAGGTTATTATTATAAAGCGTTTCTAGTTCGTGCAAAAAGCAAAAAGTACGACAACTAGCCACTTCTTTTTCAAACTCTGAAATATCATTCAAGGCTGCATACTGGCTTCCCAAAACAGGCGAATTATAATCTACCATTACCGTAAGGCGATAATTATCTAATGGCAAAGCAGCAATTTCTATATTGTTATCAGCATCTGTATAATGAATACTTGTATCAATTTCGAAGAAATTACGAGGTACGTTTTGTTCTTCCAAACCTGCTTCTTTCAGATGATTGATAAAATCGATAGAACTTCCGTCCATAATTGGAGGTTCGGGACCGTCTAATTCAATCATAACATTATCGATTTCTAAGCCGACGAGAGCAGCCAATGTATGTTCTACTGTATTTACTCGTGCTTCTCCCTTCTCGATGGTTGTTCCTCTTGATACATCAACTACAAAATCTACATCTGCATCTACGACAGGTCTTCCTTCTATATCAATTCTACAAAACTTTATTCCATGGTTTGGTTTGGCTGGTAGAAAAGTCATGGTAGATTTTACGCCTGTGTGCAGACCGATTCCAGAAACAGTTACAGATTTTTTTATGGTGTGTTGATTGGTTTTCATATTTTGTATGATACAGTTTTAAAGACAAGTTATTGAGCCTAGTATGACTTTATTATCAGTTTTTGAGAGAAATAACGAAGAGGCTTAGTTTATTAGTTTTACAAAGGTAAAAACTTCTTTTGAATAATGGTTAGTAATGCGAATGGTAAATTACAAATTGTTGATATATACTACATTTTACTCTGAAACTACTCGTTACTGATTTCGGTTTTGTATAGATTCAATCTCTGACTTCAAAATATCTAAAATGCCAATACCTGTACCCACAGCGCAGTAAGAAATAACTCCTTTTTCATCTACTATAATATGTGTAGGGAAGGCGTTTAATACAAAATTCTTTTTTATGTATTTTTTTTCTGTTGGAATAACTTGATAGTTTATAGGATGAGAAGGCAAAAAATCTTTTAACTTTTCTTTGTCATTTTTAGCAAATGAAAGAAATATAACATCTGGGTTATCTGAATAAAGGCTTCTTAATTTATTAAGGGCAGAGAGTTCCATCTCACAAGAAGCACAGCCAATAAACCAAAAATTGAGTACAATTATTTTGCCTTTAAGCTCTTCTTTACTATATCTATTTCCTTCTATATCTTCTACTTCAAAATCTGGGCAAATTTCTCCTACTCTTTTAGTAGTGGTGATACCTTCTTTGGTTATCTTTAGTTGTTCTTGATATTCTTCTTCTGAAGTTCTGATAAGACGACCTTCATTTTTTTGTTTGTCGTAGCTTGGAGTGTAACGCCCTTCAAATACTTGCCCATAGTAGGCTTCCCATGTCGTAATGTTTTCTAGGCTATCATAGTATGTTGTTTTTTTATTTTGAGCAAAGAGGGTAAAAGAAATTAGTATCAATCCAGTCGTTAGAAAAGTTGTTGTTGAGAGTTTCATGGCTTATCTTAGTTTAGAATTTTACGTTTTTTGAAGAAGAACGTAAACCCGTATAAATTATTCTCTCTTTTCTGAAAATGTTGATTCCAGTCTATTGAATATACTAAACGAAGAGATTTTCTGTTTCTAAATAAAACCTATCATTCTTGAATAAGAATATTAAATTTATGAAAAAATTACCCCTATCAGTTGGAAAGTCTTAGACTTATATTTTCAAGTAATTTTGTGAAAATTAAATACAAAATACCTACTTGACCTGCAAATCTAAGATTTGTCAAGCTGATAAATCGTAGTTGCAGACTTCCTACAACGTGATTTTATCAACGTAAAAAAGGCAATTTTAAATTGCAAAAATTATATTTTTCACTTAAATTTTACAACGTTGCCACCACAGAATCAAATCGACTTGGAGGGGCTACGCTTAACAATTTTATTCAATTCCAAGCTGAACGGAGGTATTAACGAGGAATACTTTTTAAATGTTCCAAATATCTATGATAGTCTTCATCTTCTGGGTCATATTTAATAGCTTCCTTTATATGGTATTCAGCTAAATCATATGCACCATTAATACTTCGTAAGTCTAGAAAAAGCAATAGGCTTACATTATGGTGTAATTCAGCCAAATCTTTTTTCGGTCTATGAAGGAGTAAGTGGACGAAAAAACCATAAAAAACTATATCAATTTCTTCATGAGCTTTCTCTCTTAATGACTCATAAATTTGTTGAGGGGATATTTTAAGAGTAATCTTACTTGCTTCTTCAAAATTACCCAAATAAACTAATTCTGCTAAATTCATTTCATTCACAATTATCCATTCACTTTCCTATCCAAATCATCTACTTTTTTCTTTAGAGAAGATAAGTTTTTCATTACTACAAAGTTTTTGATTTGTTGTTGGTGTTCGTTGGCAGGAGAACCCAAAAGATTTCCTCCTTCTTTATTATAACTTTTCGAAACACCACTTTGTGCTGCTACGGTTACTCTATCGGCTATTTTTATATGCCCGACTACTCCTACTTGTCCAGCCAAAATACAGTTTTTTCCTAATTCAGAAGAACCAGAAACGCCACTTTGTGCAGCAATGACAGTATTTTGTCCTATCTGAACATTATGAGCAATCTGAACCAAATTATCAATCTTTACACCTTTTTTGATGAGCGTAGAGCCCATTGTAGCACAATCAATGGCAGCATTTGCACCAATACTGACATTATCTTCTAAAATTACATTTCCGATTTGAGGAATAGGCTCATAAGAACCATCTTTTTGAGGTGCAAAACCAAAACCATCACTTCCCAAAACTGCTCCTGAATGAATGACACAGTTTTTACCGATTTGAGTATTAGAATAGATTTTTACTCCTGCATAAATAATTGTATCATCATCTATCTTACAATTATCTCCAATGTATGAGTTGGGGTAAACCTTTACGTTATTTCCTATCTTCGTGTTTTCACCTACATAACTAAATGCTCCCAAATACACATCTTCGCCCAAATCACTTGTGCTAGATTGAAAAGAAGGTTTTTCGATGCCTACTTTTTTCATCTGTGTCATTTGTTGATAAGCTGCAAGTAGTTTTCCAAAAGCTGTATAAGCATCAGGAACACGAATAAGTGTAGTAGAAATTGTTTCTTTGGCTTCGAAGGTTTCACTTACCAAAACAGCCGTTGCTTGTGTTTCATAAATGAAATTTTCGTATTTTGGATTAGCCAAAAAAGCAATCGCACCTACTGTACCTTCTTGTATTTTGGCAACCGTATTGATTTTTGCCTTCTCATCTCCTTCCACTTTTCCACCTACCAAATTGGCAATAGCTTGTGTAGTTAGTTCCATGTGTTATGTATTATTTCCCTATTTTCCAGTAAACCCTAAGGGGCTTCAAGACCCTTAGGGTTTTGAATTATTATTTTATTGGTTATATTTTTTTTGCCTTTTGCCAATAACTTTCCATTTCGGCCAAGGTCATTTTTTCTAGTTTTTTTCCGTCTTTGTATGCTTCTGTTTCCAAAAACTCAAAGCGACTGATAAATTTGCGATTTGTTTTTTCAAGTGCATTTTCAGGGTTTATACCCAAAAAACGAGCATAATTAATCATCGAAAAAAGTAAATCTCCAAATTCTTGTTCGGCTTCTTCTTGATTAGTTACTTTATGAACTTCGTCATTTGAAGTATCAATATGTTCAAAGAGTTCTTGTTCTTCTTCTTTTACTTTTTCCCAAACATCACTTGCCTTATCCCAGTCAAAACCCACTCCACGAGCTTTTTCTTGAATTCGGATTGCTTTTACAAGTGCAGGCATAGATTTGGGAACACCCTCAAAAAGACTTTTTGTTTTTTGGTCAGAATTTGAATTATCAGAATTACTTTTTTCTTGTAATTTAATTCTTTCCCAATTTAGCTTTACTTCCTTTTCGGTTTCTGCAATTACATCACTATAAATATGAGGATGACGATGAATAAGTTTTTCACAAACAGAATTCAAAACATCAGTAATATCAAAATCATCAGTTTCAGAAGCAATTTTGGAATAAAAAACCAAATGCAACATCAAATCTCCTAATTCTTTTTTTATTTCAGATTTATCCTTTTGGTCTTTTTGAGAAAGAATAGCATCAGAAAGTTCATATACTTCTTCAATCGTAAGGTAACGAAGTGATTCTAAGGTCTGTTTTTTGTCCCAAGGACAGTTCTGACGTAGGTCGTCCATTACAAAAAGCAATCGTTGAAAAGCCTTTGTAGGTTCGGTTTGGGTTTCTTTTACCCTTTCAAGAAGAGATTGAGAAGTATTTTTTTGCAAGAGAGAGATTGGAAAGTAAGTTGTATTGTATTAAGATGTTAAATTCTAATTTCTAAAATCTAACTTCTAAATTTATTTATGCAAATTTCTTAAAAAAAAATGGATTGACAAAAGATAGCTAATTATTAGTTATCTTTCTGAAAAGAAACTAAAAGAAAACAGAAAGAAATGATTAGGATTTGCAAAATACAATTTTTAAACAAATCTTTGTACATGTAGCTGATAACTTCCAAGTTGTCAGAGTAAAAAATATAGGAATTTAAAAAAGAACAGTTGTAACTGTTCACTACTCAAATAATATGACTGCTGATAATCAAGAACTTAGGGCTAAAATAGAACAGGTTTATACAGAAATGGGAAAAGTTGTCGTTGGACAGCGTTATATGGTCAATCGTCTTTTGATTGGACTTTTTACACAAGGACACGTACTTTTAGAAGGTGTCCCTGGTCTTGCCAAAACTTTGACAGTCAATACACTTGCAAAAGTATTAGATTTAGGCTTCCAACGTATTCAGTTTACGCCAGACCTTCTTCCTGCTGACCTTATCGGAACAATGATTTATAACCAAACAAAGGGGGAATTTGAGGTAAAGAAAGGACCTATTTTTTCAAATATCATTCTTGCTGATGAAATCAACCGTTCTCCTGCCAAGGTACAGGCTGCACTTTTGGAGGCGATGCAAGAGCGTCAAGTTACGATTGGAGAAACTACTTTTAAGTTGGATAAGCCATTTTTGGTATTGGCAACACAAAATCCAGTCGATCAAGAGGGAACATATCCACTTCCAGAAGCACAAGTCGATCGTTTTATGATGAAAGTTTTTATTACCTATCCAGATAAAAAATCGGAATTAGAAATTATGCGTCGTATGGCAAATACGAATTATAAAGAAGACGTAAATCCAGTCCTTTCTAGTGATGAAGTTTTTGCAATTCGTGAAGCCATCAATCAAGTAAAAATGAATGAACAGCTTGAAGAGTATGTAGTAGAGCTTATTTTTGCAAGTCGTTTTCCTAAAGATTATGGCTTAAAAGAAGAAGCAAAATATGTTCAGTTTGGCGTTTCACCTCGTGCTGGTATTGCGCTCAATCGTGCTGCAAAGGCAATGGCATTTATGGAGGGAAGAGATTATGTAATTCCAGAAGATATTAAAGAAGTAATTTATGATATTTTCGGACACCGTATTATCCTTAATTTTGAAGCAGAAGCAGAAGGAATCACAACACGAAATATCATTGATGGAATTTTGCAGAAAGTAGCTATTAATAAAGTGTAGAGATAATTGAGAGTGAAAAGTTGAAAATGGATAATTTCTTAATCATAACATAAGAAATTATCCATTTTGTCTATTTATCTTAAAATAATAGTTTGTGGAAACGGTAAGAGAATACTATGAGTATTTGCAAATCAATGAAGATTCTATTTGCCTTATTGGCAGGGAGGAAATATATTGGAAAATGTATATTTCTGAAATAGAAATAGTAGCATTTTATATTGATGAAAAAACAGGAGAAGCAATAGACATTGTAACTTTTTTAGATGTCTTTGGAAATAAGAATTGTTTCAATCTATTTGGTATTAGAAATTATGAAATAGTAAAGAATTGGTTAGATAAAAATTATCATTTTGATAGAGTAAACTGGAATTATTTTGAAAATAAGACAGCTATATTTTATCCTTCTTCTCTTTATGGAAAATCTATTTATAATCCTGTCAAAACGTTTTGACTACGTATTTTTACTGCCCAAGGAGGCTTTTTGAATAGAGAAATAAAAAAGTATCTAAAAATAAGGAAAATCGAAAAAGAAAAGCTTTTTAATAACTTTGAGTATTAAAAAACTCCTTTGTTTTCATTGTTTGAAAATAGAGGAGTTTTTCATTTTGAAATTACTTTATATGAAATGAACTATTTTAATTCAAGTTCTTGTTAGCTTTGTCTGATTATAATTTACTTCAAACTTACTTATTTCTTATGCTAATTTACGGAACAGGCTCAAAACATCTAAAAACAGAACAACCAAAAGGAATTGTTTGTCCTATTTGCAAATCAGAAGATTCTGTTATTATGAGTGCATATTCTAGACACGCTCATATTTTTTGGATTCCTTTATTTCCTTTTGGAAAAACAGTCGCTATGCAATGCCAAAATTGCCAAGAGGTTTTGGATAAAAAGAATGTACCTGAGCAGCTTAAAACTAAATCGCAAGAACTAAAAAAAGAAACTACTACTCCAGCATGGCAATTTATAGGCTTACTTCTTATTGCTCTTCTAATTGGTGGTATAGCTTATTCAGATTACCAAAGCGAACAAAACTTTAAATCTTATTTAAAAACTCCTCAAAAAAATGATGTTTATAAATACACTACTGAAGTAGGAATGTATAGCACTTTCAAAGTAATCGAAGTATCAAAAGACAGTATTCTAGTAGTTCAGAATGAATATGAAACAAACAAAGCATCAGGTATTAGTGATATAGACATAGATCCAAATTATGCAGAATCGCTATATATGATGTCTAAAAAAGATATACAACAAATGTATGAAACTAATAAAATATATGATATTGATAGATATTAAGAATAACAAATGAAATTGTTGAAGAAGAACCTGTTTGTAGTTACTTAGAACGAACGCACAAAAATAAAATGTGTGACTTTACACTCTCTTTGACCTATTTTTTTAATTTCAAAAATGGGAATTTTTGATTTTTTTAAAAATATAGAATAAAAAAAAACACTTAACTTGCCTACTTGTTCTATCGTTTTCAATTATTTAAACTCTAAAGGAAGCTCTTTAGGGTTTCGAAACTAACCTAATCAATATGTTATTCCGAAATTTTAAAACTGTTTTATCAGTATTTCTCCTAGTATTACTTTTTACAAGTATTTCATTTTCAAGTTTTTCTCAAAAAATAAATTATAAAATAGAGTTTCCTGCTCCTCAAACACATTATACGAGTGTTACAATTGAGGTAAATGAAATTAAAGACAAAGAAAGTATCGATTTTGTAATGCCTGTTTGGGCTCCAGGGTCGTACCTCATTCGTGAATTTGCTAAAGGTTTAGAGAGCGTAAAATCTGATTCTGATATTGAGAAAATCTCAAAAAATGTATGGAGAGTTAAAACTAACGGCAAATCAAGTGTCAAAATTATGTATGATGTCTATGGTTTTGAGCATTCTGTAAGAACAAGTTTTATTGATGCTTCTCACGCTGCACTTATTCCTACAAGTATTTTTATGTATGTAGATGGAATGAAAAATGAACAGGCAACCTTAGAAATCGAAAAGCCAAATGATTGGAAAACAATTTCTACATCGTTAAAAAATAAGGATGGAAAAGAAAATATTTTTGAAATTCCAAATTATGATATTTTGGCAGATTCTCCTATCGAAATTGGTAATCAAGAAATCTTAGAGTTTGAAGCAGCAGGTGTAAAACATTCAGTTGTGATGTATGGAAAAGGAAACTATGATGAAGCCAAAATCACAAAAGATATGGCTAAAGTAGTAGAAGCTGCAACAAAAGTATGGGGCGAAAATCCAGCAGAAGATTATAAATTTCTTGTTCATAATTCAGCTCGTGGTGGTGGTGGATTAGAACACCTCAACTCTACTAGTTTGGTTGTCGATAGAATGTCGTATGGAACTCAGCGTGGTTATTTAGGCTTTTTGGGTTTGGTAGCTCACGAATATTTTCATCTTTGGAATGTAAAGCGTTTGCGTCCTTTTGCGCTTACCAATTATGATTATACACAAGAACAACACACTAATTTGCTCTGGATTTTTGAGGGTTTTACTTCTTATTATGACGAATTGCTTTTGACTAGAGCAGGTTTTGTAGATGATAATTATTATCTAAATACACTTTCTGGAAATATTTCGGCAGCAGAAAATAAAAAAGGAAGACACGTTCAGCCAGTTACAGAAGCAAGTTTTGATGCGTGGATAAAAGCCTATCGCCCAAATGAAAATTCTGGAAATACGACGGTTTCGTATTATGGACAAGGAAGTGTTTATGCTGCGATGTTGGATTTAATGATTATTGAAAGTACGGATGCTAAGAAAAATCTTGATGATGTAATGCGTTATTTGTATAATGAATATTACAAAAAACAGAAAAGAGGTTATACAGATGAAGAGTTTCAGGCAGCTGTAGGAATTATTGCAGGAAAGCCTTTCAAATCATTTTTTGATAATGTAGTTTATGGAACTCAAGTGCCAGATTATGCGACTTATTTGGGTTATGCTGGTCTTAAACTTATGGTTTCTGAAAACACCTCAAAAGCAACCTTAGGAATAAGAACTTCTGAAAGTGGAGGAAACTTAAAAGTAAGAAGTACAGAGCGAGATGGCGCAGCTTACAAGCAAGGTTTGAATGTAAATGATGAAATTATTGCAGCAGATAACTTTAGAGTTACTTCGAATGGCGAACTTGCAGAGATTTTACAATACAAAGGCGTAGGCGAAGAAGTCGTTTTATTGATTGCTCGTGATGGACTTTTGCAAACACTAACTATCAAATTAGAAGCTGATGATACAAAAGGATATAGAATTGATAAAATAGATAATCCTTCTAAAAAACAGCAAAAAGTTTATGAAAAGTGGTTTGAGAAAAAATAGAAACTCTTGATGTTTTATTGAGGTAAAATTTTCTAATAAAAAAGGTTACAGAGTTTTTAAATTCTGTAGCCTTTTTTTGCTAAAAGTGTATTTTCATTCCCTCGTGCGTCGCTTTAAAACCCAAATCTTCATAGAATTTAATAGCTTGTGGTCTTTGTTTGTCTGTTGTGAGTTGTAATAGATGTGCATTTCGCTCTTTTGCTCTATTAATAGCCCATTCAAACATTGTTTTTCCAAGTCCGATTCCTCTTTTGTCTTTTCGGATTCTAACAGCTTCTATTTGCGCTCTAATTCCACCACGATAAGTTAAATATTGGATAAATGAGAGTTGTAAAGTTCCTATAATCTCATTATTCTCGTCTTGGACTATAATTAGCTCTTGATTCTTGTCAGCATTTATTTCTTCGAATGCTTTTATGTATTCTTGTGGTAGAGGATTCTGAAAGTTTTCTCTCTTTTTTCCCAATTCGTCATCAGCAATCATTTCTACGATTATTGAAATATCTTCTTTTGTGGCTTTTCTGAAGTTCATAAGTTTTTTGGTTTTATTTTGTGTTTTATAATCCATCTAATAAAAACATCAAAATTAAAAATCTTAATTCATATACTCCTTGCAGGTTTTTTCAGTATTTCCATTTTTTTGATTAGCTATAATGATTGGAGATTCAACAAATCTTCTGTATTTTAAGTCTTATTTTTTATACAAAAGCTATTTTAGAGGCACTAAACTTTTATAAAGCATGAAAAAAGGAGAAATATGGCTAGTCAATTTACCCAAAATTATTAAAAATGAAAAAGACAAAATGGTATTTGCAGTAATAACTACCGTAGGAGTTTCATTTTCATTTATAGCCGTTTTGCCTCTTATTGATTGGAAAGAAGATTATATCTCATCAAAATCAATAGTAAAAATAGAAAATAATGATAATCCTAACCTAGAAAAAATATTTGCTGTTGATTGTTGGCAAGTACAGCCTATCTATAACGATAAAGATAGATTTATAAAAAAAATAGGAATGATAAACGAAACAACTATGCAGAAGGTTCATGAAACAATAGCTGATACTTTCAATTGGTTGTAGTCCGTTAAATTATTTTTGCAATAAAAAAAAGGATACAGAACCATAAAAAATTCCATATCCTTTTTGTTTTACTTTAAATTCAACAGACTGGGAAGTCTGTTATACAAAAAATTAATTCAAATACTTCGGTAAAGTAGCTTCAAATTCTTGTTTTGCATCATCAACTGACAGCCAAATATTTCCATCTACTTGACATACTTTTTCAGAAACTACACTTCCAAGCTCTGAAAAAGCTACATTCTGATTATTTAGCATTGTCTCAAACTCTTCTTTCTTATCTTTAGAAACCGAAACAACTACTCTACTCTGACTTTCTCCGAACCAAAAAGCATCTTTACGGACTTTGTGAGAAGTAGTCTTTACAGAAAAACCTAAATCTTTATTTGCTGCCATTGCAGATTCTGTAAGCGTTACGAAAAGCCCACCGTCCGAAATGTCGTGAGCAGAAACGATAAGTTTGTTTTTGATAAGCTCTAAAATCGTTTCTTGAAGTTTTGCTTCTTCTTCCAAATCAATAAAAGGAGCAGGAGAGGCTTTGTAATTATGATACGAGTACAAATATTCCGAACAAGAAATATCATTTCTTGATGTTCCTAATTGATAAATAATATCGCCTTCATTTTTGAAATCAAGAGTCATTTTGAGATTAATATCTTCCAAAAGACCTAACATTCCGATTGTCGGAGTAGGAAAAACAGGTCCTTCATCAGAAGACTGATTATAAAAACTTACATTTCCACCTGTTACTGGCGTACCCAATCTTTCACAAGCTGTTTTCATTCCCTTTATCGCTCCTACAAAATGCCAATATACTTCTGGAATATATGGATTTCCAAAATTCAGACAATTTGTAATCGCAACAGGCTCTCCACCACTACAAACAATATTTCTTGCAGCTTCACAAACAGCTATTGTTGTTCCTTTTTCAGGGTCTGAATTTACATAACGAGAATTACAATCTACCGAAATAACAATATTTTTGTTTGTTCCTTTTACGTTTACAATGGCAGCATCAGAAGGCTCATTCGTTGATGTATTTGCCGTTCCGACCATTGAATCGTACTGTTCTGCAATCCAACGACGAGAAGCAATATTTGGATGTCCAATTAAGAATTTAGCTATTTCTGGTAATTTTTCGTCTTCTGGCTCTTCTATTTCATCTATCTGAAACTGCTGAAATTCTTTGTAATATTCTGGTTCTGTATATTCTCTATGATACACTGGCGCACCACCACCCAAAACTAAATCATCGGCAGGAACATCAGCTACTAGTTCATCATTTACATAAAACTCTAATCTTTTTGTATCAGTTACTTCTCCAATTTGAGCGCAATTCAAGTCCCATTTATCAAAAATAGCTTGTAGCTCGGCTTCTTTTCCTTTCTTGATAACAATAAGCATACGTTCTTGTGATTCTGAAAGCAAAATCTCAAAAGGCTGCATGTTTTTTTGTCTTGTCGGAACTTTATCCAAATAGATTTTCATTCCGTGTTCTCCTTTTGCACTCATTTCAGAAGTCGAACAAGTGATTCCTGCTGCTCCCATATCTTGGATTCCTATCAAATGTCCTGTGGCAATGGCTTCTAAAGTTGCTTCTAAAAGTAGTTTTTCTTGAAAAGGGTCGCCTACCTGTACGGCTGGAAGGTCTTTTATAGAATCATCTGAAATATCCTTTGAGGCAAATGAAGCTCCATGTATTCCATCTTTTCCTGTTGCAGAACCTACAATATATACTGGGTTTCCTACGCCAAACGAAATAGCAGAAGCAATTTTATCTGTTTCTACAATTCCTGCCGAAAAAGCATTTACCAAAGGGTTTACATTATAACATTCATCAAAATAAACTTCTCCACCTACTGTTGGTATTCCGAAAGCATTTCCATAATCTCCAATTCCTTTTACTACACCACGAACAAGCCATTGTGTTTTGGCAGAACTGATATTTCCAAAACGAAGCGAATTAAGTTGTGCAATCGGACGTGCGCCCATCGTAAAAATATCTCTATTTATTCCCCCTACACCTGTTGCTGCGCCTTGATAGGGTTCTAATGCTGATGGATGATTGTGTGATTCTATTTTAAAGCTACATGCCAAACCATCTCCAATATCTACCAAACCAGCGTTTTCTTCTCCTGCTTCTACGAGCATTCTATCTGATTTTTTTGGAAGCGTTTTGAGCCAAACAATAGAATTTTTGTAAGAACAATGTTCTGACCACATAACAGAAAAAATACTTAGCTCTGTAAAATTGGGCTTTCTTCCCAGTATTTCTTCAATTTTGATAAATTCTTCTGCTGTAAGTCCTAGTTTTTGTGCTGTTTCGGTTGTCGTGATTTCCATAGTTTGTGTTAGACGAATTGAAAAACGATTAGGTATTGAATATGCAAAAGTAACAATTTTTGGAGAGTTTGAGTAAACTAATTCTAATCAAGTTAAAGTCTTGATAGAGAATTTGATAATCAGATGTTTGTATTAAATTATTTATTTTAAAATTTTCAAAACAAGTTTGTTAGTTAATATGTTTTTAACTAAGACGAAAGTTTTTACTGAAAAAATAAAAGCACCTCTTATTTTTTGTATATTAAGTAGAAATATTATAATTTAATTAAATTTGACAAAAACACTCTGATTAGCTATTCAATTTTCAGGTACATTTTTTCTTTATCTGTTTTAATAAATGGGACTCAAATCTTCTCTTCGAACACGCATCACTATTGGTTTACTTTTTTTACTTGGAATTATTATTCTTATTAGTGGAGTAGCTGTGTTTTATCTAACACGTCTTTCTAGTTCGTCTGATAAGATTCTTAATGAAAATTATCAAACTATATTCTTCATTCGAGATCTTACAGAGGGGTTTCAAGTAGTTTCGTCTTCTCAATTGCGTTATGTAGCAAACCAAGAGTTTAATTATGAAAAATATAAAAAATCAGATATAGTAGTAAGAATGTATATTGACTCATTATATTCTATTATTGGAAATAAAAAAGAAAAAAAATATTTAGATTCTCTTTCTAATGGATATTCGAAACTAGTAAAAGAGTTTGATGAAACAAGGAAAGATACTAGTGTTGAGTTGCCAAATATGGATTTGTATTATAATAAGCTGCGACTGAATTTTCTTCCTGTAAGAGAGCATTTGGATAAACTTAGAGAAATAAATCAAAATGAAATCACAGAAAAAAATAGTTTTATACAAAAAAGTACGGAAGATGCTTTACTTTATATGGCTATCATTGGTGGTATTTGTGTTTTGATTACAGTAGGGTTTATATTTTACTTTCCCATTTATTTGACAAAGCCTCTGAATGAACTTTATGTAGCTCTTGAGCAAATGAGTAATAAAAATTATACAAAACGTCTTCACGTAGGTTCGACAGATGAGTTTGCAAAACTAGCAACTTCTTTCAATAAAATGTCAAGTAAAATAGCTGAATTTGAAAGCTTAAACTTAGGAAAAGTATTAATAGAAAAAAGACGAACAGAAGCAATCATTGAGCATCTACAAGACGGAATCATTGGTGTAAGTGCAGATAACAAGATTATTTTTGTAAATCAAGTAGCCGAAATTTTGCTTGACATGTCTTCTGAAGAAGCTGTTGATGTTTATATCCCTGATTTACTTGTCAATAATGATGTCCTTTATCATGTAATGATAGACTTAATGGACACGGAAAAAGGACAACTCTTCGCAGAAAAAACAATTAAAGTTCCATCAGCAGACCGAGATTTATTTTTCTCCAGACAAGTCATGAGTTTGCCTGAAACAGAAGAGCTTTCAGGACTTATTGTTCTTCTCAAAAATGTAACAAAGTTTACAGAAATGGACGCTGCCAAAACACATTTTATAGCTACTATTTCTCACGAACTCAAAACTCCTTTGGCTGCAACACGACTTAGTTTAGGTTTATTAAAAGATAAAAGACTAGGAGAACTTAATGAAGATCAAACTGATTTAGTTGGAGATATAGAACAAGCTACCGAACGTTTGTTTGCTCTTACTGGAGAGATTTTGCAGTTATCTCAAATTGAATCTGGTAAAATAAAAGTAAACCTAGAGCCTATCGAAGTTGATGAGTTAATAAATCATGTATTGCAGGCAGTAAGAGTATCTTCAGAACAGAAGTTTTTGAGTTTGGAGGCTGATATTGCTCTAAATCTACCTGTGTTTCTTGCAGATATAGATAAAATAAAATGGGTAATCATTAATTTTTTGACGAATGCAATATATTATGCACCTCAAAAATCAGAAATAAAATTGAGTATCTACCCTGATAATAGAGGTATTGTATTTTCTGTAAGTGATAAAGGAAGGGGAATCAATGAAATTTATCATTTAAAGATATTCGAAAAATACTTTAAAGTTCCTAACTCAGATGAAAATACAGATAAAAAAGGTTCTGGACTAGGACTCGCTATCTGTAAAGAGCTTATAGAAGCACATAAAGGTGAGATTTGGGTGGAAAGTGAAGTAGGAAAAGGAAGTACATTTTTCTTTTGGTTGCCCTTAAACGATTAAAAAACAGTTTTTAGCAAACAAAAAATGGCTTCGCCCAAATAATATAATGTGGTTTTATGCAAAAACTTCTTTTCTTTGGCTAGTATCTAATAAAAGTTTTATATAATTTTGTGCTGTAATAAAAACGTTTTACTCATTATATTCGTTATTGCATTTTGATTGCTATTATATCATCAAATTTATTAAACTCAATTTTAAGTTATGGCACTGAATTATAAAATAGACCACATAGACAAACAGATTTTGGAAATTCTCCAAGAAAATGCTAAAATTACAAATGCTCAACTTTCTAAGGATATTAACCTTTCTCCTGCACCCACTTTAGAGCGTGTCAAAAAGTTAGAACACGCTGGTTATATTCAAAGTTATCACGCTCGTCTTGATGCCCAAAAATTAGGTTTGGGAGTAGCTACTTTTGTGAGTGTAAAGCTAAACAAGCACAACAAAGCAAGTAATGAAAGTTTTGTGAAACAAGTACGAGAAATAGATGAAATCGTAGAATGTCATTATGTTACAGGCTCTAGTGATTACGTTTTGAAGGTGGTTTCTAAAGATATTGATTCGTATCAAAGTTTGATAATGAACAAAATTAGTGAGATTTCAGAAGTTGATAACATGCAAACTTTAGTTATTCTCAATACAATAAAAGATAGCGATTCACTTCCTATTCCAGAGACAACTCCAATACTTGCAAAAAACATAGACAATAATCAGTAAGACTATTTGTTATATTTTGTAAAGTAAATAAAATAGCTGACGGAATAGCGATAAAACAACTATGTCATGATTTACTATTATTTGTTTTTTAGTCTATCAAATGCTGTATTAGTACGTATTTGCTCACATCTACTCTAAATTTTTGAAGTAAATTTCGTATTTTTGTATAACATTTGTGTATCTAATTTCTTTCTGATAGATACACTTTTATATCCCACTATACACTCCTATTCTGTCATGCATATTGATTTAACCAACTCTGATAAAAAAGTAAAGCTTTGTCGACAAGGTTTTTTACACTTACGTAAAAAAGGTATTCACGAAGGTTGGCGATTGCATTCGGCTGGCTATGCTGTGCTTCAACAAATGAAAAATGGTAAGATTCAGACGCTGTATATGCACAAAATTTTGGCAGACACATTTATCAAAAAACAAGATACAGACAAAAGATTATTCGTACGTATGCTTGATTCTAATAAACTCAATTGTCAGATAGATAATTTAGAATGGGCTACTATGTCAGAACTTCGCCGTCATCAAACTAATCATACTCCTAATAATTATAGAGGAGTTTCGAAGGATGGCAAAAAATATAGAGCTATTATTTATGACCAAGGCGAACGTATTTATTTAGGTGTTTTCAATACTCCTGAACTTGCAGCAGTTGCTTATAATCAAGAATCTTTGAAACGATTTGGAGTTACTGAAAGCTTAAACGAACTTCCAAGTCCATTGGATATGACTCCTCCCCCTGCAAGAAATGAAACTCCAAATGCAAGAGGAAGAAAATAATCATATCATAACAAATTGATTATTAGCCTCTTCTAGTCTAATAATACTTTGTTTTGGTCTATTTTATCTAAAAATCTTACTTTGTAGTTATCTAAATAGTCTTGATAGAATTTGCAGTTTATCCATTCTTCATCAAGAGTAGCATCCCAACGTTCATAAAATTTAATAGCAGGTGTATTCCAATCTAATACTTGCCAAGTCATCATGTTAGTTTTTTGGTGTTTGGCTTCCAAAATAGTAGCTTCAAAAAGAAGCTTTCCTATCCCTTCACCTCTATACTCTTCATTTACTAAAAAGTCTTCTAGATAAAGACAACGCCCTTTCCAAGTGGAATAGCGAATATAATAAAGTGAGAAGCCTATAATTTTATTTCCTTGTTCTGCCACAATTGCACCGTAAGCAGGGTCTTGACCAAACCCATCAATTGCCATTTGTTCAGGTGTCGTGCTTACTTCGTGTTCTGCCTTTTCATAAATGGCAAGTTCGACAATCAAATCAAAAATTTGAGGAACATCTTTTTCAGTAGCTCTGCGTATTGTTGTTTTTTTCATAGTTTAGGTTATATCACAGACTTTCTAGTCTGTATAAAACATAATAGTATAGTTCAGATTTGTAAAAATAAAATAAAAATCAGTGTTTGTCTATTTTAGTGTGTAAATTTGTCAAATTAATACATAGTTTAATTTTAGTCTTAGGGCTTTGACAAAACCATTTTCAATTTTTTAGGAATATGTCTGATTCTTCAATAATTTCAAATTCTACTTTACAAATCTCAATTGTTATTCCTCTTTTTAATGAAGATGAATCCCTTCCTCCTCTGCACGATTGGATTGTGAAAGTAATGGAAAAAAATAATTTTTCGTATGAAATAATCTTCGTAAACGATGGAAGCACAGATAATTCTTGGAATGTAATTGAAGAGTTAGCAGAAAAAAATAAGAATGTAAAAGCTATTTGTTTTTCAAGAAACTATGGAAAGTCAGCTGCATTAGATGCAGGTTTTAAGATTGTAAAGGGAGAAGTTATCATCACAATGGATGCTGACTTACAAGATAGTCCAGACGAAATTCCAGAATTATATGATTTAATAAAAAATCAAGAATTTGATTTAATTTCAGGTTGGAAGAAAAAGAGACACGACCCACTTTCAAAAACTCTTCCTACCAAAATTTTTAATGCTGCTACTCGTGCCTTTTCTGGAATAAAACTAAATGACTTTAATTGTGGACTAAAGGCATATAAAGTGGAGGTAGTCAGAACGCTAAACGTTTATGGTGAAATGCACCGTTATCTGCCTGTTTTGGCAAAATGGAATGGCTTTACAAAAATAGGCGAAAAAGTAGTCGAACACAGAGCAAGACAATTTGGAAGTACAAAGTTTGGCTTAGAACGCTTTACAAATGGACTTCTAGATTTGCTTTCAGTAACATTTATAACTAGATTCAAAAAAAAACCGATGCACTTTTTTGGTACGCTCGGTTTACTTTCATTTTTTATAGGCTTTGGAATCGCTCTTGCAATTCTTGTAGAAAAATTCTTTGGTTCAAATATGATTATAGAACGTGAGCCTGTTGATATGCCCATCTTTTATATTTCACTTCTCGCTATCAGTGTCGGAACACAGCTTTTTTTGGCTGGTTTTATTGCTGAAATGATAGTCATTCATTCAAATGAAAGAAATGACTATATTATTTCGAAAGAAATATAAAATCTTATTTCAATAAATCTTTCAATTTATATTTATATTTCTCAAAAATTCCCTCAGAATAGGTTTCAACTGCTTTCATACCTGCTTTTTTGGCAAAACTGGTTACGATTGGAAACAAAGCTGCTAGTAGAGAAGCCTGCATTCCTTTCATAAATGATTTTGGAGAAACATCTGCTTGAGAAGAATTATTGCTGTTAGGAGCTTGAACATAAACGATTTGAGGTTCATTCTTTTTCTTCTTACCAACTACTTTACGTCCCAAAAAACCAACTACTTTTATTCCTACATAAGCAGAAGCACCACCGATAAGGGCTAATTTAGCGACTGTTGTTGTTACTTTTTTTGTGCTTTCTAATTGCTCCTTTAGTTTATCTTCTTGTGCTAATTGATAACCCTTTAATTCTTCTTTGTGTTTTTTTAATGATTCATTCATTTCTTTTTGTTTAAAAAATGTAGTTTAGAGCTTATTTAAATTTTTATTTTACTAGCGAAAATGAGAAAATTTTTGACTTATCAAGGCATTTTTGAGGAGAATAGCGAACTATTTGACGAAAAAATAACATAGATATAAGCTAAAATTTACCACTTGTAGCTCAAAGAAATAATTTCAAACAAGCTCTTAAAAAGTGATATAAAAAAATATTGATTTTAGCTGTCCTTAGATTTGTTTTCATCAAGCTGTTCCATCTCTTGGTGTGCTTGTTCTTCTAAAGTCCGTTGTATTTCTTGTTGAGTAGAATTGCTTTCAGTAGTATTAGCCTCTATACTTTCCTTCTCAATATGTTTGCTAATTGTAGCTTTAGGATATATAATTTCACGAATATTTTTTAGTTCTAAAGGAGTTCCTTTAATTCCTGCTATCACTTCATCTTCTACTTTTTCTTTGATCGTAGATTGCAGAGCAGCAAAAATGACAGCTAGAATAATGTAAAAACCTGTCAGAATAGAAAAGCCTGTCCAATAACGAGAATTGAAAAACCATTCACTAATACCAAAACCTAGCATCAAATTGAGAAAAAGAAAAATACAAAGCCCCAAAAAAGCAAAACCTGCTCCCTTAATGACACCGTGTATAGCCTTCGAAGACCCATCAACAACAGAGGTCTTAATTATTTCTTTTTGGAAGTCTAAATAAATTTGTATCTGTTCGGAGAGGACATTTAATCCGAAATAATCTTTGATTTGCTTTATAATTTGTTCTTTATTCACGAGGTATAAAAGTTTCAGTTGAAAAAGTGGAATCTTTATGATTGAATGTCAAAAATAACGATTTTTAAAGATTTATCAATAACTATTTTTCAAACACCAGTTTTTTCAAAAAGTTTTAGCAATTTGAGATTTTATAAAATACTTCAACACAATTTGACCCTAAACCTATTTTTATTACACAAAATGAAATTAATTATTCTATATAGCTTACTATTTTCTTATATATTATTTTTTTCTTGTACCAATAATAAAGTTGCCATTTCTAAAGAGGAAGATAGCATCAAAGTTATAAGTAAAAATGCAACACTATCTAATCAAATTGATGACAAAAAATCAATCATTATAGGAGCAGAACAAACTGAAAAGTATTTTGATTTAATCAAAAACAAACGCATCGGAATGATTGTCAATCATACTTCAGTAATTTATAATCAAACTGATTCAATCCATTTAGTAGATTTTCTGCTCAAAGAAGATAATATCAACATACAAACTATTTTTGCACCCGAACATGGTTTCCGAGGAACGGCAAGTGCAGGAGAAACAATCAAAAATGGAAAAGATACCCAAACAGGAATTAATATAATTTCTCTCTATGGAAAAAATAAAAAACCAACTAAGAAACAGCTAGAAAATATCGATGTCTTAATTTTTGATATTCAAGATGTTGGCGCACGTTTTTATACATATATTAGCACAATGCACTATTGTATGGAAGCTGCTGCCGAGTACGGCAAACAAATAATTATTTTAGATAGACCAAATCCAAATGGCTTTTATATAGATGGTTGTATCAGAGAAAAAAAATACAAATCTTTTGTAGGAATGCACCCTATTCCAATTGTTCATGGTTTGACAGTAGGCGAACTTGCTAAGATGATTGAAGGCGAAAAATGGCTTGAAAATGATAAAAAAGAACAAGTACAATTAAGGGAAAATCTAACAATTATTCCGTGTGTAAATTATTCTCACAAAGATAATTATACATTAAACATCGCCCCTTCGCCCAATCTTCCTACTCAAAACTCAATTTTGCTTTATCCTTCTTTATGCCTTTTTGAGGGAACAACAATGAGTGTAGGGCGTGGAACAGATTTTCCTTTTGAAGTTGTCGGACATCCAAATTTCCCAAAAAATATAAATAATGATTCTATAATTTCATTTACTCCAAAACCAAATGAAGGTGCAAAATATCCTCCTTTTGAAGATAAATTGTGTTATGGAATAGATTACAAACTCCAAAAATTAGAAACCAACTTTTCTTTGAAACCAATTTTAGAGTTTTATCAGACTATGAAAGGTGAAAATTTAAAAGAGAGTTTCTTTAATTCTTACTTTAATACTTTGGCAGGAAATGATAAACTACAAGCTCAAATCAAAGAAGGTTTAACAGAAGAAGAAATTAAAGTAACCTGGCAAAAAGATTTAGAAGAATACAAAGTAATGAGAAAAAAATACTTATTATACCAAGATTTTGAATAAAAATCAAAGTATTTTCAATGATTTTTTTGATAATCCCCAAAAAAGTGGTTTCTTTGCGCTCTCAATTTTATGCTAAAAAACGAATACATACAATTTGGGAGTCAAAAAACAATATTTTTTTGACTAAACGAAAATTTGAAACTCAAGAAGCAAATATATGTTATACGTACTGATAAGCATCGTACTATTTGTTGCCATTCTTTTAATGGTCGTAGTATTAGCACAAGAACCAAAAGGTAGTGGAATCTCTAAAGAATTTGGAGGCGCAGGTGCAAACCAAATCATGGGAGCAAAAAATACTACTAACATAATGGAAAAAATCACTTGGACACTTATAGCGATTGTTTTTGTAGGAAGTATTGGAGCAACTCTACTTACTGATGCAGAAGCACCTATTTATGAAAGTCCAAATATCGAAAAAGCAAAAGAACAAGTTGATCCTAGTCAATTAGGAGGTTCACAACTTGAGCAAAATGATGTTACAAATCCTTCTGACCCTGATAAAGAAACTGAAGGACAATAATCAAAATATAATAATCTAACAAAAGGTTGGAGATATAAAAATATTGGTGCATATATTTCGTTCCATTTCTACGAAGACGTGTTTATTTAAAATAAAGTTCGATAGAAATGGAACGAAAAAAAGTAAAAACGAATTATAAGTTTACTCAATTTCTAAGTAAAATATTTTTTTTTGTAAAAGTCTAATTTTAAATAGATTAGAAAAAAAAGTAAATTATTTTACGTGAAAATTTGGATTGTAAAAATAAACTCTGTACTTTTGCACTCGCTTTAACACACAAACTAAACACATAATTTAGTTCTAAGGTAAAGCAAAATTCAGTAATTGTTTGGCTTAAATAGTTGATCAAATCTAGTTGGGGGGATACCAAAGCGGCCAACTGGGACGGACTGTAAATCCGTTGATTCATTTCTTCGCAGGTTCGAATCCTGCTCCCCCCACAAATAATTTTTTAAATTATTTTTTATATTTATTCATTAGGAATAGATGGTATTATTTCAAATAAAACCAAACTTTGAAATATAAAACTTTGTTTTAAATTTCAATTTATATGCGAGAGTAGCTCAGTTGGTAGAGCGACAGCCTTCCAAGCTGTAGGTCGCGGGTTCGAGCCTCGTCTCTCGCTCTAATATAATCTGATACATAACTATTGGTATTTTTTATAGCAACATTAGATAACACTAAATTAGTATTTCTAAATTAGACACAAACTTTTCACTAATTTCTATTTTATATTTTTAGACTAATCCTCTGAAAAATAAAACAAGGAACTAGATTATGGAAAGTTTGTATCATGCTATAAGCCGATGTAGCTCAGGGGTAGAGCGCTTCCTTGGTAAGGAAGAGGTCGTGGGTTCAATTCCCATCGTTGGCTCTACGTAGGCTCTACCAAGTGTATCATATAGGTTATGTTATTATTTTATTAAGAATTACCTTTTCATACTATTCTCATACTATTTTAAATTCTTTGTTAAGATGGCTAAGGAAACCTTCGATCGCTCGAAATCTCACGTAAATATCGGAACTATTGGTCACGTTGACCACGGTAAAACTACTTTAACTGCAGCAATTACGAAAGTATTGGCAGATGCAGGGCACTCTGCTGCTCGTAGTTTTGACTCTATTGATAACGCTCCAGAAGAAAAAGAGCGTGGTATCACTATCAACACTTCTCACGTTGAGTATGAAACGGCTACTCGTCACTATGCTCACGTTGATTGTCCAGGTCACGCCGATTATGTTAAAAACATGGTTACAGGTGCTGCACAAATGGACGGTGCTATTCTTGTAGTAGCTGCTACTGATGGTCCTATGCCTCAAACTCGTGAACACATTCTTTTGGCTCGCCAAGTAGGTGTTCCTTCTATCGTTGTATTCATGAATAAAGTGGATATGGTAGATGATGAAGAGTTATTAGAACTTGTAGAAATGGAAATTCGTGACCTTTTGAGTTTCTATGACTTTGATGGTGATAATATTGCTGTTGTTCAAGGATCTGCTCTTGGTGCATTAAACGGAGAAGCTAAATGGGTTGATACTGTTTTAGCTTTGATGAATGCTGTTGATGAAGGTATTCCATTGCCTCCTCGTATTACTGACAAGCCTTTCTTGATGCCTGTTGAGGATGTATTCTCTATTACTGGTCGTGGTACTGTTGCTACTGGTCGTGTAGAGCGTGGCGCTATCAAAGTAGGTGAGCCAATTGAAATCTTAGGACTAGGTGAAGCTCCAATCAAATCTACTGTTACAGGTGTAGAGATGTTCCGTAAATTATTAGATGCTGCTGAAGCTGGTGATAATGCTGGTATTCTTTTACGTGGTGTTGATAAAGAACAAATCAAACGTGGTATGGTAATCGCTAAACCAGGTACTGTAACTACTCACACTAAATTTAAAGCAGAAGTTTACGTATTGAAGAAAGAAGAAGGTGGACGTCATACTCCATTCTTTAAAGGATACAATCCTCAGTTCTACTTCCGTACAACTGACGTAACTGGTGCTATTGAACTTCCAGAAAATGTTGAAATGGTAATGCCTGGTGATAACATCACTATTACTGTTGAGCTTTTGAAACCAATTGCAATGGAAAAAGGTCTTCGTTTCGCTATCCGTGAAGGTGGACGTACAGTAGGTGCTGGTCAAGTAACTGAAATTCTTTAATCTAAATTTTTATTCTTTTTAATAAATTAGAATAAAAAATACGATTAATAAATCATATATTTAAAAATGACATTATTTTCTTTTGAAAGTAATGTCATTTTTTTATGTCTTCAAACTTCGTTGGTGTAGTAAAACTCTATGTTGTTTTAATTTGCTGTTGTTGGTGTTTTTAATGTGGCAATACCAACAATAAAATACCCCATCATTTATTTTACTCTTTTGTAAGACAACGTATTCCCACGAGCCATATAAGCAAGTGTTAAGATTTCTTCATTCAAATCAATAATATACCAACACATATCCGAACTTGCAGAAGTGATGTAAAGGTCTTTTTCAGGTTTCACATCTTTATCTTTATCAGAATCATTGGTACATTTATCAGATAAGGTAAAAGTTTCGTTTTGCCACTCTGTCATTCCTTCCGAAATTTCCATTTTATGGTTCTTTTCAAACTTTATGAAGTTAGTTTCATCATCATTACTTTGCCACTTTCCTTGCAAGAGTTCTAGATTAGTAATTGTCTTTTTCTGTTTTTTGTTTAGCACTAAAGTAGAATCTTTCACTTCTTTATTTTCTGCAATAACTTGGTCGTTGTCTTTATTACTTGTGTTGTTGCAAGAAGTAATGAAAACGAGTGAACAAATAAAAATGAGCGATGTCAAAAGTAATTTTATGTTCATTTTTTTGAGTTTATGTTCATTTTTTTGAGTTTATGTTCATTTTTTTGAGAATAATTAGGTTTATTGTCTGGTAAAATAGCTTGTTAATAAACGAAAAATAATCAATTTTGTTCTTTACTTATATTATCTAATATTTCTCTAATGAGACCACTTTCATAGCCTTTTTGTAGTGCATAATTTGTAGCTTTTACTATTCTTTTAAAATTATCCTCTTTTTTTTCTAGCAAGTCTGTCCATTTTTTTTTCAAAAGTTCGGCAAGTGTTGAAAAATATTCTTGTTCATCTATTTCTGAATTAAAAGCATCTTGAATCATTTTCTCAGAAATATCTTTTTGTAAAAGTCCGTATCTAATTTTTCGTTTTCCCCATTTTTTATATTCAAACTTTCCTCTTACATACGATTCTGCAAAGCGTTTTTCATTCAAAAAATTCTCTTCCTCTAAAAGTGTTACGATAGCATAATGGTCGCCTTCATCTATTTTCCACTCTTTTAACTTTACATAAATTTCTTGATAACATCTTTCTTGATAGGCACAAAAGGCTGCAAGTTTTAAAAAAGCTTCTTTTGGTGTAAGTTGTACAAATGGTTTTGGTTCTCGTTTTTTGAGTTCTCTATAATCTTTTACTTTGTACTCTTTCTTTTTGTATTTCTTCGCCTTGTATTCTTTATTTTTAAAGTCTTCTGGATTGTATTCTTTCTTTTTTAGTGGGGTGCGTTTTAGAGGAGTTCGTTTGAGTGGTTTTTGTTTTTTTGCCATAACAAGAAATAATTACGAATTAAAAATTACGATTTAACCACCTATTTAATTAAGGTACTAATGAACATAAAGTGTATTGCATTTATTTTTTTTCCTACAAAAAATCCACAATAGACTGCTCGGAAACTTCGCCCCATCTTTTGACTTGCTTTTTAAAGGTCTTAAAACTCTCATAGACACGCCCAGCAAACTCATCTTTTGCAGCAATTTCATCTAAAATCTCTGTTGTTTTTTCTTTTAAAACATCCAAAACTTCTTTGGGAAACTGTTTTAACTCTACATCTGGAGCTTCTTTAAGGATTTTTTGTAGATAAAAATTATTCTTTGCTTCAAACTCTGATAAAATCAAAGAGTTATATTTTAAAGCTGCCGTTCTTACAATTTCTTGCAAATCTAAAGGAAGTTTTTCGAAGGCATCTTTGTTTACAATCAATTCCAAAACAGAACCTGGTTCGTGCCATCCAGGATAATAATAATATTTCGAAACACGATGAAAACCCATATTATAATCGTGATAAGGACCTATCCATTCGGCAGCATCAACTACGCCACGCTCTAGGCTTGTGTAAAGTTCACCACCAGCCACCGTAACAGCCGAACCACCAGCAGCCGAAATTACTTTTCCACCCAAACCAGGTATTCTCATTTTTAACCCTTCTAAATCTTTTGGGGTATTGATTTGCTTATTAAACCAACCTCCCATCTGCACACCAGTATTTCCACACGGAAAAGGAATTAAATTATAAGGTTCATAGAGTTCTCTCCAAAGCTCCAAACCACCACCATAAAAAAGCCAAGCACTCATCTGTTGGGCATTCATACCAAAGGGAACAGCCGTAAAAAACGAGGAAGCAGGCAAACGACCAGCCCAATAATAGGAAGCTCCGTGTCCCATCTGAACGCCTCCCAAAGAAACAGCCTCAAAAGCCTCCAAAGCAGGAACAAGCTCTCCACCACCAAAAACAGTAATTTTTAGTCTTCCAGCTGAAAGAATTTCAATCTCTTTTGCTATTTTTACTACACCTTCTCCCAAAACAGGAAAGTTTGGTGGCCAAGTTGTGGTTGCTTGCCACTCAAAAATCTCATCAGAAGTAATAGGAACATCGGATTTTTTTTCTTGTATGATATTTTCCGTCGAACACGCAGAAAAACCTCCTGTAAGTAATGCAGCAGCAGTCAATGAACCTTTTTTTAGAAAATCTCTGCGATTGGTAAGATTGTTCTTGTTATCAGAATGTTTTGACATTTGGGTAGTTTTGCTTTATGAATTTGCTTGTCTTCTCAACTTATTTTCTATATCATCTTTCTGGCTATACATTTTGGTAAGCCACAGTTTAGCTTTTTTGGGGTCATCAAAAACTTCTATCTGGTAGTTATCAAAAGACTCTTTAACTTTCTCTATGTAGGCTTGTCTAAAAAAATCTTTCGAAACTAGATAAGCTACTCTACGAAGTGGACTTTTAGAGATATAATTCGGAATAAAATCTTTTATCATCCATTTTTGGGCATCTAAAGAAACTACTTTTCCCTCTCGTGTATCTGTTAGCCAACGAGTAACTTCAAGCTCTACTGTTTTCTCGTAAGCTATTTTTACGGCTGTTCGGTATTCTTCATCACTTACAAAACCTAGCCATTTGAAAGTAATCATATCATACTGTCTATCATAAAACAAAAACGCATTTTCTACTTCATATAAGACCATAACTATAAATTTTTTATCAAACTCAGTAACTCCAATATTCTAAAGTTACAACTTTTTGAATAAATAATAAAAAATTAGGCTTCTTCAATCATTTCTCCTACAATTTTGGCAGAAGACAAAGCAAGGGGAATTCCTCCTCCTGGATGTACACTTCCACCACAGAAATAAAGTCCTTTTGTTTTGGAGAAGTTAGCGTGTCTTAAAAAAGCTGCATAGCGATTATTACTACTATTTCCATACAAAGAGCCACCTAAAGATGAAGTACGTAATTCAATTTTTCGTGGGTCTAGGATAGATTCTGAAATGATATTTTCTTTTACGTTTCGCATCAAAATACGTTCTAGCTTTTTGATAATATCTTCTTTTGCTTTCTTTATCAGAGTATCCCAATTTTGAGAGCCATCATTCAAGTTGTGAGGAGCATTTATCATCACAAACCAATTTTCACAGTCTTTTGGAGCATCAGTTTTGATATGTTTGGAAGAAACAAAAATATAAATAGTTGGGTCTTCATAAAGCGTTTTGCCATTAAAGAGAGCATTAAATTCTTTTCTATACTCTTTGGTAAAGAAAATATTATGTAAATCTAATTCTTTGTATTCAGCATTCATTCCCCAATAAAAAATAAGTGCAGAAGACGATTTTTGCTGTTGTAACAGAAATTCAGGAGCTTTTTCCTTTGGTAATAATTTCTTGTAGGTATGAACAATATCCATATTCGAAACAACGACATCAAAATCTAAATTTTCCGTTTGAGTATCTTCTATTTTAGAATCTTTGACTTTTATTCCTGTAATTTTATCATTTGCTTTATCAATAATTATTTCCTCTACTTTTTTATTAAAATAATATTTCACACCCAAATCTTGACCTAATTTTACAAGACTTTTCGTAATATCAAACATTCCACCATCAGGCAAAAAAGCACCTTTATTAAACTCTAAGTGAGGAATTACATTCAAAAGCGCAGGAGCGACATAAGGCGAAGAGCCATTATAAGTTGCATAGCGATTGAAAAGTTGAACTGTTTTTTCTTTCTCAAATTTAGAACTATTAGCTTGATTCATTGTCTTGAAAAGCTCTAATTTCCAAATCTGTGAAACAGCTTTTAGTGCCGTCTTATTAAAAAAAGTTTCTGCTTTATGAAGCGAACGAGTAAGGAATAAATCTGCTGTCAAATCATATTTTTCTTTACTATTTTTGAGGAATTTCAATACGTTTTCTTTGGGTTCTCCTAGTGTTTCCTCTAACTGCTCTGCAAATTCTTCTATGTCTGCACTCGCTTCTAGCTTTGTACCGTCTTCCCAAAAATATTTATTAATAGTTTCTAGTCTTTTGTAAGAAAAATAATCTTCTACTTTCTTTCCAGATTTCAAAATTAGTTCCTCTACACGTTCTGGAAGAGTAAAAAGTGAAGGACCAGCATCATAACGAAAACCATCTTTCCAAAATTCAGATAGTTTTCCACCTGCATAACTATTGGCTTCAAAAACTTCTACTTTATATCCTTTATTGGCTAAATGAATAGCTGTTCCTATTCCTGCGATTCCTGCTCCTATTATAGCTGCTTTTTTCATTAAAAAATAACTTAGTTCTAGATTGATTTTACTGACATATAATTACAAAATTAAGTTTTATGTTTGAATATACACTTGATTTTGTTATCAGCACTTTCACAAAATAAAATACAAGAGAATAAATTTTTAATTTTGCTATTTTAATTGTATATTGCTAATAAAAAAATCAGAAAACAACTAATTACTATACTCATGAAATACTTAACCAAACACGAATTCAAGTGGGCATTTATATTTATTATCGTTTTTCTGTTATGGATGGTCTTCGAAAAACTAATGGGGTGGCACGCTGAAAATATTGCCTCTCACATGGTAATGACAAATATTTTTGCTGCCTTTGCTATTGCTGTTTATGTTTTTGCTCTTTTAGAAAAACGTAAAAAATATTATCTAAACTCAATGACTTGGAAAGAAGGGTTCATGTCTGGCTTGATGATAACTATTATTGTTACTTTGTTTGCCCCTTTTTCTCAACTTATTGTGAGTTTACTAATCAGTCCAGAATATTTTCCAAATGTTATTAAATATTCCGTCGAAACAGGCTACTACAAAACAGTAGAAGAAGCAGAAGCTTATTTTAATTTGAAAAGCTATATCATACAGTCTATCTTAGGAACTCTAATAATGGGGGTTATTACTTCGGCTATTGTCGCTCTTTTTGTGAGACGAAAATAACCTAAAAGTAATATATGTATAATATGTTTCAGTTTGAAATTACTCAAACTAAATAAATTTTTATTGTAATATTATCAAGAAACAAAATTAAATATCGTTTCATTTATAAGTAGCGACTTATTTAATAATAAAAAATGTTAAAATTAAAAATTTATCATTAAACTATTTTTAGTTAAAAAAAATATTTATACCTTGCAGCGTCATGTAAAACATGTACTTTTTTTATTAAACATCAATTTATTACACTATTATGAACTTAAATAAGTTTAAAAAATTCGCTTTAACTACTAAGAAAACTCAAAAAATTGCTGGTGGTAGTGAGCCTTATACTACTTGTTATGATGCAGCAACAGGAGAAACGATTTTAGTACCTTTAAGCCAAGTAGGCAACTATCCACATCATCACTGTTTGCATCCTTTCGGATAATAATTAACAGGTTTATTTTGAATTTATAAAATCCTTATTAAATTAATATTTAATAAGGATTTTTGCTTAATTAAAACTTGATTTTCTGTTTTATCAGAAACAAAGCCACAAAAATTACCACAAAAATCCAAAGGCTAGGTTCTGACGAACGTCTGGCATCTGTCAAATCTAAAAGACGTTTTCCACTCAAAACCTCCTCTTGCTTTTTCAAAAGTGTATTTCTTTGTGCTTCTGTTTCCAAAACCATAAATGTAGTAACAGGCGTAAGAATACGAGCCGTAAAACTTTTTTGAACTTGCTCTAACCATCTTTTTTCGGCTTGTGTAGGATATAAAGCCATCGTTTCATTGAGATTTTGCAAAGATAATGCTTGGTCGTATTTTGATAGTTTTTCAAATTCTTCTATATCTGCGCTTGTAATTTCTTCTTTTTTATCAAATTCTGTAATTGGTAAAGTAATTCCATTTTTTGTAGAAATGGGTAAAAAATAAGTATTTCCATTTTTAGAAATCTGTTTTACTTTTTTGAGAGAAATTCTTTCATCTTTACCCAAAGGATCTCCCAACATCTTAAAATGCTCAAAATTTTGAAGCATAATTCTATTATTGGAAGCTAATTCATAAAAATCAAAACCCTCTGGAACATAGTTGCGCCATTCGTGTAATGACCCTGTCCAAACTCCATCTTCTAACTCATCACTTACTACTACAATAATTGGTTGAGTTTGAATAAGTAGGTCTCCATTGTCTACACTTTTAATATAGTTTTCTAACCAAATCTTTTTTACTGCCTTTTCTAAAAAGAATCCACCTTTATTTTTTTGATTCGAATAGTCTTCTTTCCAATTATTTCCTAATTCGTTTACTTCAAAATCTACACTTGTATATTTTGATTCTAAGCCATTTTGTAATGGATTTCTTGAGACAAAATTTTCTATTCTCTCAATATATTTTTCTTTTCCTATTCCTCCATATTTCGAATTATCTAAGATAAAATGATAATAAGGTTTTCTTGTAATAACTTTTAACTTTTCTAATTCGTTTTGAGAAATATAATTTGGATTTGAAGTAGTCTTGAAATTTGCTGTATTATTTTTTGAATAATCTTGAACATTCACACCAATTCCGTTTGTATCCGTAATCAATACTTTATCTGTCAAATCTTCTTTTTTTCCTAAGAAAACAGCCGTAGAATCATCAAGTTGAAGCTCAAAAGGTTCTGCATGTAGAATTTCAAAACCTGTTTTTCGATATTCATTTCTTGTAAATGGAAAAACACGAAAACCGATTTTGCCTTTGTCATTGTAATACAAAATACCAGGGTCTTTGCGAGTATTTACAATCTGACGATAGACCCAAAGAGCCGTTTTTTTCTCTGCCAAAAGTGCTTCTACTTTTTCTTTTCCAACATATAAATAATAATTACTTATAAATGCACCTTCTGGTAAATCAAAGAAAGTAGCATATTCTCGCTGTCCAAAACCATTTTCTGCATTGTGCAAAACCAAATCTATTTGTGTCTTCCAAGCATTTTGTTGCTCATCAAAAACTGAAGTGATTTTTGTCTTATCTATTTTCACA
The DNA here is from genome assembly GCF_037126435.1 of Bernardetia sp. ABR2-2B. Classification (GTDB taxonomy): domain Bacteria; phylum Bacteroidota; class Bacteroidia; order Cytophagales; family Bernardetiaceae; genus Bernardetia. The sequence goes on along the minus strand of NZ_CP147020.1, from coordinate 2,570,933 downwards.
GTATTATCTCCTTTGCCTGTTTGGAAATTTCTATCTTGATTTATATTTCCATTCCAAAAACGCCATGTATCAGTTGGTTTTGGCATATCCTCGCCTACAAAAACATTATTTAAAAGATTAATTTTTGATTCTGAAAGCGTCATATTATCTAAAACTACCCATTTATAAAAAGAATCTAACAGTGGAATTCCATCATTTCCTATGCTCCAGTTTCTGCTTCTACGTACTTTGAAATTTTCTATATGAGTTAATGTCGCTGAAATAGACTTTGGATTTGGAATACTTTTATTCTCATCATAATCGCTACTATACAAATAATCTAAGCCTTTATGTAATTGAATTTTGTCGTAATATGTATTCAATGAAAAAGCTAAAGGAATAATAGAAACAGCAATCAAAAAACTAATAAGCAATGAAGAACTAGAATATCTTTGGGTCAAATAATCATAATCTTGATAGAGCTGTTGGGTATGAATCAGAAACAAAACTAAAGGCGTGAGCATCAAAATACCAAAACCAATAATTACCATCAATACAGAAAGAGGCGTAAATGGCATAAAAACGACCATAAAATAAATGGTATAAGGAAAAACAAAGGCTTTTAGGAGAAAATGAATACGACGATATTTGTATAATTTTAGGTTAGATGAAGGAAAAATCAAAATAATAGCAGCCAAAATAGCAAACCCAAAGAACCAAAGACTTTTAAAGTTGCCTAAAGGATTGTCTAACTCTAGGCTTAAATAAAGTCCCAACAATGGAAAAACACCTACAAAAAGAATTTCTAAAAATCTGCGAAGATGAGGGTACTTGTTATTCAGATATGCCAAATAAACTACTCTAAAAAGCCAAAAAAGAGCAGAAATAATGATGAGAGACATAAAAATTGTCATCGCAAATTCTACGAATTTATATGAAAATGCCTTATTCAAAACAGGAACGAGAAGTGTAACAGACAGATAAATAGTGAGAGGAATTGCCAAAACTGCCCAAAAATGATAACGAGCTTTTTCTCCTACTCGTTTTTGGTCTGTGAAATAAACCACAGCAACAATGATAGCATGAAGCATAGAAGGAAAAATAAACATTCCCATAAAACTCTGCACATCAGTAACTCCCTGTATCCAATCTGGAACAGAACGAGGAACTAAATCTTTTGCTTGTAGATAATACGAAAGCATCAAAAATAAATAAATGGAGACCGTAGCAACTGACCAAACTCCATTTACAGGTTTTGAGTGATAGGTAGAATAGGCTGTATAAGCCGTTTGAGCAATGATAATTCCTAAAAAACTAAAACCATAGATATACCAACTACTTGCCGTATTTTCATCAAGCTGCATTCCGAAGACTTGAAAAGCATTGTAATAAATAATAAAAAGAGTGAGTTGAGGAAGGATAGTAGAAAAAAATATCCAACGAGGATGCAAGAATGGATTCATAGTTTTTTATTTTTATATAGAAATACATAGTTGGCTTACCTTTTCAAATCACTAACTAATCTACTTTATAATCGTAGAAATAGCCTTAAATTGCTCTGTTCCTGCTACACCACAAAGCTCAAAGAGAACTGATTCTACACTTGTGAAAGCTACTTTGTTTTGTAATCTTAATACTGAAATGCTTTTGTTTTCTTCACTTCTAGAACCAACTGCATCAAGCACCAAAACAACATCAAATCCTTCTTGACACAAATCTAGAGCTGTTTGAAGAACACAAATATGTGCTTCTATTCCTGCTAAAATAATTGTTCGTTTCCCACTTTGTTCGATGGCTGCTGCAATTTCTTGATTTTGCATACAACTGAAAGTCATCTTTTCGAAAGTAGCCGTATTTTCATTTAGTTTTTCAGAAACAGAGCTTATTGTCTTTCCTAATCCCTTTGTATATTGTTCTGAAACAATAATCGGAATATCTAAAACCTGCATTCCTTCAACAAGCTGACCTAGTTTTTTTTCTAACTCAAAATGGGTATTTATGTGAGGGAATAATTTTTCTTGTACATCAATAAAAAGTAAAAGGCTATCGTCTTTTTTGATTTGCATGATTTATCGTTATCACTGATTGGTAAATGAAGATTAAATACAAATGAATTGGCGAGTGATTTATATGACTACTATGATAATTACAGGATAATACATAAAAGTTTCATTAAGTATTTTTATTCAAACTATCTTGTATTTCATCTTAAAAATCATACAAATCACTTGCTAATCAGTTCTAGTAGTTTCGTAATTGATTTAGAGTTTAACTACTCTTTGCGCTACGAGTCATTTGTTCTACCATATCCCACATATCTTGAGGAACATGTTCTAACATAGAGAATTGACCTCCACCTTGAGCCACTTCGCCACCATCAATCGTAATAATCTGACCATTGATATAAGCAGAATAATCAGAAATTAGATAAGCTGCAAGGTTAGCAAGTTCTTGATGGTCGCCTACTCGTTGTACAGGAACACGATTTTTAATATCAAATTTGTCTTGTAAATTTTTAGGCATCAAACGTTCCCACGCTCCCTTTGTAGGAAATGCCCCCGGTGCAATACCATTGAAACGAATGCCATATTTTGCCCATTCCACAGCCAAAGATTTCGTGAGAGCCACAACACCAGCCTTGGAAGTAGCCGAAGGAACAACATAACCAGAACCTGTTTCTGCATAAGTAGTTACGATACTCAAAACTGTTTTTGGAGAAGCAAAGTCATTTTTCTTGCCTTCTTCAATCCAATGTTTTCCAAAAGCAAGTGTACAGTAATACGTCCCTTTCAAAACAATATCAACAATTGTATCATAGGCACGATGTGATAAACGCTCTGTCGGACTGATAAAATTACCTGCTGCATTATTCAAAAGACCATCAATAGTTCCAAATTTTGCTACGGAATCTTTAAGCATCTTTTCGATTTGGTCATAATCACGTACATCACACGCCAAAGGAAGAACAGTTCCTCCAGTTTCGGCTTCCATTTCTTTAGCTGTTTTTTCCAAAACATCTAGTTTACGACTTGTAATGACAATATTAGCTCCTAATTGTAAAAAGTAAGTCCCCATTGCACGACCTAAACCTGTTCCACCACCAGTAATAACGATTGTTTTTCCTTTAAGGGCATCTTCACGCATCATAGGGTGTGCGTAGGCTGGTTTCGTATTTTCTACGTTTTTATCTTCCATAATTCTATTATAGTTAAGTTTGATTTTATAATTAATTTTTTGACTAATATACTAGATTTTGTGAGTAGAAACAATTTTTTGTTGGGTACGAATGTTTTTGATAAGCAGAACCAAATCAATCAAGAGTTGGAATAATAATTCCTGCTGTTCTAGTAAGTTAAATGAAGCAGAGTTTTTTATATAAACAATTTGGCAAAATGAACGTTTTATATTACAGTTTATGATTTATTTTTATCTAAACTATTTTTAACATTTATTTTTTAAACTTCAATTTTTATATTTATGACACAGCAAGAAGGAAAAATTTTATTCGTAGTAACAAGCCATGGAGAGTTAGGCGAGACAGGCAAAGAAACAGGTTATCATTTGAGCGAGGTTTCACATCCTTGGAAAGAGCTTTATCAAGCAGGTTATGAAATGGATTTTGTAAGTCCAAAAGGAGGAAAAGCTCCTGTAACGGCTTTTGATTTGAGTGATGATATTAACAAAGAATTTTGGGAAAACGATACTTATAGAGAAAAAGTAGAAAACACAAAAAAACCATCTGAAATAAAACCATCTGAATACAAAGCAATATTTTTTGCAGGAGGACACGGAACAGTTTGGGATTTTCCAGAAAATAAAGAATTACAAAATATTGCAGCAACCATTTATGAGAGTGGAGGAATTGTTTCTTCTATCTGTCATGGCGCAGCAGCTTTAGTAAATCTCAAACTAAGCAATGGTTCGTATTTGATAGATGGAAAAGATGTAAATTCATTTACTGATGAAGAAGAAAGAGACCAAGGATTAGAAGACGTAGTTCCGTTTTTGGTAGAATCTAAGATTCGTCAGCGAGGTGCAGAGTTTCATCAAGCTGCAAAAGGAGAGGCAAAAGTAGTTGTCGATGGAAGACTTATTACAGGACAAAATCCAGCTTCTGCAACACCACTTGGAAAAGCTCTTCAAAGAGAACTCAAAGAAGTTGAGGTAGCATAATTTTTTATATTCGTATTGTTAGAAAAAGGCAGGATGTTTTGTTCTGCCTTTTTTTGTTGAAGAAAATAGAGTTAATCTTTTGCAGCAACCATTCTAACTCCGATAGTATACTCTATGCAACGTACTTTTGCACACTTATCTTTTCGTTTGTGTTTTTGGAGTAGTAATGGATTTTCATGAGGGTTGAAATAAACTAACAGAGTTTCATTATTTTCAGATTTATAAGTAAAACCATCGTAACTTTTTCCATTAATAAAAGTCTCTACTAACGTATCATTTTTCTGATTCAATAAAAATAAGCCTCCTGTATGCTTCAAATAACCATTTCTATTTTGAAGTTCATAGCGTAACATATAATCAACTCCTTTTTCTACATTCATTTTTAGTAATAGAGAAGTTTTATTTTCTACTACTCTTTGTTTCTCTTTTTTATAAAATACATATCCAGGAGCTATTTTTTTTACAGGCAAACAACTTATTACATTTATTTCTGAATCACAGCAATTCTCTTCAATTCTTGACTTTTCTTTTTCAGAAAACCCAAAACAGACTAAAAGAACACAAAAAATCATCACTATTCTTTTCATAATTATTTACTTACAAAGTTTTTTATCATTGAAATTAACTTAAATATAAATAAACCTTCTCACAAAAAAAATAATTTATCTCATTGAAAATCAAGTTGTTATTATTCTATTTTAAAACTTTGAGCCTATGTTTTGAATTATTTTTTATGTAATTTTGCAACCTTATTTCTAAAGAGAAAATCAACTAGCTATTTTTATTTTCTAAAACTAGCTTCAAAAATAGAACAGTAAATGAAAACGGGTACAGCAAAAAAAGATAAAGTCAATATAATTACGCTAGGTTGTTCTAAAAACCTTGTGGATTCTGAAAATATACTTACGCAGCTTCGTGCAAATGAAATTGATGCTCATCATCAGTTAGAAACCAAAAAGAAAGTTGAAGAGCCAAATGTTATCATAATTAATACGTGTGGTTTTATAGAAAAAGCAAAAGAAGAATCTATAAATACGATTTTAGATTATTCGGCAGCCAAAAGTAGAGGCGAAATAGATAAATTATACGTAATGGGCTGTTTGTCGCATCGTTATAAAGACGAACTTTCTAGTGAAATTGGAGAAGTAGATGATTGGTTTGGCACGTTAGATATGCCTTTGATTTTGAATAGATTCAATGTTGATTATAAGCACGAACTTTTAGGGCAGCGTCTGACAACAACATCTCAACACTATGCTTATTTGAAAATTTCGGAAGGTTGTGATAGAGCATGTTCTTTTTGTGCTATTCCGTTGATGCGTGGAAAACATGTTTCTCGTCCGATGGAAGAGTTGGTTCAAGAAGCTAAAAATTTAGCTGCAAGAGGAACAAAAGAAATCATGCTTATTGCACAAGAATTAACTTATTACGGAATTGATATTTACAGAAAACGAGTTTTGCCAGAGCTTTTAGAAAAATTGGCTGATATTGAAGGAATTGAATGGATTCGTTTGCATTATGCCTATCCAACAGGCTTTCCAATAGAAATAATTGATGCTATGAAGGCGCACGATAAAATCTGTAATTATTTGGATATTCCATTACAAAGTGGTTCAAATAAAGTTTTGAAGGCAATGCGTAGAGGAATAAAAAGAGAAAAAACAGAAGAGTTAATAGATTCTATTCGTCAGAAATTACCTGAAATTGCTATTCGTACTACGCTTATTGCAGGACATCCACACGAAGAGCAAGAAGACCACGAAGAAACACTAGACTTTGTAGAAAAGATGCGTTTTGATAGATTAGGAGTATTTTCATATTCTCACGAAGAAGATACGCATTCGCATTCTATGCCTGATACATTGACAGAAGAAGAAAAGCAAGAACGTGTGGCTGAAATAATGGAAATACAGCAAGGAATTTCTTTAGAGCTTAATCAAGAAAAGATAGGTAAGATTTATAAAACGCTTATCGATAGAAAAGAAGGAAATTATTTTATTGGAAGAACAGAATATGATTCTCCAGAAGTAGATAATGAAGTTTTGGTAGATGCAAGAAAAGTTTATTTACGAATAGGCGATTTTGCTAATGTTAAGATAAATAAAGCTGAAGAATTTGATTTGTTTGGAGACGTAGTTAAGTAACAAAAAGTAATTATTTTATTAGATTTTAATAAAAATGAACTTTTTCTTTGCAGAATCAATTAAGATTTGTAGATTTGCATTCCCTAAAGCACAAACTTTAGGGAATCAAAAATAAAAAGGTTGCGTGGCCGAGCGGCTAGGCAACGCTCTGCAAAAGCGTGTACAGCGGTTCGAATCCGCTCGCAACCTCAATTCACTTAAAGTGGCAAATTACACCTTTATAAAAGGCTTGTAGAATGGTTCTACAAGCCTTTTTTTATGCTCTGAATTAAAAATATGCTTATACTTACATCTGTGCATTATATACGTTCTGGGAAACACAACTAAAGTGTAGGAAACATAACTTTGTCTTTTTTTTTTACCAAAACCAGAACTTATGCAATTCAAAAAAAAGATTTATGAATGTTGTTTTCTCACTTAGGAAAAACAAAAAAGAACCAGAAAATAAATTAGGAACAGTTCAATACTATGTTTCTTATGACGGACAACGCTCTGTACCACTTTCTACTAAAGTGAGAATTTATCCAAAATATTGGAATGGAACTCAAGTTATAGGAAGGAATGCAGATGCTTACAATATTGTGCTTGATGATATAAAAGCAGACTTAACAAGAATTTATTTTCACAATAAAGATACTATATCACACATTCAAGAGATTTCGGATATTTATGAAAATAAGCTAAAGCCTAAAGTTACAGTAGTGGAACTATTTGAACAACTGATTGAGAGAAAGAAAAATATTGAAAAACGAAAACAAGTAACTTTAAACACCTATGATACAACATTAAGAATTTGGTTAATTCCTTATTTGAGAGATAATAGACAAAATGAACATTTAGAAGCTGAAAAATTAAATCATGCCGATTTAGAGGCTCTTGCAGAAAAAATGTTAGCAAGTGGAGATATAGAAAGTGTAGATTATGTAGCTAAAACCATTGGTAGAATAAAGGCTGCAATCAAACTTGGCTATTCAACTGGAAAGTTATCTAAAGATGCTGTTGCAAAATATGATGTGTATCTGCCAAAGAAAGAAAAGGAGTACATTTATCTGACACCAGAAGAATTAGAGACACTAGAAAATTTGACATTTCTCCCACAAGAATACAAGTTAGAACGTGTCAGAGATTTATTTGTCATTCAATGTTATACTGGTCTTGCGTACGGAGATTTAGCAGCTTTTAGTAAATCAGAACACTTCAGAATAGCAGAAAATGAAACTGATTGGAACTGGCTCATTAAAAAACGTGGTAAAACAGATATTTATCAGCAGATTCCACTATTACCAAATGGAATGAAGTTTTTGAAAAAAGTAAACTTTGATACCACTCCTGTAACTGGACACGTTTACAATAAAAACTTGCGTATTTGTGTAAAAATGGCAAGAATCAATAAATACCTGACCTCTCATATATCAAGAAATACATTAGGCGCACTTTTGCTTAATAGTGGTATAACAGTAAAAACAGTAAGTCGTGTTTTAGGACACAAAACAGTAAGATATACAGAGAGTGTGTATGCTAAAGTAATTGACGAATGGTTAGTCAAAAATGAATTTGACAGAGTCTTTCGTGATAAAAAATAATTCCCTACATTTGTACTAATCCAAGATTGGTAATACCCCTTATGTAGTGTGTAGCCCTTAACTACACACTTTTGTACAATAAAAAAAGCTACATTTTTTCAAACATAGCTTCTTCATTTTTAATCTACAAAACCAATAATTGTCAGATTATATGTATCATCAGAACCAAAACTAATACGGCATTTATTTAATCCATCAAAGGCTTGGTCATTTGGGTCTGTTGTAAAATACTGCTCTATTACTTTTCTTCCATCCCCTGCCTCTAAAATTACTAAAAGGTCTTTTGTATTTAGATTGTGAGTAATTGTTCTTATTTCAGTATCTGCACCTAACACAATGCCATTTTGTACATACTTTTTTGGTTTTTGAGCATCTACATACTCTACATCTGGAATACTTCTAGCTGTAAAACTCGCTGAAAAATCACTACGATATTTTAAAGCTGCCCTATCTACATATCCTGCATTCATATCCAAATCAAAAATATTTCCACGTAATGTGTTGATACTGTTGATAGTATTTTGTTCAAAGTCTATTTGTAAGCCTCCTGCTTTGAATATTTTTGCTGTACTACTCATTTGCCCTCCAGACAAAGGTAAATAGGATTGTACTTCTCCATCTACATAGCCTTTATCTACCAAACTTCTAGCAGAAAATTTACTTGATTGGTCAGAGTTATATTCTAAATGTGTGCTGACATGAAAAACATCATTCTCTGCATCTGGCTCAAAAAAGATAGTACGATTAGAATATGAACCTGCATCGTAAAAATTCTCTTCTATTCTGCCCAAATTAGTAATATTATTTTCTTGCATATTGATAGTACCAGTCATTGTACCACCAGAGAGAGGCAAGAAATCACCATCTGCTGTAACATCTATCCATTCTACATCATTGTCTGTATTAGAGCGTTTGGTTAAAACTTGTCCTGTTGTTCCACCAGAAGGTAATGGACTACTCCACGCTAATCCTTCATCAGTAGTTTGTAAAAACTTTGAATGATGTCCTGTTCCGTCTGGCAGTTGCACTCCACCACTAGGAGGAGCTATCCATTCTACATCATTATCAGTATTGGAACGCTTGGCTAGAACTTGTCCAGTCAGTCCACCAATAGGAACACTACTACTAGAAAGCGTAGTAACATTTTGATTTATCGTTGTGATAGAACTTTGTATGCCTTCTACTTGTCCATCAATAACATCATTTACTTGACGAACTCTTAATGGTGTGATAAGCTCTTGTGTGTTGTCAATGATAAGACTATCAGAAGTTTGTTTGATGATTCCCATAATATTTCAGTTGTCAGTTATCAGTAAACAGTTACCAGTATGCTATTGTGTATCTGTTTAACTTTTATGAAAAATAAGTAAGTTTGTTGTCAGTTGTCAGTTTATTAGTAGTTATCATTATTCAGCTATTTACTGATAACTGATTACTACTAACTGTTAGAATAAGGTGTGAACTCTGCTGCTGGCGAAAATACTATGTGATATTTTCCGTCTGCTAAACCTTCAATTTTGTAGCTATCGTTTTGAAGAGCTACATTTTTTGTAATTGAGGTAGGAATGACCTCACGATAGCCGATTTCAGTAGCTACTCCAGTTACATAAATTTGTTTATAGACCGTAATTGTAGCAAGCGTATTAGCAGGATAGGGATTGGCTATATTCAAAACTGAATTGGTAGATTCTGCTACAAACGAAATTGGTCGTAGAATAGCCTCTGTTTTTTCTGTCAGTTGTTGTTCTACAAGGGTAAAGGCTGCACGCAGCTTGGCTGCTGTGATGCCTTTTTTGATACTATCTAAAAAAGAAGCATCAGAAAGTGCTTTAATAACTCCCATGATATTTTTAAGTAAGTGTTGTTGATATTGTTTTTTAGTTAAGCAAATTCGTCTGAATATTCGTCTGAAAACTCTCTTGGGTCTTCCACTTTATTGTTGCCTATGTTTTCAGATAGATAATTGAGAGCTTCATCTATGGTCTGGTAGGTATTGCCTAGCTCATCTTCTACGGTTTCTACTTTCTTGTAAAAATTGTGTTCTTTACTTGTGATAAGAATGCCCAACGTGGAGCGTGTAACACGCACGTCTGTAATGGGAATGCTATCAATGATAACATCATTTTCTACAATCTGTACAAAACCATTTTTTTGATAGATTTTCATAATTAGATTTGATTTTCAAAAATTTGATAGTCCCCAGAACCAAAACGTCCCATAATATCAGCCTGTCCGTTTTTAACTTCTACCAGTACGTCCACGTCGTGCGCCCATTCTTGACTACCTCTGAACACTCCAGACTTGGTAACTTGACTTACAAGGACAAAAAATGTATTTGGGTACATATCTCTAAGCTCTCTCCACGCTTCAATATCTAATCCTAATGAGTTGATAGAATCGATAACAATGAACTGAAACTTCTTTAGCTGTACATTCAAGTTTTTAGAGAAAAACATACTTGGTGTGTAGCCTATTCGCTTTACTCTATCTTGTAAAGATTTGGACGGCTTACCGTCTCCCATCATTTCCTCATTGGAAACATAAAGTAAACTTCCTTGCTTAGAAAGCTCATTGGCTAGTTGCAGCGCAAAAGTAGATTTCCCATGTTTTGGTTTTCCAAAGGCTAGAATAGAGGCATTTTTAGGCATATCGTCCAAACCAATACCTTTAAAGTCAAAACTTAAATTCATTGTATCATAGTCCACGTCCATCAATTCCACACCAGAGAGCGCACGATACACCGAACCACCTACGACACCACTTGCAGCTCCACCAATAGCTCCTGCAACGGCTGGGTGCAAGCCCATTCCATCTAAGCCATTCAGACTACCTTTTTTTTTACAAATGCCGTTTAGTCCTTTGAGTGTTGCTCGTGTTGCCTTGACAGCTTTTCCGTTTTGTTTTGCCGTCTGAAGAGTTTTGATAGCTGCTTTTACATCTGGGTAGAAAGCATCATCTTTATCTACTTTCTTTAGATTTTCTATCAGCTTGTCGTGTCTTGCTGTGAATTTCTTATTTTGGGCGTTGTAGAACTGACGAAGCAAACGAATAGACATTGATTGCTTGTCATTCATATATGGCTCTAGCAGTTCTGCTCCTTCTTTGGTTTGAGAAAATTTGATAGTCGCATAGCTTGTATTTAAGGCATTCACAAGACTTTCAGCTACATATTTCAAAGGTTTTGCATACTGACTTTTTGCACGTATTTCCTTGTTTACGGCTGCTTTATTGATACGATTTAGAAGAAGCTGCAAACTATTACGTGTTTTCTTCTTTCCTATCATATTTAAGAATCTACGAATCAATGATAAACCTAATTCACTTTCCATCGGATTACTTCTTTTGGTTGTAACCGTTTTGGAGTTTTTTACTACTGTGGGAAGGTTTCTTCTTGTAGCTGTTTTTTTCGACGGTGCTTTGCGAGTAGTCGTTTTTTTTGTAGCTACTTTTTTACGAGTAGTAGCTCTTTTCACAGGTGTTTTTTTTGGCGAAGCTGCTTTCTTTTTCGGTGTTGATGCTCCTGTTTGTTTGAGCATTTTCTGAAAGTTAGCATAGTGTCCTTTGACTACCTCACTAAAGTCTTCATCTTCAATCAGACCATTCTCATTGAGTTCAGAGAGTGTTTTGTGTCCTTCGTCAAAGGCTTTCCAAACCGTAGGGGAAAACTGTGAAGATGTTAGATTCGCTTGGTTGTATTGTGATAAATAGCTAGAATAATTCATAGTGTTGATAGTTTAGGCTGCTAGTTCTAGTTCAGCTTGTGCTTGTAGTTGAAGAAGTTTAAGGGCTTTAGCTTTCATTTTGAGTTTTACTTTAGCCTTGTTTGTAGTGGATTGAGGTAATGCCTTTGGTTTTAGCGTTGATTTAGGCTTATCAGTAGGCAATGGATTTCCATGTACTCCATCAACATCAGCCATTGTATAGTCTAAGAGATAGTTGAGTTGTGCAAAGTCTTTAGCTGCTGCTTGTGGACTACGCCCTGTGATATTGAGTTTCTTTTTCTCTTCTACAATTTGGTTATAGATAGATTGTAAAAACTTTTGGTCTTTCAGTTCTTTTATTTTTTGATTCTGCTCTGTAATAGAAAATTCTATTTTCTTGATTGCTTCCTCAATATTGCCATCATACTTGGCAAGGATAGATTCTGACTTGTTGATTTTTGTTAGTGCTGCCCTAAACTTATCTAAGTGGTCTGTATAAGAGTAGTTTCTAAAGAAGTCTTGTTGCTCTCTCTTTATTCGCAACGCAACACGTACTAATTTCTTATCATCCGAATTATCATAAGCATCTATATCTTGCAGAATAGAGGTGTATTTTTCTTTCTTCTTTTCTAGTTCTTTGCTTGAATTTGCCTCATTCCTTTCTAAAAAATTAATGAGTAAACGCTTAAATTGTGGTAGTTTTTCTTGAATAATCTTCTTAGAAGTTTCATACGAATTACGAGACATTTCTACCTCTCTAAGTGTACTTAGCTCATTTTCAATCTTGCTTCTGGATTTGAGAATTTCCATCTCCATCTCAGCGACTTTTAGAGCAACTAGCTTATCAATGTTTGTATAAAGGGCATACTTTACAGCTTCTGGGTCTAAGCTCTCTTGGTCAAGTACATTAGATTCATCCGTAGCTTTTGCCCAAATATCGTTGATACGTGCTGTTTTCTCCTCTAACTTTTGGAAAATGAATACGTCCATTGAGTTCTGAATAAGAGGTGTTACTACACGAACATAGCCAAACATATTTCCCTGTCTGTAAATACGTCCCTCTAGTTGTCTAATATCGGTAGGATTATAATCTGGATAGAGGTTATAAATAACTGTTCCTCTTTTCTGTAAGTCAATTCCCTCACGAATGGTAGAAGAGCCAATAATTACTTTTACGATTCCACTCAAAAAGGCTTCTTTGATAGCTTCTTTTCTGGCAGCCGTTCCATCGCCTGTAACAATTTCTACTTCGTCGAATTTTTTTCTACTGAAAGTAATTCCTTTTTTGAACCCTACTTCTTTCTCTAAGTATTCTTTTATAAGTGGAAAAAAGACCTTGCCAATATTAGAATAAATCACTTGACCAGAAACAGGCGTTCCACTTTTCTCGTGGTGTTTTTTGACTGAAGCAATACACTCCATTGTGTAGTGTATTTTGGGGCTATTTTCTACAAAATCTAAATAATCTTCTGGTTTTTCATCAGAAAGTAAAAAAGGACTAAAGGCATTCTTTCGGCTCATGCTCATAGCTACAAGCACATTTTTTCCTTTTTCCTTAAATCCACTTCCTCGTTCGGCAAGTGAGACAGCTTCCTTTTGATATTCGTCTTGCATCGCATTCATTTGCAGATAGCTTGTGATTTGCTCACTTGGCTTCAAATGAATTAGCTCATTATTACTGTTTCTATACGACAATCTAGGAATATTTACTTTCACAGGACGACGTACGCCTGCATCTTCTCCAGTCTTGAAATTGATATAAGAAAACACAAGACTTTGTAATGACCTTTTATTCTGAAACGACTTGACCACAGGCTTTTGCGCCAGTTTATTAGAAGCTGTTACAACGACCTCATAGGTCTCTTGAATAAAGGTTTCCATAAATTGAGAAAGTGATTTTACACCTACTCTCTCCATTTTATTGAGAGCAATCAGCGATAGAATAGAATATACCTCTAAAGGCGAATTATTGAAAGGTGTCGCTGTAAGTAAGACGACATTTCCTCCATATTTGCGTTGTATATAATTACAAAGCATAAAAGCAGACTGCGCTCTACTTGAGGTAGAACCTTGTGTACTGTATCTTTTCACACCTTCTTGTGCAGGAACGTAAGAGAACACGTTTCTAAAGTTGTGTGCCTCATCAATGATAATGGCATCTAAACCCAAAACGTCAATATCACAGACTGTGCCTTTGGCAGTACGACCTACTAATTTTCGTAGGTTTTCGTACTGCTTTTCCAAATCTCGTTTAGATGAATCATCATCTTGAAGGACGATTTTAGATAAATCTTTGAGCAGTTCATTTTCTAGGGCAGGAGAAAAACCAATTCTGGAAAAACCCTCATAGGAAACAATCGTAATAGACTTTTCCTCTACTTGCTTATTTATCGTTTTTGGATTGATATAGGCTTTTCCCATATTCCCAAAATCATTAATTTTGATGCCTAAATGAGATAGTACACCTTCTACAAAGTTTCCCTTCTTATCTTTATAACCATTGATTTCATTTTTCCATTTCTCATACGTAGGTTTAGGAACAACAATCAAAGGACGTTTGTACGTGCCGTTTTGAATATTTTGAGCTAAGATAAGAATAGCCGTCATCGTCTTTCCCACTCCTACATCGTATGCAATAGAGCCAGAACCCACAGCATCAATGTAAGCTACTCCTTCTCGTTGTGCCTCCATAAAAGCAAGCGATTTGCCTTTGAATAGGGCAGAGGTTGTAAGACCAATAGGAATACGTTTGTAGTTCAAACTAGCAAACCCGTTGTACTGTCTGTTCCAAGCCATATCCAAACGCTTTTGGTCATTGACAGATATGCCTGTGTGAAGGAAAATATCAAACAGTCTATCCCCTTCTAAGCGAGCGTATTTTTCAATGAACTCTTTCTCTTCTTTCGGTTTTGAACCACCATCTAAGTAGTGATGAATGATATTGTAACCAGAAATACCTTGTGTTTCTATCAGCTCTAAATTTTGCTTTAACCAAATACGGAAAAAACTATTCAGACTAATACCATCTTCATCGCCTATCTCATTGCCTTCAGCATCATTTTTAATCTTAAATTCTTTAGCAAATGTAGAAAAGGGAAGTATTTTCAGACGCTTTGTAGCATCTGGAGTAAGTACAGACAAAGGACGAGGTTTGGCTGCGTTTAGAGCTTCAATATGCTTTTCATATACATCTTGCCCGTATTGTTCTAGGATAAAACTCTTTTTCTCTTCAAGAGCTAAAATCCTATCATAGACGTTTCCGAAGGTAAACAATGGCAAGGGCAAAAAGTCTGTTTCGCCTACAAATAAAGCTCCTTCTTTAACAAGTTTACTTAGCTCTTTTGGGTCTGCTGTGGCTTGAGTGCGCTGTGTGCGTACATGAGACTTATCTACATACTTTTTATGCCCTTCTTTGTCTGTAAAAATCTGAAAAGTTTTATTGTCATACTCATTTTGAAAACGAGTAGGTTTCCCCAAAATAGACCCAGAAGGAACTTTCTTTTCATCTCTGAAGTGATTGTCTTTGATAGTAGTAGATTGAGTGGTTACTAAAACCTCTTCATTTTTTACTGTGAGTTTTGTGGACTTCAAGAAATATTTTTCCCAACCGTGCATCGGACTACCTTGCGACTGTTTAAACCACACCCACGCCTTAATCTCATTTTCACTAATTCCCTTGTTGTATCTTTTAAAGTTATCATCAAAAGAATTAATTTTTTTAGCTCTTTGCTCTTCTTTTTTGACAAGTTTAGCCAGTAGAGAGGCATTCGCAGAAATTTCTTTTTTATCTACTTCGCCCAATGCTCCCAAACCGTCCAAGCCATTCAAGCCAGTACCTAACTCTAGTTCGGCTTGTGCTTGTAATTGAAGTAATTTGAGGGCTTTGGCTTTCATTTTGAGTTTTAGTTTTGAGGGAGTTGAAGTAGTCTTTTTAAGTGTAGAAATTTCTCTTTTTAGCATCGCTGCACTTTCCTGTAGTGTAGCTTTAGACTGAACAGCGAACATAAATGAAGAAGATAAAAACTTCTTTCCTACGGTTTTATGAGGGTATTTCTCAAAGAAATTACTGTAAGAGCATAGCTCTATTTGAGTAGGTTCTACGGATTTGTCATCATTGTCTAGTTCTGCAAATTCTGATTCATATTCAGAGCGCACAAAATCAGATATAAAACCAAGTTGCAGAGCTTTGTAGTCTTGTGATGTATCTGATTGCTTATCGTGCATTCCCTGCTTACGCATATCATCAATGACATCTTCTATAAGCCTAATCCGTTCTGAATAGTAGTTTCTCATTTACAGGTTCTCGTTTTCAATATGAGCAATGGCTTCTGAAGGTGTGAACTCGTTTTTTATCATGAGCTTCAGTATCAATGATTCTAGTCTTTGATAGCCTGTTTTAGTTTGTTTTAATAGACAAACGTGAGGCATTTTTGCAGCTTCACATTTATCTAAGGCTTTTTTAATTGCCAATCGGATTTGATGTTCCATGATTATTTCTTTTTGAGTACGATAATATGAGTAGGAACTTTGGTGTCTTTAAAGATGCTACTTAGCTCATAGGCATCTATAAGCTGACCTACTTTCAAAATGGCTTCTTTTTCTTTTTTATACTGATTGAATCCAGTATTGAGGAAATTTTGAGGAGCAATATAAATAAGTAATCCACCTTTTTTGAGTAATTTCAATCCATACCACATAAAGAAAAATTCGTAATTGGACATCTTTGGCTCTCCTCTTCGTGGAAAATACGAAGCCCAACGACCAGAGAATTTTCCATAAGGTGGATTACCTATTACAAGTGAAAAAGGATACCCTTTGAGCCATGTGGTGTCGCCTTCGTAGTCGTGCCTATATCTTTCTGGCTGTAAAAAAACTTGTTCAAAAAAAATATTGTAAAAAGTAGAAGTAGGAAAACGATTTTTGACAATTTCAAAATATTCTGATTCGGTTTCTAGTCCTGTTACTTTCGTTTTATCTGGAGCATGAACTATCATATTTCCAGTTCCGACTGACGGCTCTAAGACCGTTCCACCATCGTAGCCATGAATTTTTGCCAGTTCCCACATTTGCTCACAGATTTCTTCTGGTGTGAAGTAGGCGTTTAGTATTTTCTTTCCTTTTCGGTTTCCTTCGGAATAACTCATGTTTTTTTACTTTTTGAAAGCATTTTGATTTGAAAGAGCCTCAATATGCAATGACTTGGATTGAAGGCGTTGCAAGACCATTGCATCATCTTGGACGATTGGTAGTACAATACGAGTTCGTTTTATACGCTTTAGTTTATTTGCCATCTTTTAGTGAGTTTTCTTACTTGATAATTTGGCTGTGTATTGGAGAAGCTGAACGTTTTTAAGTGAGTGTTTTTTTATAACATCTTTTCCAAAAATTGCATTTATGAGATGTTAAATAATACGTTAAAAAGGCTTTTTGAGAGTGTTCTTAAAAGTGAAGATTTTAGTATAAAATCTTACTTCAACTCTTTTGCAGCTTGACTAATACAAGCCTTCCATTTTTTACGTGGATTCGCCTTTTGGATTTGCTTGGCTCTTGCAGTAATCTTTTTCAGTTTATTATAGCCTTTTCGCTGTCCTGCCGAAAGTCCAGAAAGTCCTGTTGATTTTCCTTTATTTTTGTTAGAAAGATAGTTTATCCCTTCATTGAGGGCGTAGCCTGCTGTTACGCCTACCAAAACGGTAGTAGCCACGTTTCCCCAGTTGGTTTTATTTGACTCTGCAATCTGTCCACCGTCAAGTCCATTCATTTCATTTTGTACACACCTACAATTAGGAACAACACTTTGATTTTTTCTTGTTGTTGCTACTCTCAAATTTATTCCCATTCCTTGAGCTAGTAACCTTTGAAGCTCACTCGTCATTCCTATTCCTTGACGGATAAAATGAATGAGGATTTTTGAAAACTGTGGCAATAAACTTGGTGCGCCTTGTCGTATGATATTTAAACCTACTTGAGCCATAGAATTAAAACGCTGATATGGTTTACTTCTCCAGATAGCTACGTGGTCATTCATAATTAGAGTGGCTGCTCCTCTCCATCTTCTATAAAAATCGGTATCTTCATCGTTATAAGAAGCATACTCAAAACCATCATCTAAACCATCTTCATAAGCTGCTTTCCAACGCTGCCTACTTGTGTTTTGTCCTACCACTTGTTTGAAACTAGAAGGCAGTAAATTATCCTTTATCGCTGTATAGATAAGTGTATTGAGGAAATTATTATTTCTGTGAGTAAGCTGTCTGATATTCATTTAAGAGGCATTTTTGTAGTGAGAATAAATAACCGAACTAGCTGCTAATAGACTAGCTCCATAAGTCAGTCTTCGGTGGAGGGTTCTGCGTTGCATACGCTCGTCAATTAAACCGTAGGAAAACTTATTGCCATAAACAGATGCGTGATATTCTGCTAAGTCTATCAGCTCATTGAAATTAGAAGCATTGTCTAATACTTGACATCCTGCGCTGTACTTGTCTATTTTTAAAGTTGTTCCGTAGCTTCTAGCTCTATGAATATTGATTCCGAAATGACCTTTATAGACCTTTCCATTCATAAAATCCAGTTTTGCATTACGATTGTAGTCTCTACGAATTTTGACAGGAGCAGCTTGAACTAAAGCACGGTACTGCCCTCTGTGATAACCAAGTGCATACGCATCTACATACTGACCAGCTTGAAGCATGGCTGTTCCTTTTTCCATCATCGGATTCTCTAGCCAGTATGTGCCTGTGTCTGTGGTACAACTCCATTTTAGCGTTACCCACTTGTTTCTGTTGTCTTTGAAAAAACAGACAAACGTATCGTCGAAACGATTTGCCTTTACGCTATTGGAGCGAAAACCAATAAGATTTAATTGATACGGATTCTCATAGACTTTCCAGTTCGCTTTTTTAAGGAAATTAGCAAGTTGCATAGACTAGACTTTTACTAAATCTCTCGTAGAAGCAATGACAAGGGCATTGTCTTTCGTTTGGATAAGTGTTTTACCACTTTTGGACTTGATAGCTCTACCCAAAATCAAATTTTTACCTACTACGAGATTCCCTTTGTTTTCATCAGCTATTGTAGTTGGTCGTATTGTGCGAACTAAAAACTGTATTCCAGACAGACCAGAATCACTCAAAATCTCACGGATAGCTGTTACGTTGTGTGTTTTAAAAGAGACTTTTCCACCGTCGGTGGTATAAGCAAAATCTTTCTTCAGACCTTTTGGACTATATTTTCTATACTCTAAATCAATTTGTTTGATTTGTGAAGAAGTCTTGTCTTTTAATCTTTCCAAAATGGCAGCGTAATCAGTCGTAAAACCTCGTAACTCTTTAGAAATAAAGGCAGCAATCGCTGCAAAATCTTTAGAAGTAGAAACTTTGATAACCGAACCTTTGCTTTTAAGTGAGTGAAGCTCCATCATAGAAACAGGCGACTTTAGTCCTGCTTTTGATACGGCTGCGCTTGTCATCTTTCCCCAAACACCGTCAGCACTTGAAACCATTTTACCTGTACGGCTTTTCTGCATAGCCGAAAGATGTCCAGATTGAATGAGTGCCTTTTGAAGTTCTTTGATTTGACTTCGTGAGCTACGTGGTGTGATTCCACTTCCTGTATAAGAACCTCCTGTTTTTATGGGTGGAGGAGGGAATACAGTTTTCTCTGGTGGTATCTGACTAGCTCCTTTGCCTTTGCCCAAGAGCTTAGAAATTTTACCAGTTTCTTTGTTGTACACATAACCACCTACACCAAGCGCAGCAAGGCTACCAAAAATCATTATTCCGTGTTCTGTTTTCATAGTATTTTTCTAGTTTGGAATTTCTTTGATGAGTTTTATGACAACTTTGTAGTCGTCTGAACCTACTTTTTTAAGGTCTTCCATCAGCGTTCTGCCTACCATTCTTTGATACGATTTATTGACTTTAGAAAAGAAGTCATTGCTAGGCATTGCACGAAGCAATCTATATACTTCTTCTTCATCGGCATTGAAGTCGTACCATTCTGTTGGTAAAGCATTTTCAAACTGAATGGCATAAAACTCTGGTTTTTCTGCATCGGTGGCGTTGGAGTAATTGGTGTTTTTTTGTGAAGTACGAACGTAATTCTTGACCAAAAAGGCAGTTCCAAACGGTACGCCAATTGCAACCGAAACACCTAAAACGGTAGGAAGTACATCAGCAAATTTTTTGGCAAGTAGTGGGTTCATAATCAGTTCTTTGATTTCTCAATGAATAATTTGAGTAGGTAATTTTGTTCTTCTAGGTTAGAGATGCGTAGCTCTAGCCTTTCTATATCCTGCTTTGTAGCATAGTTTTGTTTTTTCTTTTGAAGAACAGACAAAATGGCTGCTACAATGCTAGGAATCAGTTTTTTGAGGAGTTGTAGTTTCATTTTTTTGTTCTTTGAAAAGTCTAAACTCTAATTTCACTTCTCTAAACTCTACCTTTACTTCTCTAACTTCCTCTAAGATTTGTTGATAAACAGCTTCACGTTGTAGCTCTTTCTCCTCGTTTTTGTCAGCCAGTTCTTTAGCTTCTTGTTCGGCTTTGTTTTTTGCTTCTTTGAGGTCGGCAACATCTCTTTTCATGTCTCTGAAAGCGAGGTATTGTCTTGCCAAAAAACCACCGAGTGTAAAGATTCCAGAGGTTTGCCCAAAATCTAAGAGTGCGCCGAGTGTTACTGTTTTTATTTGTAGAATATTTAATATGTCCAGTATCATTATCAAAAAGTAGTAAGAGTAAGTAGATGAGTAACAGCATTCGGAGTAGAGCAGATTAGGACTTTAGGGCAAATTTTTTGAGTAGTTTGAATTGTTTACTTTCAGTAGTAATATGTTTAGCTACCGTTAGTAAGCCTTCATTATTACCTTGATATTTTTGAAGAATTTGATGGAAAGCACTCATTACTTGTTGTGCTTCTTTATCATTTTTTGCGTTGAAAGTAGCATCAAACTGATTGAAATTATAAGTCGGCATGTTGCGTAGGAATTAGGTTTTCTAATTGGATTAAAAGAGATTTATTTTGAGAGGCGTGGTGTAGAAAATTAAATACGATTTCCAGTTCCTCGTCCTCAAAGTGTTTTCTAAGGTCTGCGACTAAGGCAAGCAATTTATCATCACTTGGGGCATCGCTTTTCGGTGTGAATTTTACACCAGAAGGTTCTTCAGTAGATGAAGGGGTAGTCTCGTTTTGTTCTTCGATTGTACCTAATGCTCCAAGCATCGGATAGGTCTCTGCTAATTTAGACTTAGAGAGGGTTTGAGCTAAGGCAGGGGCTACGGTTTCTAACACGCCAGAAAGACTACTTTGTCTATCCTTAATGGCTTGTATTTGCTCTTTAGCATCAGCTTCTATTTCTCTGATTTGTTCTTTAGCTTCCTCCTTGATTCTTGCGTTTTCGGCTTCTAAGGATTCTTTTGCCTTTTTTAAATCCTCAATGAGCCTGTCTTTTTCCCAGTCTGCTCGTTCTTTGGCAATATCTATCTTAGGTTTTTTATCAAAAGCATTATGAGCTTCTTCTTTTGGTATTCCATTCAAACCATTTTGAGGCATTGTAAAAACATTCCTATCATTATTAGGAGAGCCACCTTTATAAACTCGTATAGCCACATACTTTGTTGTCGGTTGTATAAACTCCATAAAATCATAGAACCTATCTGTATCAGATGTTCTACCAATAATTTCATTTCCGTCAATTTCTACATCATAATATTTATTGTTTTGCTCTATGATTTTAAAGAGTAAATCAATAGCTTTTTCAGAATAATCTCTTGGAATGTATGCCATAATTCAAAAATCTATTAGGAGGGAGTGGGAATTGTTTTATCTTCAGTAGTTTCTTTTGGGTTTTCTTGGTTCGCCTTTTTTGTTTTCGATAAATCCAAAACTTGCCAAAAGTGAAGGGTTTGTCTGGAGTAAATGATATTCTCTATCTTTATTGCGCCAGAGTGTTCTAGTACCGTTTCGTTGGTTTCTTTTCCAAATCTTCCAAAGAAACCTTTATCCGATTGTAAGATGATTCCAAAGTCTGTTTTGTCTTCGTCTATAATCCAAAATTCGCCATAATGCGTATTGATTTCTTGCTCTTCAGTTGGCTCAAAATTGAGTTTTTTAATACGAACAGCAACGTCCTCTATACCGAGTTCTTCTAAGCGAAATTTGATATAATCTGGTATCATTCGTATCTCAAAATTAAGGTTACATTGTATTTAGGGTCTGGACAAAACTTTGGTGTTGAACCAAAACCATTTGAAAAGCCACTATTGAAAGCATCTTGACAGTAGTATTTGGTATTGAGCAAATCCGTAGCAATTACTTCTATCAAATCCCCTGCTTTAACAGGCAAAAGGATATTTTCTAGTTCTTCTTTCTTTCGTATAATGCCACTTGGAAGGGGAACATTCACACGAAAAAACGCTGACATTTCAGTATTGAGACATACCGAAAGCGTAGCAATGGTACTTAAATCTACTTGGTAGTAGGCATTCGTTTCATTGCAAAGGGCTGTTACGCCTGTTATTTTTGTGGCATCTGTGGGAATGCGAAATGAATCCTTTACTACTTTATTTAAGTCCATTTGTATTTTATGGACAAGGTATCTAGGTTTCATAACGAACAATAATAGTTACAGAATAAGGGGTAAGGGTAGGGCTACTAGGTGCTGCTTGGTCTTGAAAGCGCATTTTTAAATTATAGGCTGTCAAGGTTTCATCTAATTCGTGCATTCGTTCACTTGCAGAAACTTCTCTACCAAACATCAAGAAACGAGCAGGAAATTCCTCTGGAAATAGCTCTCTATTAGAGAGTTCAATACGGCACGAGCCACGAGTGGCAAGCAACGTTTCATCTGGAGAATCTAAGCGAATCCCTGTTACTTTTCTAGCTTCACTAGGCAGTTCAAACTTTTTATCAATAATAGAGGTGCTATTAATGGTAAAAGTGTATTGCTTGTAGGATATTTTTGGTTGTGTAGGGTTCATAAGAAAGTGATTTTGAGAGATAAAAAAAGGCACGACACACACAAAATAACTTGTGGCGTGTGCCTTTTACCCATCGCTCCGAATTTTTAGCGTTTTATGTTTTTAGTGCCTACTATCTAGGGATAGCACGAGTACCGACAAGCATAGCACATACATACGTATTGGCTGTGATTCCTGTCATCGTTGGCATAGTGAGTTCTAGCTCAATTTCGCCTTCATCTTTAATAAGACGAGGGTTTTCTAATTGATGTAGAGATTCTTTTGTGTTAGCATCATTCAAAAATGCGTAACAAGGTAGCTCTGATACGATTTCTTTCTTGTGTGCTTTGGCTGTCAGAACAGCAAGTGAATCGCCTTTGATACCTTTCCAAGCTGTAAAAACGGCTTGCTTGATTTCGTCTGGGGTTGGTGCTGCTCCAGAAGCAGTAACCTCTGCACGAAGTAGTACGATAGCCGTTACGACCATTGCCTCGCCTTTTGGCAAGCGTGAGCCGTCAAGATTGGTAATACCAAAATCTTTTTGGTCTGCCGAGTTGAAGAACTTAGTTACTTTCTCTAGCTTCTTTACCGAATAGATAGCTTCATCTACAAGACGAGCATCGTTGTTGGTAATTTTACGAGCTAGATTGGTATCAAATTCTTTGCTCTCCATGTGTTGCATAAATGAAATGCGAGAAGACTTTGTCTCTGCATATTCTTGTGCCTTGCGAGTGGCAATACGCATAGGATTTTTGGCTCTACGCCCTGCTTTACGTGCTTTTATGGCTGCACGTCCTTCCAATCCCAATAATTCGTCCATACGTTTAGTTTGTTAGGTTGCTTCTTGGAGGGAAGCAACAAAGTGGTAAAATAAGTAAGTGGTAAAAAGTCGTTGTCTTTAGATTTCTCTAATAAATGTCTTCCTCGTCATACGTACCTTCTAGGTACATATCTTCCTCGTCTTCTTCATCAAAACCTTCAATGCCTTCGTCGTGATTGGCATACGCTGCTTCATCATAATCTTCAGCATCCTCATCTATGTCAAATTCATCTTCTTCATCAAAGCCTTCCAAGTCATCATCTTCTTCGTCCTCATCATCGTCAATGCCCAAAAGACCTTCTAGCGTACCTACACCGTCGGCAACTTCATCTAAGAAGTCGTCATCGTGTCCGTTCAGTCCTGCCATAGATGCACCACCAATGAGACCAGATAGTCCTTCAATAGCATCCATTGTTTCCTCATCAAATGAACCTTCTTCTAAAAGTTCTGGGTGGGTATGTACAGTATCTCGTAGAGCATTTAAGTTGCCTCTAAGTCCTTGTAATACATCAGAGAGGACAATACCGTCTTCTTCGTCTTCGCCTTCTAGGTAGGCATCAAAATCGTCTAGGTTTTCGGCTAGACCTTCCATGTGTTGCGCTAATTGGCTCATCTCGTGTGAGGGGAGTTGATATACATCTGAATCATCATCAGAGATATAGTGTGAATATGAATTGATTTGTGGGGCTTCGCCTAAATAGGCTGCGTGCTGAACTTCCTTTGCATAGCCTTTTAATCGTTCTAAGGCTGCTTTAGGGTTAAAGGCTTCTTTGATTCCTTCTACACCCTCCAGTCCATTGACAGATTTTGGAGAGGTTACATTGGCAGCCATTCCTGCACCGATGGAGGTAACATAATCTTGGTCAAAGTATTTTCCTGCGAAAATGATAGGAAAAGATGCCAGTAAAGACGGCTTGCCAATCGTTGCACCCATCGCACCTCCTGCTACGGCACATACTCCGTGAGCAATAGCTTGCACGGCAGAGGCTTTTGCATCTTTTTCTGTATTTGCTGTAAAGAGTTTTTGTATTTCGTTTTTAGATTTTTTGCTCATAACTTTTTGAAATAATGAATCCGAAAAAGAGGGCGCTGGGTGGTTGGGGATAGTATTTTGTGTGAGTAGTGTTTAACTAAATCCTGCAAAGGCAGCAGTACCTTTCAGACTTTTTCCTTTCTTTCCTGCACTACGTGGTTTGTAGCTACTCTTAGGTTTGTAAGGCTGATAAGAAGTGGGTTTCTTAGGACGTGTCAGTAGATAGACTGTACCACCAATGATAACAGTTCCTCCTATGCCAATGCCGACGGCTGTTTTTGGGTTTTCTTTTGCCCACGCAATGCCTTTTTGGAATAGATTAAGCTCTTGGGGTTCTTCGTCTCCAAACTCGTCTAATTCATCAAATTTAGCATCAGCAAAATCGCCTTCATCGTCTAAGAGTCCACCATCATCTTCCACCATTGCAGCAAAGTCATCTTTGAGCATCGGTAGGTTTTCCGTGAGGTTCTTAGTGGCAGCTTCTATATCCTTAGAAGATTGTTGCATATCAAAATCTAAATCATCATCAATGCCTTTTTCAATCTCTGAAGTATCAAAGAAAATATCATCTTCTTTCTGCTCTGAACCTCCACTTTTTTGGGTTTGGGTTTCTGGAGTATCATCGCCTCCCCAGTCACCTTCACTAAAAAAGTCTCCATCTTCATCTGTCCAACTCTTTCCTCCACTACCTGTATTTTTAGTAGTTGTTGTTGAAGTAGTACCTGCATCAAAGTCATCAAAATTGAAATCATCAGTTTGAATATCGTTTTGATGGTCTATTTTGATAGGGTTGATTTTGTCTTTGGTAATTTGGACTTTTCCTTTACCTCTTTGGTTAGAAGTTGTACCTCTTGTTCGGATAGTAACATTTCTCTTAGTGTCTTTTTTAGCATTGTTTTTCCTACGTTTTAGGTCTCTACGCTGCTTACGACGTTGTTTCCAACGTTTGAGGAAATTGGTTTTTCCCTTTTTTGCTCGGTCGGCTCTCTTCGTTTTTCTACGTGCTTTGCGCTTCTTCTTTCTCTCCTTTAGTTTCGTTCTGAGTTTAGAGAAAATACCTCCACGTTTTTTGGTGCTTCCACCTTTGTTTTTCTTGCGAAAGCGTGAGAAAATGCCTCTACGCTTTTTCTTTTTTCTTGTACTTGTCCCTTTGTTTTTCTTACGAAAACGATTGAAAAAACCTCTCTTTCTACCTTTAGACTTAGAAGAACTAGGGTTCTTTTGATAGTCCGTATAGGCTTTTTTGAAAACGGAATGTCTTATGATAGCATTCCATGTGTTGCGAGTTTGAGCAGAAGTAGAAACACGTTGTAAGGCTGCTTTATAGCTTGCCTCTCGTTTGGCTCTTGCCAAAAACTGTTTGAAAATAGATTGCCAAGTCTTGTCGTTTAGCACTCCACGATTGGTTGTGTAGAGCTTGACAAGCTCATCTAATGAACGACTAGAAAGTCTCTTTTTAGCCTTTTTAGCTGTCCTTTTGGCTGCTCTTTTCGCATTTCGCTTTGCTTTACGTGCCTTACGTTTGTTCTTGAAACGACTGAAAGCTCCTCCTTTTCTTTTTTTCTTGTTTCGGCTCTTGCGTTTTTTTCGCTTACGTCTTTTGAATAAACCGAGTGCGCCCAAGTCTTCCTCTACGGTAGTGTTACCATAATCATCATCTTGATAATCGGTATCGTAATCGTCTATCCCAGAAAGCAATAATGTACTCATCTTATGGTCTTGTTTGTCTGTAAATTCTACTTCGTAGTCGTCATCATCTGTTACAGGGTCAATGATGTTGTAGCGTTTCGGCTTATTTGTACGGACTACTTTTTCATATTCCTCTCCAGTAATTTCATCTTTGAAGAGTTTGAGTTCTTTGCGATTGGGCGCATCATCATTGTAAACGATGATATAAACGTGTTGCCAGTCTGACGAATATTTGGTTATTCTGAAAGCAAAAGGAATCTTTAGCGAATAAAGAAGTGCGCCTATGAAGACGCTGAAACAATCACAGTCTCCTTTTTTATCTGCCCACATTCTAGCAGGAGTTCGGATTTCTTCAATGCCTCTTCTGTCTTTTTCATATTGAATATGGTCATAGACAAAATGAAAGATAGTAGAACATGTCTCTGTAATCGTTTTTCCTTTTAGGGCTTGTGCAAGCCTAGCAACGTCCGTGTGGGTAGCACGAACAATGTTTTTCATGGATTTAACTGTAAATCCTACTTCAATTAAATCAGAGAGTTTTGTGTTTTGAAAATTAGGTTTCGGAATCAGATGGTCATATCGTTTGCCAGATTTAAGCTGACGCTTGCTTTGTGCTATCATATCCGAAATGGTATTCTAAAACTTTAAAATTGTCGCCTTTGTAGATTCTCCATTCTGGAATACCTACAATGCGTGTGTTAGTGTTTAAATCAGTATATTCAATCTGTCTTGCCCATTCAATGACATTGAAACAAGGACAATTTTTCAAATCTACTTGATTGTGTCCTAACACTTTGGCATTTGGATATTTCCATAAATACCATTCTAAAACACGTATCAATTCTCTTTCTTGAATTTCTGTGCGATTATCCGTAGGCTGTCCATTCTCATCAATACCACCTTCCCAACAAATGTGGATAGCATTACGATTACTGATAAAAATGTCCTTTGCTCTAAAGGCTTTCACACCATTAGATTGTTTGCCATGAGGGACAAGCCGTTTGACAAGCCCTGTTTCCTCAACGACAACATGATAGCCTGCTACGCTCCAATTCAAAATGTTGATAAAATAATGCAGTAGCCATTCCCACGTATATTTTTGAGGGCTTGCAGAGGTATGAATTACAATGTATTCTACCATTTCATCTGGTAAAGGTCTGTACTTACGTGCCATACTTATACGTTTTGCTTTGGTTTGATAATTGTAAATTCATCTAGTTTGGAGTAGGGAATGCGCTCGTTTACACGAAGCTCGGTATGAATGAATACCTTTTGTTCTCTACTGCCTTTTTGAAGGGCATTTTTGAGGATAGAAAAGATAGATTTTGCAAGGGCAAGTAAAATATCTTCTATCGTTCCAATGCGAATGCGAAACTTGGTTTCTTCATTGCCTTTGATGGTGTGCTGTCTGTTTTCTATTGTGGTAGAAATGAGTGGCTCATTTTTAGCCATATCTTCCTCTGATTTGAAAACTCGCACAAAAGGGTGTGAAACTTTTAGACTCGTAGAAGTAGGGTTTTGAACTCTTACCTCTACATAGACCGTCCCCTTTGATACCGTAGGTTTGGTATGCAAGACAATTTTATCGCCTGCTTTTTTGAGGTTGCTTATCTTTATGGCTGCAAAGACAAGTCCTACACCTGCAATGGCTGTGATGCCTACTGTTTTGTTATCCATAGTCTTCCTCCTCTCCGTATTCGTCCTCGTAGCCATACTCATCATATTCTTGCTCTTCTGGATACATATCCTGTTCGGTTTTTACACCAGATTTGTTAAGCATATTTAGAAGAGCTACTAAGACAGGCGTTGCTGCTGCAATTACTGTGGCTGCTGCTACTTCGCCTAGTTCTTCTTTAGCATGAGTAGGAACGAAAATGTCTATGTCAGAGGAGAACCCAGAGAGTGGTACTTTTCGGTCTCTGTTGCCACGACCTTTGAGGATAGCTCGCTTGAGGTTTCGTGTTCTTCCTCCGAGTTGTTTGAACTTACGTTCTAGTTTGGAAAGCGCACGTTTGATTTTTTGGTGTTTGGTCATATCTACACCTAGACGTTGTGCCTGTGTAGATGTCAGATACCCATATCGCAGCCTAGAACTCATCTTTTTGAGGTCTATCTTAGCTGCTGCCAAAATACCATTTCGGATAGCTACCGTAGCAGGATTAAAACGTTTGAAGCCTTGCCAAGCTCGCTTGAAAAAACCACCTTTTTTGCGCCTTCTTGTGCGACGCTTGGCTCTACGTGCCTTACGTTTGGCTTTTCGTGCTTTCTTTCTAGCTCGTTTTCTACGTCTTCTACTGCTACGACTACTATGTTTTTTACGTTTTCTTCGCCTTCTTCCATTTAGTTCTTGTGGCTCATCGGTAGGAAAATCGTCGTCGAAATAATCGTTCCTATTCATTACTAAAGTCTTTCAAAATTCTACATATCGGAGGGTGTGGGTAGAATGAAAGGCTATTTAAAGCCTTGAAAGGCTGTTGTGCTAAAGGCTGCTAGTTTTTTTTAGCAAAGAGGCGTTTGCCAGAGTTGAATAGGGCAACACCTGCAAGAGCATACGAAATACAGTCTTCAATAAACTCTTCTACTAGCTCATTTGCCAGTTGGAATTGAGCCTTGAACCTATCTACAATTTTCTGAATTTCGGCTTTGTACAAGTCCTTGATTTGAGGAATGGTCTTGTCTTTAAAAGCATTGACAGAAGAACCAAAAGGAGCAAGAGCAACAGCAACTTGGACACCTTCAGTAAAGTTGATTTTACCATCTTGTAAGACTGTACCTAAAGTAGTGGCAAATGCACCTAAGTTTCCAAAAAAGGCTTGCGTTTCAAGTGTACCTAAATTTCCTGTATATAGTGGCTTGTTCATAGTAGTATGAAGTATAAAATCAAAGTGGAATAAATAAAGAGATGAGGAGAAAAAACTCTATTACTCTCTATTAATAATAGAGTTTTTTGAAGTATTCTATTGTTCTATGTTGGCTATCTAACTTATCCTAGTCCGTACTGGACTGATTCTGTTTTTACCTATGGGAACTACATTTGTATTTCGCCTTGCCCTATCTTTTACAGATATATGAGTAGAAGAATGTTGTACAAAGGGTAGTGAAAGGTAAGTAGTAAGAAAGTCTGTATCTGACCTATTTAATTCTATGGGAACAAAATGTTCTTCAGATAGAAGTGGACAGAAATCACTACAACTGTTTTCTTGTTTTTTGAAAATCACAACATGGTCTGGGGAAGCTAAAAAGATAGCTGCATCAGCCGTAGCTTGTGGCTCTCCAACAAGAATGATTTTTGTAGTTTCTTGGTCAGAAATAGCTTCATTTTCTGCAAAGGCATTTATGAGAGTGCCAAAGGCAAAAAGGAGCATCACACAGAGGAATTGAAATAGTCTCATCGCTGTAATAAGAGTTAAGTGAATAATGAATTAAATCGTTTTTTGCGCTTAATCTATACTACAAACTTACGGTAGTCGTGAGCTTCACTTTCCACAAATGGACACAAAACGACAAACATTCCTAAAAACTCCTACAAATTCCCACTCACTCCCACAAATTCCCACTACTTTATATAGGCTAAACCTTTGATTATTCGTAACTTGCAACTACAAATAATACAAATACTTCTATACTACTTTTACTTTACTTACCACAAACCTCTTTCAATTATGAATAGTGCTGCTGCTGCAAACACGCCCATCGCATCGCACACTTGTCCTCACAAACACAGTTTTAGAAAAATAAATTTAGAAGGAACACTTCCAGTAAACCGTCCGATGACAAAAGGAGATTTGATAGCTTTTTACAACGTGTCTTATAAGACCTTTAAAAAATGGTTAGAGCCTGTTCTTGAAAAGCTAGATTATACCAACAAAAAAACTTTTTTTGCTAGAGATTTGAGGATTATTAGGGAACATCTGGACGGTGTGCCTTTGGAGTATTAAAAGACAAAACACATAAAAAAATCCCTTAGAGTAATCTGAGGGATTTTTCTGTTTTAGTTTAGTTTTTGATAAACTTCTTAAAAAAGTAACCTTCTTTTGATATTCCTTTGATTATATAAAAACCATTTGGAAGCTCATTTTGAAAAAGTGTTTTCAAAGGTATTTTTACTACTATAAATACTGTACAAGCTCCCTTCGCAGGACGTGTAGTAGCTGTTTTTTATCACAAACAAATTATGAAACGTCTTCTTAATGAAGAAGATATAAAGGAATATGCAACAAAACGAATGACTAAAG
The DNA here is from genome assembly GCF_037126435.1 of Bernardetia sp. ABR2-2B. Lineage (GTDB taxonomy): Bacteria > Bacteroidota > Bacteroidia > Cytophagales > Bernardetiaceae > Bernardetia. The sequence continues at coordinate 2,540,618 of NZ_CP147020.1, read as the reverse complement.
AGGAAGTATCAAAGGACGAAAGCGTTGAGTTATTCAATTATTTGCAGCCTTTAGAAAAAAATGAACTTGAAATAGGAAAAGTTCGTCATTTTGATTTTGAGGATTTGAAGGACTAAGAACTGTTTTATAAAAAAAAACACTTTTCCAACCTACTTGCATCAATTACACTTTTGTAATTGGTGTTTTTTTATTATTAAAATATATCTTTGTTGATTCAATTTTTAGAAAATTGCTAAATAATTTTCTTATAGGCATTTACAACAAACACCTAATGAGCCAGACTGAAAAACTACGAGAATATACAATTAAAGGAATTGAAAAAGGACTTATTCATATTGATGGTAAAAAGGAATATGTTACTTACCTTCATCAAAATAAAAAAAGAAAATACACAAACCCAGAGGAACAAGTACAAGTAGAAACCTACTGTAAACTTGTTTTGCATTATGGTTATCCTCAAACACATATCTTGATGTTTGAGAGTGTCAAAATGGGTGTTTCTACAAAAGAAGCTGATATATTGGTTTATCAAGATGAGAAATTAGAAAAACCATATATCGTCATTGAATGTAAAAAAGAGGATATTTCAGAACTTGAATTTAAAGAAGCTGTAAAACAAGCTCTTAGTTATGCTCATGCGATTGCAGGAACTACTAAATTTGTTTGGGTTACAAAAGGAAACAAAGAAGAGTTTTATAAATTTAATAAAGACCAAAAATCACAAGAACAAACAGCAAATATTCCTTATTTTGGAGAAACTGATGAGCCAAAATATAGATTTGCTAAAAATGGTTTTTATTATGAGAATAAACAAGGAGCAAGTAAAAAAACAGAAGTAGAAGATTTAAAAGAGATTACAGAAAGTGACCTTGAACGTCTTTTTAAACAAGCTCATGATGCTCTTTGGGCAGGTGGAGAACTCAATCCTACACAAGCATTTGACGAATTAGATAAACTTATATTTTGCAAAATTTGGGACGAAAGAAATACAACAGTAGGACAACCGTATCAGTTTCAAGTAGCTTCTGATGAAACAGTAGAAGAATTAAAAGCAAAAATATTTGGACTTTATGACAAAGGAAAACAAAAAGACCCAGATGTTTTTAGCAAAGATATTGACCTTACACCAGAAAGAATAAAGAGTATTGTAGAATATTTTCAAGCTGTAAATCTTACAGAAACAGACCTTGATAGCAAAGGAAAAGCATTTGAAACCTTTTTAGGTTCTTATTTTAGAGGAGAATTTGGACAGTATTTTACACCAAGAAATGTAGTAAAATTTACTGTTGATGTTTTACCTATCACAAGCGAAGCTAGAGTTTTAGACACATCTTGTGGTAGTGGGGGATTTTTATTGTATGTATTGGATAAAGTCAGAAGACAAGCCGATATACATTACCCAAAGCCAGAAGAAGGAGAGAGAGCAGGAAGATATTACAATGATTGGCATAGACATTGGCACGATTTCGCTGAAAAAAACCTTTATGGAATAGAAATAAATGACCAAATTTCTAGGGTAGCAAAAATGAATATGATTATTCATGATGATGGACACACCAACGTAGTTACCCATGATGGACTTTATGATATTAAAACGATAAGTGAAAGAACAGGAAATACAGGCTTCAAAGAAAATTCATTTGATTTTATTGTTACCAACCCTCCTTTTGGTTCTATTGTAAAGCAAGTAGAAAAGTCATATATGCAGATTACAGAACATCAAAAACCGTATTACAATTTAGCTATAAAAGATGTAAACTGGATTGATAAGAAACTAAAACCAAATCATAAAACCACAGGAAGGGAAAATCAATCTACTGAAATTCTTTTTATCGAACAGGCACATCACTTTCTAAAAGAAGGAGGATATTTAGCAGTTGTTTTGCCAGATGGAATACTTACAAATAGCTCATTGCAATATGTTAGAAATCAAATTGAAAAAGATTTTAGGATTGTTGCCGTAGTTTCTCTTCCTCAAACGACTTTTACTGCAACAGGCGCAGGTGTAAAATCATCTGTTTTGTTTCTCAAAAAACATACTAAACAAAAAACAAAGGAAATACAGAAACTTCAAGAAAAAATTGAAAATCAAATTGCATCACAAAACAAGCTCAAAGAAAATATAGATGATTTACAAAAGCAAAAGAAAGAGAAAACAAAGGACTTAAAAACAAAAGACGAAGCTACAAAAGCAAAAAAGAAAGAAATTACAGATGAGTACAATGAAAAAATAACACAATTTAAAGAGGAGCTAGAAGAGATTTATCTCACTCAAAAACAAGAACAATTACCAGACTATCCAATTTTTATGGCAATAGCTGAAAATATTGGATATGATGCAACAGGAAAAACAATACCTCAAAACGACCTTATAGAAATAACCCAAGAACTAAAAAAATTCATCAATAGCATAGAAGAAGGGACAGACCATTTTTTCGTCTAAGCCCTTCACTGAATAAAGATAAAATTTTTATCATACAGAGAAGGGCAATAGATGGACGTTTTGACCCAACATTTTATAAAGGAGAATTATTTGGTTTCTTGACTGAAAATAAATATCCGATACGTAGAATCAAAGATGTCATTCTAAATATGAAATCTGGATTCGGTGCAGGAAAACAAGACCAATCTCAAGAAGAGGGAGGAATAATACAAATTAGACCTACGAATATAGGAAACGAAGGAAATTTAAAATTTAAGAAGAATGTTTATCTACCTAAAGAATTTGTAGAATCTAAAAAGGATATTTTTCTTGAAAAAGGAGATGTTTTGTTCAACAATACAAATAGTCAAGAATTAGTAGGAAAAACTTCGTTTTTTAATGAAAATGGTAGTTTTATGTTTTCTAATCATATAACAAGAATACGAGTAGATGAAAATAAAATTGTTCCCTATTTTCTAGTATTACTGTTTAATTCGTTTCATAGAAGAAAGATATTTTATAGTATTTGTACAAATTGGAATAATCAATCTGGTATAGGTGCTGAATTATTACGTTCTTTAAAAATCCCAATTCCACCACTAGAAAAACAACAAGAAATAGTAAATTTATTCCAAAACGCCTATCAACAAAAACAGCAAAAAGAACAAGAGGCAAAGCAATTATTAGATAGTATTGATGATTATTTGATGGAAAAATTAGGCATTGAGTTATCTCAATCCACTCAAACAAAACCATTTTTCTATACTCGTTTTAGTGCTGTACAAGGAAAGCGTTTTGACCCAAAAAAATATGAACCTAACGGACAAAAACTAATTAATTCCTTGCAATCTAAAAAGTATTCTGTAATCAGAATGAAAGATATTATTACTCAATCTGTTGCAGGAGATTGGGGAATAGATAAAGATTTAGAAGGTTTTGATAAATGTTTAGTAATCCGTGCTACTGAATTTGATAATTTATATAATTTAAAATTGACTAATAATAGAGTAAAATATCGTTTCATTAGTCAAGTTAAATTATCAAAAATGGATTTGCAGATTGATGATTTATTGATTGAAAAATCGGGAGGAAGTAAAGACCAACCTGTTGGACGAATTGCAATAATTACAGAAGATATTTATAAAAAGCATAATTTAGCTTACAGTAATTTTATTCATAAAATTCGTGTAGATTCCTCGATTATAAATCCAAGTTATTTATTCGTTTTTCTTAAAACTATCCATAACATAAAAATTACAGATTTGATGCAAAGTCAAACAAATGGAATAAGAAACTTAATTATGCAAGAATATTTAAGTATGTCTATTCCTCTTCCACCAATGGAAGTTCAAAATGAAATTGCTACTCATATATCATCTCTACGTAGTCGTGCAAAGGCTTTAGAAAAAGAGGGCAAACAGCTTCTCAAAGAAGCAAAACAAGAAGTAGAAAAAATGATTTTAGGAGAGTAATGGCAAAAAAGCCGTTAGTTTTAGACTAACGGCTTTTTTTAAGATATTTTAAATTTTTCGTTTGCAAAGTGTATGTAAGCGATTTCTTTTCCTGTGGCACTACCTTCTGCCATTAATAACTTGAGTTTGTTTTGTCTAATTTGAATTATACTTTGTGGTATTTTACTCCACTCTAGTTTTAATAAATGTTCTGCAATACTTAAAGGTAGAGTAGCTACAATCATTAGTTTTCCATAATTATAACTTTCCTTTGCTAACTTCATTTTATGCTCAAATTCAACAGTAAAATATTCAAGTTGCTCGTTTATTTGGTTAATGTTCATGCTAGAGTTTACAACTCCATTTAGCCAATTTATTAGACCTAAGTATCTACGGCGATTATCTGAATCATTCCTAAAATCAATAACATCTTGTATAGAGTAATTCTCATTGGGTACTGGAAAGTGAGAAATAGTTATATAAATGATACTATGCTCCTTTTCCTGAGATAACCCAGAGAATGTATCTTCATCACATATAGGTATAAAAGAATTTGCACTATCTTTTTGAGCTAATATGCAAGAAGAAACCCTACTATGATATTCAGCTACTTGTTCAAACTTGCTAGAAAGATTGATAAAGTCTAAATAATGTTTTGTATAATTTTTCTTCAAGCCAGAGATAACTTGCTCATACTCTTCAATAAACTTGGTATGAACATTATCATATTCTCTAACAGATTTAAGAGCATTTTCAAAGTCTATGTTATTATTAAAATATACCTTTTCTTTACTTGTTTTGATTTTAGAGAGTTGAAACTCTTTTAATATGCCTTTGCTAGTTAAATAGTCTACATTAGCTTGAATTTTTTTTAGTATAGGAGGGTCATAACTCATAGTACGAGTTATGTTAGACAGTAAAGTAAATCGTAGATTGTGTATTTGAGTATCATAATATAGATTATCAAAAAATAGCAAATCTCTTTTGATAAATTCATTCTTTTTAGCATTCCAACTAACAATAGCATTTTTTCCCATTAGTAGGTTTAGTTAAAGTTACAATAACACAAAATAAGCCTAAGAGGTATCCCTCTTAGGCTTATTAAAATTTAAGATGTATGACACAAAGGGGAGCAATATTTACAACCATTAGATTGTCTATACTTTTTCTTAGCTTCTGTAACAGCATCTTTACAGGTAGAAAAATCTCCTAGATATGTTCTATTAGAAACTGAAGGCATCCAACTACAACCTTCTTTATGAACTTCGTGGTCTCCATTTGATTGAGCATTGTCATTTACATAATAATTAGCCATATTTTACTGGGAGTATAGTGAAACAATAAAAAGTATTTTCACTATCAACGACAACTTGCTAATATAAGTTTCAAGATAAAAATAAAATTATCAAATATATGATATTATCTAAATAAAAAAGCAAAATTCTATTTATACTGCCAACAATAGTTTTCTCCAGAGTTGGAAACACAATGTTTGCATTGCTTGCCTGTACTTTTTGCTGTTGCCTTGCATTGTCCATATTTGCAGTCTAGTATTTCAAAATAATGACTTTGTACCTCAGAATGTGTTATATCTGAAGTAAAACCCATCGTAAAGGTAGCAAGTATTAGCAGATTGAGCAGAATGATTAAACGTTTTTTCATCGTATTGAAGTAGATTGAGTGAAAAAAATAATTTTTAGAGTAATGATACACAATAAGATATGCATTAGTTTTTATATATCACAATTCAAAATAGATAAAAAACAGTTAAATTATAGTTGAAATAGGGTTGAAAAATAGTTGAATTATAGTTGAAATAGGGTTGAATTAGTATTGAAAATAGATAAAAAAATAAAAAAAACCTCTCAAATCAGTTTTTGAAAGGCTTTTTTGTGCTGTTAGTTTAGGTATTTTCTGGTACTGAAGAAGACACTTTTTAGGATAGTGTCAAAAAAAACTAGCTAGATTACTAGCTAGTTTGGTTAAATAATTCATTAAGTTTTAGAGTTACTCTTAGTCTTTCTCTTCTGCTTCAACACTCTCTTATCTTTATTCTTGACTTTCTTATTCTTTGAGTGTTTTTTTCGCTTATGACTCTTAGATTTCTTCTGCTTCAACACTCTCTTATCTTTATTTTTGGCTTTCTTATTCTTTGAGTGTCTTTTTCTATTATTTTCTTTTAGCTGTTTATTTTTTTCATTATTGACCTTTCTGTTTTTACTTAATAGGTTTAAGATTAAATATACATACTTCAAAGAATTCAATACACTTTTGTAATTATCACTTAGGAATAAAACTAATGCAGTTACTCCTGTTATAAGATGTTCAAATATTTCTTCCATTTACTGGTTTTGGTTTTGTAAAACCAAACGTGTCTATGTGAACATATTTGAACAAACTTGAGGTATATGTTCATCAAGTTTGGTTTTTATTTGTGTTTTTCAAAATGAGATTGTACATAATATTATATTTATGTGTGAAAATAATTTAGTAAGCACTATGGCATTACTTATAAAAAAAATTGAGTTTTAAGAATTGTCAAGTCATATTTTCCTCCTTTCTGATTTAAAATTAAACACCTATTACAGAACAAAAATAATTCCTTTAAATTTACTTATGACAAAATGTCATTTTGCTAAAATTTGTTTTCAAAAAACAAAACTACACACAAATCAAAAAAACTCAATATAAAATCAAATCTGACTAAATAAGTAGTTAATCATTTTAAGTCTGAATTGTAGCATATTTTCAAGCATTTTAGAATCACATATACTAAACTCTGACTTGCATTTTTGATAGTCTTCTGACGGCATTTCTGTTCCATTGTTAGCTAGATAACATTGTTCTACTTGCTGAAGAGCTATCTTGATTTCTTGCTCACTAGCAAAGGTTTCTTTTGGCTCTTCGTAGGCTTCGCTTATCTCACTCTCTTCTGGAAAATACATAGGCTTGGACTTTTGTACGGTATGCTTCCAAATCGTCTTATTTTCATATCTATCAATGATAAGAGCTGTTTTTAGAGTGCCATATTTAAGTTGATACTGAATTGGATTTTTGACTACATTATTTATGTATTTCTTCCAGTAAGCTAAAATTCTTTCAGTATCATGGTCAATCCAAGCTGCATATAATGTGCGTCTTTTATCTACAAAAGCTCCATCACTATTTTGTTCTTGCTCTCTGTGGTACAAAACAAGTTTATACCTACAAGGGACTTTATTTTTGTTGTTCGGAATGTGAGAATGAGTTGTTTGATTCATAGTTTTTGTGTATATTTGTATTGAGGCTCTGCTGGAGAGCAACCTCAACCTCAAGGCTAATTCTTTTAAGTTTTAGTTGGGCAAATCTTGCTGATACGTTCGGTAAGATTTTTTTTTGCTCAATTTTTTGAGAGTTCGGTTATTTTTACTTTTTATTTCAAAGTCTCGCAATCTCTCATTTCTTTGTGCATTTGGCTTTTTTCTTTCTCTGTTTTTATCCGTTCCCCTATCTAGCCAGAGGAGAAAACTCTTTCTCTGTAATTTTTCTTTGTACAGAGACGTATTGCCTTTCTCTTTTCTCTGTGTTTGACCCACTCCCACAAAACGGAAAAATTTACCGACTTTACATGTATTTCTAAGTATTTCTATATACAGAGAAATATTACATAGAAAGACTATAATAGTGGTATTTTTTTCCGTATTGTTCATTTTTGAGGCTTTTTTTAGGGTGTTCTTTATAGGGTCGCTTTTGAGCAACTTTTAAAAATTTTGAGAAAAAATTGGATTACTTCTTAGGCATCAAAAACGTGTTGTACCGACACATTTTTACCGTAGAAATTTTGAGCTAGTTGTCTATATATCTTGCCTTCTGGAGCATTTCTGATAGCTTCACAGGCTTGTTGTGAACACTTTACAATAAGTGTGTTATTTTCCTTTGAAAAGGACTGTAAAGAGAAGTTTCTGAAGTGCTGTTTTTGCACTTCGCTTATTCCTGCAATGCTGCAAAAATCTTCCTTCAAACGGTAGAATTTTTGGGCTTCTGGTAGGATTCTTTTGGCTTCTGCTATGGTGTATCCTGCGTAAGTGATAAGGTGGCTAGGGTCAAGAAAAATAGAGAAATTAAACCACTTACTATAAGGGTCAGTACCCTTTTTAGGTTTGAACAAAAAACCTGCTTTAGATAGTTTCTTGACGTGATTACGGATGGTTTTTTCAGACCTTACTCCTCGTTGTGTGGCTAGAGATTGGTTGTTTGTAACCAAACAGGCATACTGCTTTCCATTTGTCCAAGTGATGAGCTTGGTATCTTTGCTTTTCTCTTTGTAGAGACGAACAAAGGTATCGTAAATAAAGAGTAGAGTAGCTTGTTCATTGGAATTGATAGCCTCTCCTACCTCCTTTCCATCATTGTAGTCATCTATTTTTGCGAGCAGACTACGGTGCATCTTTTCGTAGGCAATGTGATTCGGTTTCTCTTTGCCTTTGGGTTGTACTTGATTCATTTAATTTGAGTTTTTAGTTGGGTTGGGTTTGGGGTGTCTTCATCATTTGTATTTTTAAGCTCCTGTACTTGCAATAAAAAATCGATTTTTGATTGAAGTATTTTAGTGAACTCTTCTTTATTTGAGTTCTCCCAGTATTTCTCAATGCGATGTATTTCCTTTACTTCTATTTTAAGCTTTGGTTTGTCATCGTATAAAATGGTAGCAAATTTCTTATCAAAAAATACCTGCTCATTGACAGAAATATAAAACCATTTATTTTCTCTATTTTCATATTTAAAATACTGTATCATATTTTAAGAGTTTGTCTGTTTTTCTTTCCTTTTTTGAGAGTTGAGAATCTGTATTTGACGTTTCAAATCATTGTAAGAGATACCTGCCAAATGTTCGTTTGGTTCAGATTCTGCTGCATTGAAAAAGTGTGTCAAGTAGCTTCCTCTTTCATCTATTTCAACTATCAAGGTATTTACCTTTTCACTTTCCTTTTTCAACTGCTCCTGTTTCTCATCAGCTTCGTGAAGCTCTGTGAGTTCTTTGAGGAAAATAGCTAGTGTTTCTTTGACTTGGTCTTCTACTGGGTTCATAATTTTCAGATAGTAAGTGATTATTGAGTAAAAAAAAATCCCTACCCTAGAAGAATAGGGGTTTTTGTCTTTTCTTATTTATTGCATTTTACTAAGGCATACGGACAACTGTATAACCTTTTTTCATTGTCATTTCTAATTCCTCAAAAGCTGGTTGGTTGAGAAATTTTCTAGCTGTGGTCTTAGGTAAATTGGCTTTAAAGTCCTCAACAATTTCCTCTTTATCATTTCTTACCACGGTACGAACATAGCTTTTTTGTCCTGTTGGAGAAAGCCATAATTCTACAATCGTTGTAGCAAATTTTTCAACAACTACACTATCAGTAGCTGATTCATTTGCAACATTTGTGTCTGCTACATTTGGTTCTGGAGTTTGGGTTTGGTCTGCCATAATTTTTAGCTTTAAAGTTGGGTTTTAATTAATAAAAATGGTTGTAACGTTTTCCGAACGTTTGTGTAACACTTGTGTAACGGATAATCCTATCCGTTTTTATCCGTTACAAAAACCTCTTTATAGCCGTTCTAGGCGTTAATAGCCGTTACAAACCGTTACAGTTATCCGTTACACGATTTTTTGATGAACATTTTTTTTCTCATCGGTACACTTGTCCTTTTGTTCCTGTTCCAATGTTGCGATGATGTATTACTCTACAATTATTGGAGCAAAAAACGGCATCAGAACGCTTATGTGATAAGCTAGTTCCACAGTTCCTACAAACGTGATTCTGACTACTTGCTTGAGGGTCATTATTTCTATTCTGACTACCAAATCCAATCGGATTTTTATGTTGGTGTTGAGCTTGAAACCCTCCTAAACTTGCCTGTTGATATTGAACCTCTGGAAAGATAACAACTGGAGGTATGACATTGAAAGCAACGCCTTCATCAAGTGCAAAACGATAATATGAATATTCATAGAAGTAGCCATAAATACAAAGTATTTCTAGTATCAGAATTACGACTGCTGCAATGAGCGCATTCTTTGAACTGTCTTTGTCATTGGCAGAAAGTGAGCTTTTAGTATCTGCTTTAATTTCAGATAAAGCTGCTGTTTGCATTTCTAAAAGTTTATTTTTCTGTTCTTGTGCTTCTTTCAAGTCTTTTCTAGCAGTTATGGCTTGCCAACTTGTTTTGTGTTTTTTGAGAGTTTCATTCGCACTATTGATAAGTAGGTCATAACTACTTATTTGTTCGGAAAAACTAGCTTTTATACTGTCAGCTTCTTGGTTAGAAGTAGCCGTAATTTCTGAACTCTTATCTTGGAGAGTAGCCGAAATATGCGCTCCACCTGTTGCCGAAATAACAATACTGGCAAGTGTACAAGTGAGCAAACCAATCCACGACATGGTACTTGCTTTGTCTCCTATGGCTCTTGATTGAGCAATAGATTGAGCAGATTCAGCTTTCATTTTTTCAAGGGCGTAGAATATTCCTACTGAAAAAAGCCCTATCAGAATAGCCATTGCTATCATTTCTACGCTGTCAAAGTTGGGGGCAAAGGTTTTGCCTACCAAATAAGCTGTTATCAATCCTAAAAGGAAAGAAACAATATGATAGAAGCCTTTTAAAGACTTTACTATTTTGAACGAACCACGCCTTTTTTGGGCTTGTGTGGTCGGTGTGAGTTTTTGGGCTGCTTCTTCATAGTAGCCTTTAGCTCGTGTTTCATTCAGAGCCTGTTGGAATGGGTCGCCACTATGATTTTCACTTGGCTTCTTTCCTAGTCCTCCAAAGGCTTGCAGTATTTTGTCAGTTGCTTTCATAGTTCTTGTTGTTCTAAATATTTCTCAAAACTCTCATAGATTTTAGCAGATTCTGGATTTTCCTCTCCCAAACCATACTTTTTGAAGTATTCCAAAGTGGCTATCTCATTTTGCAAATTCTTGTTGAAAACATAGTCTTTGAATAAAAGATGAACTTGCCATCTTTCTAGTTCCAGTTGTATGAATTTACTTTTTTCCTTTCTCAACTGAAAAGACTTTTTGATTAGTAAAAACACACACAAAACGAGTAAAAAAATAAGTAAGTAAGTCATTTTGGTTTAGATTTTAGTTGTTGATTCTGCTTTCGTAGAGCTTCGTTTTCTACTTCTGATTTGGCTGCTTTTCGGATAAAGAATACCAAAATCACAAATACGAAAACAAGGCTTATGAGTAGCGTGTAAATTAGAGTTACCATAGGTTATTTTGTTGCTTTTCATATTCTACATCTACTGCTGTATGTAGAAATTCAATGTGTTTTTCATCTTCATATATTTTGTTCTGAAGACGATAGTTCTTGCGTTCTAGCTCCTTATTTTTTTCTTCTAGTAGCTTTTGTCCCTCCCTTTCTTCTTCAAATGTTTTTCTAAAAAGAACAAGCGTAACAGCCACTCCAAGCATATAAGGCACTAACATTACTATTAAGAAATTTAAAAAGTCTTCCATAAGATTATTTTTTAAGGACGTATTCCGAATCCAGTTATTTGACGATTGTGTAAACGTGTATTTTCGTGGCGTAACTTATCGTTTTCTTTACGCAATGACATATTCACTCTACTTAGTAAAATGACTGATATACAACTTGTAACCACACAGAAAAATGAAAAAGTAAGTTCTAAATTATTTTCTATCAATGAGATAAGATGTTCCATACTGTCAGTTGTTTTATAGTTCTACGGCATTCCTTCTTTAAACATTTCTATCTGGACACCTTTTAAGGCATCTTTTGCAAGACAACAAGCATCTATCAATGTTTGTACTTCTACTTCTGACAGTTTCAAATACGGTTCTGGCTCTTCTGCCTTTCTTGCTTTCCTACACTCAATTTTATGACTTACAATAACTTTCAATGCACGATTCATCGTAACTACTTTAGCATTCCGTTCTTGTATCGTCATTTGGTAGGGTAATCGTTGTTTTGCCATTTTTCTATTGATTTTAAGGTTTACATTACCAGTAGCGATGTTCCCACCAGTCTTGTATTTTCTTTGGCATAAAATCTATGATGATAGAATCAATAAGCATAGCTACAATGATTAAACACACCAAAACTGCCAAAATGTAAATGATAATTTCTACTATGAGATTCATTTTTAAAGTGCTAGTTGATTTTAGTTGGAAGAGAATAACCCCCTTGTTATTCTCTTCTTTACCCAAAAAATATCAAAGTGATATTTTGCACTAGGTAAGAGATTCGAACTCCTGTTTCTGACTGCTCCTAGAGGCTCACATCAGCGTACTAACCACTGTACTAACCTAGCTGACGACTTACTTATAATATTCCCTTTTTTTGAGGACAAAGGGCATCCTCATATTACGTTCAATCGTTTTTTTTAAAGAAGACAGAAACAATATTTTTGTCCTCTCAATACATACAAATACTATCTATCAAGTAGTTTTTTTAGAAACTTTATTTCTACACTCATTTCAGTAACTTTACTCTCCAAGTCGTATGCTTTAGCACGAAAAGCATCTCGTTCTTTGATAAGAGCTTTATTTTCTCTTGTGTATAAATCAATCTGTCCTATTGAAAAATCTTTAAGGTCAGCTTGATATTTCAGTTCTTTATTCTCTGCCAAAAGTTTTTCATACTTCTGTTTGTAGTCTATTTCATTAACAGGGTTTTCTACAATTTCCAGTATGTCCTCATTATCAAAAATGATATAGTTGTAAGAAGGGTCTGAACAATTTTTGATTTGTACTCTATCTAAAGGCTTTAATGAAGCTGCTTTGGCTGTGGCTATTCCTTTAGGTGTTCGTATTTTTATAGTGTCGCCTACTTCTACTTTTTTGATGGTTATTTCTGATTGCGCTTGCATAATTTTGAGTATTTAGTTGGGTTGTGAATGAATATTTTTTTGAAAGAGAGGATTAAAGTTTTATCCTATGTTGTAGTTCAAATCTTCTACAAACTGCTCTGTATAGCTCTCATCTTGAAGCTGAATAATCATTTGTCCATCTGGAAAATCAACAGGCATAAAGAATACTTCATTTGCTTGGCTTTCTTCAAAGAGTGCAGCCAGAGCATAATCATTATTTGGAACTACAATTTGAGGTGTTTCGCCATCAAATTTGATTTTACATTTTTCGCTAACAGCTTCCATAATTTTGAGTTTTTAGTTGGGTTGTGAATGAATATTTTTTTGAAAGAGTAGGTTAGGCATATTTATTCGTAATGAGCTTTTTTTGCTCTACTACCTTATCTCGCCTATTTTCAAAATCTTTCTTTACTGTGTCATTTTTTGCATTTCGCATGGCATCAGTAAGTTGCCTGTACTGGGTGTCCAAATCAAATATGGCTATCTTGTCCTTATCTGAATAGTCATTTCGTTTTGCCATAATAGAATAAGCATTTACTTTAGTGAGTAATTCGGGTATTGTGTCTGGATACAATACAGAAGCCTCCATAAAGACTGTCATTGCATCTTTTATTTTCATTTTTTGACGGTCAATAACCTTCAAAAAATCATCTTTTAGACTGCTGCTTATATCCCTTGCCGTGATTGATGCTAAACCATTTTCAACTTTTTCCATTTGGATATAAAACATTTGTTGATAAAATTCGTAAATTTGTTGAGTATTGTTGTTACTCTATACGACAAATATAGTAAACAGTTACGGATTTACAAGTATTTTTATCGATAAATCTGTATTATTTTTTGGATTAAAACGTAAATACCTATGAATCAACAAGTTAGATTTAAAGAAATTCGTAAACATTTTGGACTAACTCAAGTAAAATTAGGAGAAGAAACCAACACATCTACGGAAACAATCAGTATGATTGAACGAGGAAAAGTAAAAACTATCAATGATAATGTACTAGCATATTTTGACAAAAAAGGAATCAACAATTCGTGGCTCAAGTTTGGAACTGGAGAAATGCTTAAATCTGAATCAGACAATAATTCCGAATGGAAGAATAAATATGAGAAGCTAGAAAAGGAATCAGAAGAGAAAGAGAAAAAAGTAACTTCTTTGGAGAGAAGGTTTATGGAGTTACAAAGTCAAATGAACATTATGTACCAATTTATTCTAAGAAACTCTGACAAGTTAGATATTTCACAGTTAGTGGAAGAATTAAATTTGGGAAAGGGTAAGGCAAGTAGTAGTTCTGCAAATCTATTTGTTTCTTATTCTGCTTATAACAACGTAGAAGCAGAAGAGGAAAAAGTAGCCTAGCTACTTGCCTAAAGGAAGGTATTTTTGATGGGAAACACCATAGGCAACACAAGCCAAAAAATACCTTATTTGCCACAATGAATGGGGTTTTGACTGTACGCTCGCAACCTCTTATCTTTAAAAGCTAGTAATTAATTTTACTAGCTTTTTTTTGTACCTACTAACTTAAAATCTATAATTTTATCTTATTTAAAAAGAAAAAATAATTTTATTTGGTATAAGAATGACTCGTTATTTGCTTCCTCATTAGCTTATTTTACAATAGAAAAAAAGACATCTAATCCATATCCATGATGATTTAGAGGTTCTTGATAGACAAATGTTTTGATAGAGGAATAATCTATTTTCTCATCTTGATATTCCTTTTTAGGCATGTTAGCAAACACAGGTAAATTGCTTTGTGTTCCTAAATGAACAGTAATCAGTTTTACTTTTTGAGTTTCATAAATTCGAATCGAACTAATAGGTAGGGAAGGAATATAGTTTTCTAAATAATTATCACTCAAAAAGTAATTGTTCTTATCTTTCAAACCTTCTAAATCATAGCTCTTGCCTTCATGTATTACTTTTTTAGTTTTTGTACTATCATTATAATTAGTTTTGATATAATTACATTTCTCTTGAAAATCACAAAAAGACAAATATTTTACTTCAAAGAGTTCGATAGTAGGATATTTCTTCAAAATCAATTTTACTACTTTGTCATGATTTTTTCTTAGTTCTTTTGTGTAATCTCTTCCAATAAAATAAGTAGAATCAATAATTTCTGAAGAAATAAGATTTTGATTCAAATCATAGACAGATAAACGATTTTTTAAAGATACAGCAGAATTTGTGCTTATACTGTCATGAATAGTTACATTATACCTTTTACCAATTTCATAAGCAAACCTTCTTGTAATTTCTATATCAACTGAAATAACTGTGTTATTATAAATTCCAATAGGAAATAATTTGAGTTGTTCGGCATTTTCACAAGAAAATGAAGAAGAAACAAAAGTAAAAAAGCAGATTATTATTAAGATGATATTTTTCATAGATATAAGGTTAGGATGTTTTGATATAAAAAAATCGTTCAAGTAATTACTCAAACGATTTTTTGGAAGTTCTATTATACTGAGAAAAACTCTTCATTTTTTAACCTGTTAGGCTATCTACTTCTACTCTACATCCAAAGAGTAGTTTTCTTTAAAATTCACATATTCTTTGTTAAATTTCAAAACAGAATCTTTAGAAACAAGGGGTGTCCAATTCAAATCTTTTTCATATTCATACTCAGATATTTTTGGATTATAAAAATCAACAGTATCAACTAATGAGTCTGAAGAAAAAAATATTATCTGTTCTTCTTTTATAAACTCTTCCATTGAACTATATCCTTCTTCGGTCATTTCAGATTCTGTGAGTTCGACCAAACACTCTCCACATAGTTTATCATCTTTTGTTAGAGTTTTATAACCACATACAGAACAAGTAATTAAAACTTCCTCTTCAATTAAGACCTCTTTTTCTGGAAAAGAATAGATGTAAATTGCTCTAATAAAAACAGCAAAAATAGAAATAAACGAAATTAAGGCTATTATCTTAATCAAAGAAGATTTATTCTTAAATAGAAGAAACAGTCCTGCTCCAATACCTCCACTTAGCCCCCCAAATACTGCTGAATAAAGAATCTTCATTTTACTATCATCAGTAAAATATTCTCCAACATTCATAAAAAGAACAACTGGAATAACTGTAAAAATAGTCATCCAAATTTGCTCTTTTTTACTTTCTTTATCTTTAGTCATTGTCTAATGTTATTTTAATTCATCAACTCATCAGCAAAAGCCAATAATTTATCTTCTGAAAAATAATTTCCCATTATTTGAAGTCCGATAGGCAAACCTTCTTTGTCTGTTCCGTTTGGAATAGAAATCGCAGGAATACCGACCACAGAAGCAGGAACAGTAAACAAATCAGCTAAATAAAGCTCTACCGTTTCGCCTTCGTATTTTCCAATCTCAAAAGCTGTTGTAGGTGTTGTTGGAGAAATAATGAAGTCATATTCTTTAAATACTTCTTTCATTGCCTCTTGTATTTTACGTCTTACTTTTTGTGCTTTCGTAAAGTAGGCATCATAATAACTTGCACTCAAGACAAATGTTCCTAACATAATTCTGCGCTTGACTTCCTTACCAAATCCTTCTGTACGAGTTCTTTTGTACATGGATTCTAAGTCAGTAACATTCGGACTACGGAAACCATAACGAACACCATCATATCTTGACAAGTTTGTACTTGCCTCTGCCGTAATCAGAATATAATAAGTTGGTAGAGCATATTTTAGAAGAGAAAAATCAACTTCCTCTACCTCATAGCCTTCACTTCTCAATTTATCTATTTTGGCTACGGTTGCAGCTTTTACTTCTTCATTCAGTCCTTCACTGTTCAATGTTTCTTTGAAGTAAGCGATTTTTGGCTTTTTGCTTTGCTCTTGTTTTACTAATTCTGAATAATTCGGAACTTCTCTTTGAGAAACGGTACTATCATTATCATCTTTTCCTGCAATAACTTCTAAAGTAATCGCTGTATCAGCAGCATTATTTGCAAAAATCCCAATGCTATCAAAAGACGAGGCAAAGGCAATCAGACCATAACGAGAAATGCGTGAATAGGTAGGTTTCAAACCAACAATTCCACAAAAAGCAGCGGGTTGGCGAACCGAACCACCTGTATCAGAACCTAAAGAAACCATACACATTCCTGCCTGAACTGCCACAGCCGAGCCTCCAGAACTTCCTCCTGGAACTCTATTTTCGCCGATTTCATTTTTTGCTACTCCAAAAGCAGAATTTTCATTGGTAGAACCCATCGCAAACTCATCACAATTCTGACGACCAATGACGATAGCATCTTCTTTCAAAAGACGTTCTACGGCAGTTCCATCAAATTGAGATTCAAAACCTTCTAGCATTTTTGAAGCTGCTTGTAGTTTGTGGTCTTTATGACACAAAACATCTTTCAATCCGACGACCATTCCAGCTAATTTTCCTGCTGTGCCGTTTTGGATTTTTTCATCGACAACTTTTGCCTGTGTTTTGGCTTCTTCTTCATACACTTCTAAAAAAGCATTTAGAGAAGGATTTTTTTCATTGATGACTTTCAAATAATGATTGACCAACTCTACGCAAGTAATCGTTTTGTTATGAATGGCTTTTTGGACAGAAGCAAAGGAATCTATATGAGTTTTCAATTTAATTACGAATTAAAAATTACGAATTACGAATAGAAAAATTGGTTTAATTTTGAATGCTCAAAACAATTATTCTACGTCATTTTATATAAAAGCAAAAATACGAAGGAAAACATAGAACTTACAAAATTCTGTTTGTTTTCTTTCGTATTAATTTATTTTTTGTCTTTTTCGAACAGACTAGGAAGTCCGTTGTACTTTTTAG
Organism: Bernardetia sp. ABR2-2B; assembly: GCF_037126435.1. Taxonomy (GTDB): domain Bacteria; phylum Bacteroidota; class Bacteroidia; order Cytophagales; family Bernardetiaceae; genus Bernardetia. The sequence continues at coordinate 2,523,076 of NZ_CP147020.1, read as the reverse complement.
GCGTCTTTTTTAGTTGTAGAAACATCTTCTTTTTTACTTTCTGCTTCTATTGAGTTTTTTACTTCGCTGGTTGCATCTTTAAACTCACGGATTCCACGCCCTACTCCACGAGCAAGTTCAGGAATGCGCTTTGCGCCAAAGAATACAAGGACGATAAGCATAATGAGAGCAATTTCCCAAGCTCCAAGTCCACCGATAAAGAGAAGTGTATTTAACATAGTTGATTGATTTAAAAGGTTCTGATAAACAGATTTGATACTGCAAAAATACAGATTTTTTGATTAAAAAAGAATTTCTTGTGATTTTGATAGAAGTTTAAGATAAATTAATTTCAGTTTTTTGAAAACGCTCTTGTGAAGATAAAATTTAGTTTTTTTGTCCAAAAAAGCAACCTTTTTTTGCTTTCCTTGTCTATGTATAAAAATAATAATTTATTTTTTTTACATTTTGTAAAAAATCAAACTAACAACCTCTAGCTGAACACATGAAAAATAATCTCATATTTTTATATACGCTGTTACTACTTTTTTTAAATCCATTGCTATCAAATGCTTGTAGCATGTATAAAATTAGTAAAGATGGAAAAACCATTGTAGGAAACAATGAAGATTGGGTAAGCCCCAACAGTCAATTTTGGTTTGAGAGTGGAAATACTGACAATTATGGTGTTATGTATATGGGTTTACTTGATAACTTTGCTCAAGGTGCAATTAACGAAGCAGGTTTAGTTTTTGATGGTTTTGCGAATCCTGAATTACCCGTAAATAATACAGAAGGAAAAACAGATATTCCTATTGGTCGTGCAATTAGAAAAATAATGCAGACAATGGATAATGTAGAAGAAGTAAAAGAGTATTTATCAAAAATAAATTTGAGTTCATTATCAAGTAGTCAGATTGTATTTGTCGACAAGTCTGGAGCGTATCTAATAGTAGAAGGAGATGAGTTAATTATAGGAGAAGATAAAGAAAAAATATTTTCAAACTTCTATTACTCACAAATCAAATCAGAGAAAGATATAAAGCTTGAAAATGTTCAATGTGGGCTAAAATTTATCAAATCCTCAAAGGCTAATGCTTCTTTAGATTATTGTAGTGAAGTCATGAAAAGTCTTTCTAGCTCTAAAACCTTTGGAACACAATATTCTACTATTTATAACTTGAACACTCTCAAAGTTAGAGTATATCTTTTTCATGATTATTCAACTTTTATAGAGCTTGATTTGATAGAAGAACTAAAAAAAGGAAATCATAGAATGATGATAGCTGATTTGTTTTCAAAGGAATCTGTTGGAAACAAGCATTATCAAAAATATAATGACAAAGAAAACCCTACTCGTTTTTTGAAAGAATTAGTAGATAGTTCGGAAGATATAACTGAGAAAGAATTGCAAGAAATGGGTTTCAACAATATCATAAATATGATTGGCTACGAATGGTTAAATGATAATAATAATCCTCAAGCTGCTATTAAGGTTTTTGATTATGGAACTACACTTATGCCAAGTGATGCTAATCTTTTTGATAGTTTTGGAGAAGCCTATTTTGAAAATAATAACTACGAGAAAGCTAAGATAAACTATGAAAAATCACTTGCATTAAACCCAAAAAACAAAGGCGCAAAGAAATTTATTGAAAGAATAAATTTGAAAATAGAGCAACAGAAGAAATTTAAAAAACTTCAAAAAATTATCGACCAATACGCACAGAATACACTAAAAAAAGGGAACATAAACTCACTAGCAATAAGCGTTTATAAAAATGAGGAGATGTATCATAATTATTATGGAGAAATAGATACAAATGCTAATAACTCCCCTACTGATAGCACACTTTATGAAGTGGCTTCAATCTCAAAAGTTTTTGTTGGTTCTCTTGTCGCAAAAGCTGTTGTAGAAGGTAAAATAACATTAGAAGATGACATCAGAATGTATTTTGAAAACGATTTCTCTAATTTAGAGTTTGAAGGAACACCCATCAAGATTAAAAATTTACTTACTCATACTCTTGGATTAAAAAATAGAACACCTAAAAAACTAGAAAAAATAAATGAACAAGTTAGGGCTGGGTACTATGAAAATAAAGAATTTGATTATGACACCAATGATTTATTGGAAGAACTTGAAACTGCAAAATTAGACAAAAAACCAGGAACATTCTATGAATACAACCTTGTTGGTTCTGAACTGCTTACCTGTATTTTGAGTAAAGTATATGAAAAACCGTATAAAGAATTACTTGAAGATTTTTTTGATGAATTAGGTATGAGAAATAGCTATCTACAAGAATATGAAAAACAAAAAGATTACATTATTAATGGCTATGGTGAAGATAAAAAGCAAGTACCTTTACTTAAAAACACTTTGCCTGGTGGAGCATACGGCGTTCTTTCTACATTACCAGATTTGACAAAGTTTATGCAATTTCAATTAGAAAGTAAAAATCCACTCATCGAAGAATCTACTCGTTTTCTGTTTGAGAATGAAGAGGAAAGCATAGGTTATTTGTGGGATGTAGGAGTAGAAGAAGTTGAAGGTTTTTATTATTCTAAAACAGGAACATCGAATGGTGTCCAAAGTGTTATTTTAGTTTGTCCAGAATCAGATTATGGATTGATATTAATGATGAATAATACTTCTGACGCTGCTTTTAATGACTGGGTAAATTTGTATAATAAAATTGAAACAGACTTAATTCAATATCCCAAACTTAATTTAGTTTCTTTATTAAAAACAGATTTCATAGAAAATCCTAAAAAGGCTCAAACAGAGTATAGAAGATTAAAAAGTGATACTACTAACTATGCATTTGGTTCTAATTATTTGAATCGTTTTGGCTATGAACTATTATTTAATAATCAAACAAAAAAAGCAATAGAAATATTTGAATTTGCTATTTCAGAAGACCCAAAAAATGCAAACCTTTATGATAGTTTGGGAGAGGCTTATTTTAATGATAATGACTACAAGAAAGCTCTTCTAAATTATAAAATATCATTAGAATTGAACCCAAATAATAAAAATGCAAAAGATTATATCTCTAGAATTAATAAGCTAGAATCTAATAATTAAATCATTGAAACCAAGTCATTTTTCATAGTGTAACTAAGCAATGCTATGAAAAATGACTATTTATGTTTACTTCTGTCTTTCCTGTATTTGTATCAAAAATTGCTTCAAAAACTCTTTCTGTTTTGGATGTCTGACAGAAAGATTTTCTAAAGTAGTATAAGACTTCTCAAAGTATTGATTCATTTTATCTTCCGTGATTGCTCTTATATTCAATTTGTTATAAATCTGAGTAACAGCTTTTACTTTTTCTGCTTCATCAAAATCAGTTTTATTAATCCAGTTTTGTAATTGATTTTGTCCAGCTTCTTTTTCTTTTTGTAAAGCTGTTAGCATCAAATAAGTTTTTTTGTTTTCTGTAATATCTCCACCTACTCGCTTTCCAAAAGTTTTTGGGTCGGCATAAACATCTAAAATATCATCATGAAGTTGGAAGCCAATACCTGCCGAAATTCCGACTTCTCTAAGTTGCTGTGCCTCATAAGGTTTTGCTCCTCCCAAAACAGCTCCTAATTCTAAAGAAAAGCCTAATAAAACGGCTGTTTTGAGTTTTATCATTTCAAGATATTCCTCTATTTTTACATCGTTCTCTGGATTATTCCGAGTTTCAAATTCCATATCAAACTGCTGCCCTTCACAAACTCCAATCGCACATTTATTAAAAAGCTGCAAAACAGAATGCAATTTATCTGAAGGAATAGACTCTCCAAACCATTGATAGGTCTTGATAAGCATCAAATCTCCTGACAAAAGAGCTGTATTTTCGTCCCACTTCTCATGTGCTGTTGGTTGTCCTCTACGAATAGGCGCATTGTCCATAATATCATCGTGCAAGAGTGTAAAATTATGAAAAACCTCTGTTACGATAGCAGGAGCAACAGCATTTCTCCATTCCGAATCATATAACGAATAACCCAAAAGAACAAGTAAAGGACGCATTCTCTTACCTCCTAGTGACATAATATATTCTATAGGAGCATACAAATCTTTTGGCTTACCTTCTGTATTGAGGTCTTTGATATGACTTTCTAATGCTTTTTGTGCTTCTTGTAAAGAGAATGTTGGAAGGATTTGAGTTTCTTTTGACATTTTAAGATATTTATTTTGCTTTATATATTTGTTGGTATCGTTACACTAAAACACCAATAAAGGCAAGTAATTCAGTAATTTTAATCAAATGTAATTCAAATAGTTCAGACTTTTAGAATCAGAAATATATTAAATACACCTAAAACTACTTTTTACTAGCTTGGAATAAAATCTGTTTTTCTTTTTGTGTGAGAGATTCATAACCAGAAGCTGATATTTTATCTAAAATATCATCAATCTGATTTTGTTCTTCAGTAGATTTTTTTGCTCGTGCTTGTTTTTGTTGATTGTACTCTTCATTACTTGCTGCACTTCCTCCTCTACGAGCTTTCATCTTAGGTTTTCTTTTGAACAGATTTTGAAAGAAAGTAACAAAACTTACCACAGGTTTGCTCCAATCATTTCCTTTTTTATATTGAATAATAAATAAATAACCTATCAAAGCTCCTCCCAAATGTGCCATATTTCCACCTGCATTGAACCCTGCTAAAGAAACAAAGGACAAAGCAACATAACCTATGGCAATCCATTTTAAGCTTACCTCTCCAATCAAAAACAAATTCATTTTCATATTGGGAAGTAATGTTCCTGCTGCTGCTACCACAGCATAAACACCTGCTGAAGCACCAATAAGCCCCAAAGTAGAGCTACGAAGTTGAATAAAGAAAGGAACAAGATTATAAAGCATCAAAAATGCAACTGCTCCAGCCAAAATCCCCCAAATATAAAGTCCTAATAAACGATTCGAACCAATTTCTGAAACTATTATTGAGCCAAACCAATAGAGAATTAGCATATTAAAAAGAATATGAAAAATATCTCCTAAAGAGTGTGTGAAGCCGTATGTAATTAGTGTCCAAGGTCGGAAGGCTAGTTCAGGCAGACTTGGAGGTAAATAAAAAGCCTTAACAGCAAACTCACTCAAAGCAGGTAGATTACCAAACTTTGCCACAATAATAATGACAGCAAAGAGAAGATACAATACCACATTTATCATCACAATACGCATCAAGGTATTATCAGATTTGTTCCACTCGTATTTTATTCGTTCTGAAAAGTCCATAGTTATATATTTTTTTTATGGTGTCACTCGTGGGGACACGAGCAACGGTCTTTTTAAAATTTACTCTTGCCGTTGTTGGTGTCCCCACCAACGACATAAAACTCTAATTCCACCTCATCGGTTTGTCATTCTTTCCCCACAATTTAACCAAGATAATTCCAAAAATAAATCCTCCAATGTGTGCAAAGTGAGCTACATTATCCGTCGGATTGGCTTGGTAAATGGCATAAATTTCATACAACGCATAACCAAAAACAAGATATTTCGCTTTTATTGGAATAGGAGGAAAAAGTAAAACCAACTTCACATTAGCGAAAACAATCCCAAAGGCTGCCAAGATTCCAAATATTGCACCTGATGCTCCTACAGTTGGAATATTTCGTTTTGTTTGTGCCATTTCATTCATTACTCGTTTGGCTTCAATAACATAAGATTGATTTTTAGGATTTTGTCTAAACTCACCTATGAAATTATCTACCGTCGCAGGATTATAATTAAGATAACCTTCTTTGTCTATAAAAGCTGAAAATAAAGCAGGTTCTGGATGAGCCTCAAATTCAACAATTAATATTTCTCTATTTTGCACTTCCCACGCACTCGCTCCCACATGCAAAACAGCAGCTCCCAAACCTGCAATCATATATAAAGCAAGAAAGCGTTTGGAATCAAAATAAGTTTCTAAAGGAGGACCAAAAATAAAGAGTGCATACATATTTCCTAAAATATGCCACAAGCCTCCATGCAAAAACATGTGCGTAATAAGCTGATAAGGAGCAAAGCTCTCTGCACCAAAATAACGTAACCCAAACAATTGGGTCAATACATCTATTTGATTTGGGTTATTTCCTCCAAAAACAAAGTATTGCAAAGCAAAAATAGCAATATTTAGAATCAATAATACTTTTACAACAGGTGTTAGTCTAGGCATGTTTTTTTATTTTTATAACTAGACCCTAAAGGTTTTCAAAACCCTTAGGGTCTTTGTGTTTTTTTTATTTATTACTGTTTATTCTGAAAAAATGTTTTAGCTGTTCACTAATAATTAATCACTTATCACTATTTACTTCTTTCATTGAATTTCTGACCATTCTACCAATTCCAAAAATAGTAATTAAGGTCAATAAAATAATGATAATTTCGGAATATGGAAAGTCAGTTTTTGTTTCATTTTCTATCAAACTTTTTAGTGTTTGAGCTTTTGTTCCGATATAGATGGCAAAAAGAGTTCTGGGCAGCATTCCTATAAAAGAGCCTATCAAAAAAATCTTTATTGGAAAACGAATCGCTGAAAGCACCAAATTCATTACAGAAAAAGGCAAAACTGGCGATAATCTTACTAAAATAATCAATTTCCAGCTTTTTTCTTTTAAGGAAGACAAAAAACGATTTACTTTTGGTTTTTCTAGTAAATTTTTATGAATTTTTTTTCCTTCCAAAAATAATCCTAATTGATAACCTATATAAGAAGCCATCAAATAAGAAATAATCATTAAAGGCGTTCCTTCAAAACTCAAAAAATAGCCTGTCAAAAAAGCCATCAAGGTGGTAGGCATAAGCGCAAAACCCATCAAAATACTTACTGCTAAATATAGAAAAAGCCATTGCCAAAAATTCCATAGTAAGAGTTCACTTTCAAAATACAAAAGCAATACCGTAATGCCTGTACTTGCCAAAATGGGTAATAAGGCTGACAAAATTACCATACCGATGCTTCGAATATGTTTTTGTAATGTATTTAGTGCTTTGAGTAGAAAGGTCATTAAATGAAAAATAAGGTTTTGAAATAGTCTTGTTTTCTAACTAACTTCTCAAACCTATGTTTATATACTTTATTAATTTCCAAAACTCAAAAAATTTGACGTACTTCAATTTTGAAAAAAACAAAAAAGAGAGTGAATTATCTTAAAAAAAAATACTTCTTTATTTCTATGCTCAAAAAAACTACTTATTTAGTAGGTTTTTTATTTGTGCTTTTTTTTCTCTCTTTTCTAGTATTTCCTTCTTTTTGTTTCGCTCAACAAACTATTAATCTTGATTCTAAAAAAAGCCTTTCTCAATATATTTTTAGAAAATGGACTACCGAAGAAGGACTACCTTCAAATGCTATTTTAGATGTTATTCAAGACCAAAAAGGGTATATTTGGATTGCTACACACGACGGATTAGCTCGTTTTGATGGCGCAAAATTTACTTCTTATACTGTCAGAAACACACCCATTATTCGCTCTCATGCAATTCGTTCGCTTTTATCAGATTCGAAAGGAAATGTATGGATAGGCACACAACGAGGACTTTTGAAATATGAAAACAACCAACTGACTGTTCCGATAGAGCTTTCTATTATAAATGAATATAGCATTGAAGTTATTTATGAAGATAAGAAAGGTACTATTTGGATAGGAACAAGTTCGAATGGCGTTTTTTCTTACAAAGATGGACAACTAAGACCTCTTAAAGAGCTTCGTTTGCATCTTCAAGGTGCAATTTATTTTATTTTAGAAAAAGACAATTCACTTTATTTTGCTTCACAGCGTGGAGATATAGTGCGTTATCAAAATGAAAAAATAACTAGAATAGTAGATTTTGAGCAAACTAGAGGTATTTCATTTGCAAAGAATATCAATAAAAACTTGTGGGTAGGAACAGATAAAGGACTAAGACTTTTGAGAGGAGATTCTTTAGCTAACTCTCCCTATCCAAAAATAAATGCAATAAAAGATGCCTATGATATTTTGGAAGATACAAACGGTTTTTTTTGGATTGCTTCTGAAAATGGATTGTATCGGTTCAATAAAAAAACAAATAGTCTTGAAAACTACAATGAAAAGCAAGGTCTTGCAAGTAATATTCTTCAAAAACTACTTGTTGATAAAGAAGGAAATATTTGGATAGGAATGTTTAGAGGAGGGCTTGTACAGGTTTTAGATGGTAGTTTTGTAAATATTAGTCCGAGTGAAGGACTTTGTTCGAACGTAATTTATTCTATTATTCAATTTACACCTGAAAAATATTTAGTGGCAGGAGAGAGTGATTCTATTTCTATTGTCTATGGAAATACGGTCAGAAATGCCAAACTTCCTTTGCAGCTTCCTAGTCAGCGTGTTAGACATATGCTTTTCGATAGGGATTCTAGTCTTTGGATAAGTACGTATGGAGGACTTGTCAAGATTACACGAGAAAACGAACACAAAATTTATGCTCCTAATAGTGGACTTATAGATGACCACGTTCGCCTAACTTTTCAAACAAAAGACTCTACAATATGGGCAGGGACACGAAGAGCAGGTCTTTTTTATCTCACGGAAGCAGATTCGTTCAAGCAAATAGACAGTAATTTAGCTTCCGAAACCGTAATGAGTATGGCAGAAGATAAAACAGGAAAATTAATTGTCGGAACAAAAAGAGGGATTTCATTTATAGAAAACAAAATAATTACAAAACAACTTTGGGTACAAAACGGGCTCGTAAGTAATATTATTTTCTCCATTTTTGTCGATGCGAATAATATTATTTGGTTAGGTACAGATGCAGGACTTACACGTATAGAAGATGATAAAATAACGAATTTTGATGCTAGTTCAGGACTTTGTGAGGCTACTGTTTTTGATATTTTGGAAGATAATGAAGGATATTTTTGGTTGCCTTCTAATAATGGAATAATGAGAATAGCAACTAAGCAGCTCAATGATTTTGCTAGTGGAGAAAGAAAGCTTGTCGACTGTCGCTTTTTCAATCGTACTGATGGAATGAAAAGTGACCAAATGGTCGGAACAGGAAAAGGTCTTGTCGATTCTAAGGGTAATATTTGGTTTCCAACATATAGAGGTGTTGCAAAGATAAATCCTGAGACGATTGCAAAAAGAAAGAACGACTCAAAAGCAATTTTTGAAAAAATAGAAACTGATGAGAGAAAAATTTATGATTTCAGTAAAGAAATTTCCTTAGAAGCAGGAACTCAATATTTATCGATTTTCTTTACAGCCTTTGATTATCAAAACTCAGCTTCTTTAGATTTCAAATACCGTCTTATTCCTTTTGATAAAGATTGGATCGATTCTCAAAACCAGCGCAATGCAGCTTATACAAATCTTCCTCCTAACGAGTATCGTTTTGAAGTGATTACTAGAAAGGCCGATGGAAGTTGGAACGAAGAAAATCCTTCAGTTATCAATTTGATTATACAACCTCATTGGTATCAGCGTTTGGTGTTTCAAGTGGGAGGAGTTTTAGGACTGATTTTGATTTTAATTCTCGTCTATTACCTTCGTAATTTGCAGTACAAACGCAATCAAATTTATTTAGAAAGAGAAGTTACTAGTCGAACAGAAGAAATAGTAAAACAAAAAACACAACTTCAAACTCAAAAAGAAGAACTACAAGACACCGTTCAACGTCTGAATCAAACTCAAATTCATTTAGTACAGTCTGAAAAAATGGCAAGTTTGGGACAGCTTACAGCAGGGATTGCTCATGAGATAAATAATCCAATCAATTTTGTCTATGCAGGAGTTGATGCGCTTCAAGTTACATTAGATGAGTTTTTAGAGCTTATGACTTTGTATGAAGAATATGAAAGAATAGAAAAACAAGATGAGTCAGAAGTGAAAAAGAGCAAAATGAAAGAAAAGTTTGATGAAATTTTGGTCTTAAAAAAAGAAATTCAGTTTGAAGAATTAAAAGAAGATTTACACCAACTGGTAAAAGATATTCGATACGGAGCGCACCGAACGAGCGAGATTGTAAAGGGGCTGCGTACTTTTTCTAGGTTAGATGAGGTAGAATTACGATGGGCAGATTTGCATGAAAATATTGTAGCTACACTTGTTATTTTGCGTCCACAGTATAAAGACCATATTGAGATAGTTCGAAATTTTGATAGTCAGATTTCCCAAATAGAATGCTTTCCTGGTAAGCTCAATCAAGTTTTTACAAATATTATTGCAAATGCAATTCAAGCAATAGACGAACAAAGAGAGAAAAGAGAAAAAGAAGAAAAGCAATCAACTAAAAAAGACCAAATTATTATTTCTACCCAAAAACTATCCAAAGAAGAATCTCCATTAAAGATAGAAACAGCAAAAGTTTTGATTCAAGATACAGCAGGAGGAATGAACGAAGAAACAAGACAGAAGATTTTCGAACCTTTTTTTACCACAAAAGGAGTTGGACAAGGAACAGGTTTAGGACTTTCAATAAGTTTTGGATTGATAGAAAAACATCAAGGAAAGCTAGAAGTAGAAAGTACGATTGGAGAAGGAACTACGTTTTTGATTTATCTTCCAGTTGAGAGAAATGAAACCTTAGAACAGTAAAAAAAAGCACCTATAAGACTTTCAAAATCTCATAGGTGCTACTTATAGGAGCTTTAAATTACACTTTCAAATGCCCTTCAATTCCTCCATCCATTTGTTCGCCTGTCATTGCTGATGCTACAATCTTTAGCATAGAAACAACTTTTCCGTCTTTTGTATCCCAGTAATAGGCATCTTCTGGAAATACTTCAATAATTGTAAGATTTACGTCATCTTTTCCGTTTGGAAACCATGCTTTTGCTAATGGGTCCCAAATTTTATCAATTTTCTCTTTATTTTTCGAAATTGTTGCTTTTCCATAAACGCTCAAAAATTCACTATTCGAAACGTTTGAAAATGTAAGCTGAACTCGTGGGTCTAATAATATTTTTTCGTTGTGGTCGCTATCTGCTGCACTCAAAAACAAAATGTGTCCGTCGTCTGATACTTCTTGTGCTGTCATCGGACAAACCGAAAAAGGTGCTTTTGCAAGTTGAGTTGCAAACATACAAATTCGTTGGTCTTTCACGACTTCTTTCATTTTATCGATAGCTTCTTTAGCAATGAGATTTTTTACTTCTGACATGTTTTTTTCTTTAGATTAAAAAATGATATATATTAAAAATATTTCTAAATCTACTTATATCAAGAATATTGATTTAGAATATATATATGATTGTGCGTTATATATAATAGAACCTTTTTTTAAACGAAAAGTTTTGGTTTTTTCTAATTTGAACTTATTTTATTTTTTTGATTGTGAAAAGGAAGTAGAAGAAGAAGCCGAACTGAATAGTCAAATAAATAATCAATGGAATAAAAAATGAATTTGAAAAGGTAAGTATAGGTTCGTACTCATTATGGGAAAAATATCTTCTTGGAATGAAATCATGAGAAGTAGAGAGGAAATATAAACCAAATAAAATAAGTGTTGAAAAAGCACTAATATAATAATGAAGCTTTGATAGTAAAGGATTTGTTTGTCTTCTAATCAAGATTATGACGGAATAAAAGAGAAAATAAAAAATGAATGGGGAAATTAATAAACCAATAAAAAGATAAAGTGGTAATACAATATAAGTATCTTGAAACGGCATTTCTACTGCACTACTACTATCCAAGAGAAGAGAAATAAGAAATGATAGTATAATACTTACTAAAAAACCAATTTGAACTGTACGGTTTGGATGTCTGTTTTTCATAAATAATTTAAAGTCTAGTTTTTTTGTCTTTGCTTACAAATAAAGCTATTTTACAATTACTAAAAACTAAATCAGTCAAAACAACGTTTTTTAGAAAAAGTCTATCTAAATACTAAAAACAATATGAATTATCCAAAGGCAAATTACGTAGTTGATAAACAAGGACAAAAATTATTTGTTCAACTTTCTGTTTCAGAATGGGAAACATTTTTGAAGGAAGTAAAACAACTAAAAGCAGAAACAGAACTAAAAAGGCAACTAAAAGATGCTTTTAAAGAAGTAGGACAAATACAAAGAGGAGAAAAAAAAGCAACTACATTAAAGGATTTTTTGAATGAAATCTAGTATAATAATTACTGAAAATTTTAGAAGAGAGTCTAAGAAACTATTAAAAAAGTATTCTTCTTTGAAAGGAGAATTAATAGACTTAGAAGAAACTCTACTAGCAAACCCTAAAACAGGAGTACTTATAAAAGAAAATATTTATAAGGTTCGATTAGCTGTAAAAAGTAAAGGAAAGGGGAAAAGTGGTGGATTGAGAGTAATTAATTATCTAGTAAAGGTAAATATTGACGACGAGGAAGAAATTACTATTTTTTTGATGAGTATTTACGATAAATCAATACAAGAAAATATATCAGATAATCGCCTAAAAAGTTTAGTTAGTGAAGTAACAGATGAATTTTTAGATGACTTAAATCAAGAGGAAGAATAACTATTAGTTTTCTAACCAAAAAAATAAAGCTATTTTTACACTAAGCTCATTCTTTCAATCCAAAAAAAATAGCTATTTCTATGGAAACTCCTTCTTCAAAAGTTACGAATAAAAAACAAATTATTGTTGTTGGTGCAGGTGCAGCAGGACTTTATGCAGCCTCTTTATTAATAGAACAAGGACACGAAGTAACCCTCTTAGAAGCCTCTGACCGAACAGGAGGGCGAGTTTGGACAAAAACGGAGCGTTTTCCCTACAAGTTAGAAATGGGAGCAGAGTTTGTACACGGAAAAGGTACGCTATTTCACAAAATGGCAAAAAAAGCAGACAAATTACACAAAGAAGGTAATTCTTCTTTTTTGTGGCGAGATGAATTATTTTCACGCAAAAAAATCAAAAAACTGCAAGATGCCAAGCAGTATTTTTCTGATTATGAAGAGTTTTACGAAGGACATCATTTATATAAAGGCGATGATATTTCATTGAGTGATTTTTTGGAGCAGCACAACATTACGCCTACTGGTCAGCCCGATGCATATCGTTGGTATGAAGCTTTTGCTGGTGCTTTGGGAACAAACCTAAAGAGTTTAGGAATGAAATCATTAGCTATTGAAGAGTATAAATGGGAAGCTGGGGAACAAAATTATAGAATGTGTATGTCCTTTGAGAGTCTTTTGGAGGAATGGAAAGAGCAAACAAAGCCATTTTTGCAGCTAGAAAAACCTGTAATTATGATTCGTTCGTTTGCAGAAGGTGTAGAGATTATCACAAAAGATTTTCAAAATTATAGAGCAGATGCTGTTTTGGTAACTGTTCCATTGACACAATTAAAGCAAAACAAAATCATTTTCTTACCAGAACTTCCACCCAAAAAACAAGAAGCCATTGATAAAATAGGAATGGATAATTATGCAATTAAATTTTTCCTAAATTTTTCTGAAAATTTTTGGCAGAAAAAATATAATGACGGCACAGAAACAGAATATTTAGTAGGAATGGAAGCAGCAAACGAATATTGGGAAACTGTTCCGTATATAAAAAATCCTTCTACATTTGGTCTGACGGCATTTATTATGGGAGATAAAGCCAAACATTATACAGAAAATGGATTTTCAAAAGGACAGATTTTAGAAAAACTAATTGATGAGCTAGACAAACATTTTGACGGAAATGCGTCGGCTACTATTTTAGATTTTGAATATTTGGACTGGGCAAAGGTGGAATATATTGAAGGTTCTTACTCGTATGCTTCCATAGGTTCGCACAAACTTAGAAAACACTTAGCTCGTCCGATTGAAGACAAAATTTTCTTTGCAGGAGAAGCCACACATTACAACGGTCATTTTGCAACCGTTCATGGCGCACTTGAAACGGCAGAAAGGGCTGTTGAGGAGATTATGGAAACGATTAAAAAGGTTTAAGACCTGCTCAAAAGAGTAAAATAAATCCTAATTATTGAAGAAACAATAACTGGAAGCATTTCGTCTGAACAGGTCTTCAATCCTAACAAAGATATTGAAATGGACTAAAAGTCATCATCATCCTCGTCGTCTTCATCATCATCATTCTGATGTTTGTGCTTATTTTTTTTCTTCTTTTTCCATTTCTTCTTGTTTTTTCTACCTTTTGCTTTTTTATCATCTTTCATTGCTCTATATTGAGCATATTGTGTAGGGGTAAATATCCTCTTTACTTTTGCGTCAAAGGTATTATTTATTGCTTGTCTTTTATCTTTCTTGCTTGAGCCATTGCCTTTTCCCTTTAGGGCATTTTTTGCTCTCATTTGTTCTGCCATAGCAGTTTCTAATTGAGAAGTTTGTGTAGTATTTAATCCAAACTTTCTTTGCCACTGCTGTGAGCGTTTTTCTGCTTTTCCTTCTACTGTTGCATTCTTATTTCGCATTTGCCTTCCTCTTTCACTTTGAGCAAAAGTAGTTGTTAGCCCAATAAAAAAGAAGAGTAATGATAGAAGGGTAATTTTACTCATTAGATTCGATGTAGTTTTAATGATTTTCATAGTAGAGTTTAGATTAAAATGATTTTTTAGTGAAAAGAATTATTTATTAATCAAATAAGTAGTTGCAAAATGAAGACCAAAGGTTATTTTATCAAATTCATTTCCATTTCATATTGGTCAATTATATTTTCGATGCCTACTGAATCAAGAAAATTGATCTTATCTTCAAATTTTGTGTCAATATTATTGATTTTGATGAAGGGAGAAATATCTTTGACAGCAGAAAAAAGCCTTTGATAAGCTAGTTTTTTAGATTGCTTTTCATTTACCAAAACTTCAAATTGTGCGATATATCCATTACTAGGGTTTATGACAAAGAAGGATTCCAATCTATTTTCTAAGCCGTTTTTATTCCAAATTTGATAATACGTATAGTTTCCATTCTTGATAATCTTAAAGTGATTGTCCCAAGAATAAGCATCTTGATTTGGAAGTTCTGACCAGTCTATATCTGAATAATTTACTTTTTTGACTTCAAAATTATCTCTAAACTGATTTTCAATGTTGATTTCTCCAGCAAAGCATTTGTAGCGTTTCGTTATTTTAAAGCCAGTATTTTGATAAGATTTTATAGCTTTTGTGTTTTCTGTAATCACTTCCAAGATAGACCTCTTAACTCCATTATTTTGTAAATCATCAATAGCATAGTCATAAATAGATTGAACAATTTTCTGTCCTCTGTAAGAAGGAGTTACACCTGTTCCTGTGTTGTAAGCAATTTTTTTTTGGTTTCTCTCATCAATAGCATGAATGATAAAACCAACTAATTTTTCATTATCAAACATTCCATAAGAAAGACGATAATCTACCTTTGCTGTTTTCCATCTCTGTTTATAATACTCTATATCAGTAGGCATTTTGACAAAATAGTTTTCAAAAGAAAGTAAAAAACATTCTATTAAAGTATCAAAATTGGTTTCACTTAAATTTCTGATTTCCATAAAGATTAATTTAATTGGGGTAAGAAACAGATTATTAACCCCCAATCTAACTTAAATAAGAAAGTAAAACTTATAATTTTATACCTAAAACTGTAATATCATCACGTTGTTCAGTTCCTTCTTGGTGTTTATCTAATGCAATTTCTAATTGCTTTTTTTGCTCATGAAGTGGTAAATGATTTATTTCGGACAACATTGTTATCAATTGTAAGCTAGAGAATTTTTCATTGTCTTTATTATTTTGGTCAGCGAAACCATCAGTAGTTAAATATAGTGTAGTTCCTTTTTCTAAAAACAAAGTTTCTACTTCAAAAGGTTTTAATATTTTATGAGTTATTCCACCTATAGAACGGCGAGTTCCTTTGAGTTGTTCAATTTTATTTGAGGAGGGGTTTGTATAATATAGTGGACGTTTCGCTCCAGAAAAAGAAACTTGTACTTTGTCCTCTAGTTTAGTAATAACACAAAGAGCGATATCCATTCCATCCGAATTATTAGAACTATTCTGTTTTAAAGCTATTTGAGTAAGCTTATGTGTTTCTTCTAATATAGTATCAGGGTTAGAGAGACTTTTTTTAAGTACAATATCATTAAGAATATAAAAAGAAATTAGAGACATAAAAGCACCAGGAACTCCATGACCAGTGCAATCTCCAACGGCTAAAAATATAGTATTACTATCAGACTTGTTTTCTAACCAATAAAAATCTCCCGAGACAATATCTTTTGCACGATATAAGATAAAATGATCCACAAAAAAGCTATTTATTTTTTTGGAAAAAGGCAACATAGCCTGTTGTATTGTTTTAGCATACCTAATACTGTCAGTAATTTTTAAATTTTTGTGTTCTAGGTTTCTAAGTATTGTATCTAGCTCTACATTTTTTAATGCTAAATTATCATTAATGGTAACTATTTCTTCTTGCTGTTGGCGTATTTCTTCATTTTGTGTAAGTATTTCATTATTTGTTTGAAGCAAATGGCTAACTAAAATGTTTTTTTCTTTTTCGTATATAAAAACAATACAAATTAAATAAATAAAAATAATATTGAATTAAGATTAAATAGAAGTGTCTTTGAGTCTGATAACTGCACTAACGACGAGTGAGGATAACTATATCCAAAAAATGGAATTCCAAAATAAATAAATAGGGTTATTATTGTAATCCCCCCCCAAATAACTCCTGAGGATTTATTAGCATATAAAAATGCTGATATGGGAGAAACAATGAACCAAATTACTAAAGAAGTTGAGTTAAAAGCTAAAATAATAAGACATAAAAATTCAAGGTATGCTATTGTAGCAATCAAATTTCCTGTAATTACAAAATTACCTTTTTTCTTATAAAAAAAATATACTATTAAGCTAAATATAAGCATAAGAGCATTAATATAACTCCCCATATAATTGGATAATATCCAATGGATAGGAATGCCAATAATCATAAATAAGATAACAACCAAAAGTGTCCAACCAATCAACCGAGCCTTTCTGTACTCATCAGTGCCATTATCTATGGAAAGAAGTTTTGTTGGTATAATGTATTTATCTATATTTAAATTCATTTAAGTGTCTTAAAAATTACTGTATTACTTATTGTTTTCTCAATTCTGTTTTGATAGGTAACACAATTAAAGAAAATTTTACTAAAAAAGCAAGAGTATTTGTGCTTGATATTAAGAAATTTTACATTAAAGGAATTTCGTAAAATATCTGTTACTTTTACCTTATTACAAGATTAAAAATGTAATGGTTATTTATACACAACTAAAAAATAACATGAAATATCATATTCTAGCATTACTGATTTTCTCTATTTTTTTTTATTTCATGTTCGGAGAATAAAAAAGAACAAACCAAGAAAATCAAAACAACTGTTTTCAATGAAAGTCCTGTCGATAATGCTTATTCTTCATTAAGACCCGAAAAGCAAAGTTTTGAAATTGATACTAGTAAACCTGTTACGCTTGAAATGAAAGCAGGAACTCAGATTTTTATTCCACAAAACAGCTTTGTAGATACCAATGGCAAACCTATTGAAGGAAAAGTAACTATAGAAGTTGTGGAAGCCTTCGAATTATCTGATTTTATTACTTCTGGACTGACGACACTTTCTGATGATAAACTTCTTCTTTCGAATGGAATGTTATTTATTGATGCCACGACAGACGGAAATTCCCTACAATTACAAGAAGGAAAAGAACTTACCGTTTCGATGCCAACAATGGGAAATATAAGCAAAGAAGGTTTTCAAATGTTCACAGGAAATGGTACAAATTGGAAAGTAGATAGCTCTATGCTAGAAGAAGAATATTTAATTCCTTTGCCTTTGGAGTTGCTTTATCCTGAGGGGAATGAGTGGTTAAAATATTTTTGGGTTGTAGATGGAAAATATTGTAGTTACGATACGACTCTAATTAATTTCACAAATCCAAAGTATGAAAATACGATTATAGCTACTCAAGATTTTAAAAATAGATTTTGGCTTTTATTTCACATGATTGATATTATGAGTTGGGAAAATAATGATTATTGGAATTATGTAAACTGCTCAAAAATAAATCTTAATTACACTATAACAAACATATATTATCAAAATAAAAGAGAACCTTTGTGGTATTTAGCTTACTCCATTGACAAAACTTTAATTTTTTGATCAAATTTAGTTTCACTAGTCATTGGATTATTGAGTATTTTTTTAATTTCTATTAATCCATATCTGAAAAAAGAGTATTCATTATATCCATTTGAACAGACTCTTATTTTTGTTTTTTTATGTTTCCATTCTCCTACTTTGTAACACCAAACAAAGGCAATGGAACACAAAGCAATTAATTTAGCTATTTTATTTGGTTCTGTTAATTTTGTATTTTCTAAGTTAAAACCTTGTGATTTTAGTGCTTTAAACAACGTTTCGATTTCCCAACGTTGTTTATAAATTTCAAAAATATTATCCAATAAAACAGGTGATGCTAAATAAATATATCCTTTTTGTGTTCGACTTACAGATAAATATACCTCTGCTTCATTGACTACAAATGTTCCATCTAGTTGATAGGTTTCTGAAATCGAAAGCCCTCTACACCATGCTACAATAGACTTTGTTTTCCCTTTTCTAGTAGCTTTAAAGTTAGATTTTATACGCATTACAAAATCAAATTTTTTTGTAGCTAAATAGAAAAACCATTTTTTACCTATAAACTCTCTATCTGCTACAAGAGCAGTAATAGATAAATTAGGAAATTGATTTAAGAAATCTTCTATCAAATCAATTCGTTGTTGAGTAGCTGAATTTCCTGTCCTCGAAAGTACAGACCAACAAAGAGGAATAGATACCCCTTTATGAGCTGCTGAGAGAAGCAAAATATTAATATGCTCTTTTCCAACTTTCCAATTCGTTCTATCCAAACACAGTACGATATTTTCCCATTGTTCAATGCCTTCTAAGGAAATAATCAAATTAGTAATTGCTTGAAAATCAAGCTCATAATAATTTAAAAAGCGTTCTATACGACGTAAAGAAGAACTGTATTCTACATTCCTTTCAAACGCAGTTGCAATTTGAATTAAACCTCCTAGACCTACCTTTATAACAGCTATTACAAAAAGACCTATAAATTGAACTCGGGCTAAATGAAACCCTTTTAAATGAGAAGATAAAACACTAACTAATTTTGTAACTTTACCACTAGAAGCATACTTTGCTTTCGCCATAATTGAGAAAATTTTGTGAGAAAAATTTTGTGAGAAACTCAATTATGGCTTTTTTTTATCTAAATTTAAAATCTTTTGTCAGAGGACTGAGGGTATTTAGATTCAATAGCTAAAACTACTTATTTGAAATATATAAATGGAAATAGAGAAAAGTTAAAAAAATATTTCCAAAACTCTGATGAATTTATCAATAACCATATTGACTATCCTTTAAAATATTTCCCAAAAGAAGAACGAAGAGAACTAAAAATCATAAAGAATTACGGAATAGATTTGAATGCTAAAGATGCTTACCAAAAGCTAGTTGATTTAAAAGTTTCAGAAAAAGAAATAAGTGAAATTTTGGAGTATAATCTTAGAAGAGAAGCACTCATTCAAGAATTAAAAAATCAAAAACAAGCTATGGAAGACCAAAAGGCAGTTACAAAACTCTATGAAAAAACTGTCTTTGCTGTCAAAAAACTAGGTTGGATTAATTGTGATAGGTTTTATGATGATCCAAAAGCAGGGAAAGCTGAAATATTACTAGCCAATACATCTAATACTAAATTGAATTTTATAGATTTTTCTTTAGTAATTCCAGATATGAATGTCCGATTGATGAGTTTTAAAAGAAATAATGGTTTGTATTCTTTTACGAAAGAAAATGAAATTTATACAAAACTACCCATCGGAAAAGAGGCTGTTGTGGTAGGAGTTTCTGTTCAAAATGATTCTATCTTTTATGCTTCCAAGAAAATAAAAATCAAAGATGGAATTAGTCTTGATATGAATATGAAATATATTTCAAGTCAAAATTTGAAAGATTCATTAGAATTAATAGTGAAGAAAACAATGTAAAATCCTGCATTTCATCATAAAAATCACTTGCTAATCAGTTACAAAAGTAATTCAAATCATCTTAAAAACATTCCCCAATTCTTCAATCAAATCAGAAGGAAGCATAGCTTCACTAGATTTATTTTTTGCTGCCAGTTCTCCAGCTTTTCCATGTAAAAAAACACTAAGCAACAGACTTTCTTCCGAATTATAACCTTGCGCCAAAAGTGAAGTCAAGATTCCTGTCAAAACATCGCCACTTCCACCAGTCGCCATTCCAATATCACCAAAAGAGCTGTGATAAATATCTCCATTGGGTAGAGCTAAAGCCGAAAAAGAGCCTTTGAGTAAAATATAAACTTGATATTCTTTAGCTAAATTTCTTAAAAGTCGGTGTCTTTCTTCTGCTGATGAAGTTTTTCCAAAAAGCCGTTCAAATTCTTTTGGGTGTGGTGTCAAGATTGAGTTTTTGGGAACAAAATCTAACCAATCAGTATCATTATTTTCATAATTTCTGTTCTTAGCCAAAATATTAAGTGCATCAGCATCAATGACGATAGGATAATCAACATTTCTCAAAATTTGTAAAAGGAGTTTTTTTGTTTTTTTAGCCGTTCCAATACCACAACCAATTCCGATAGTTTTGTAATCACTCAATTTTTCTACTAACTCATCTGAAAAAGAATTCAAAACATATTTATTTTTCTTCTTACTTTTCTCAAAATCATCTACCAAAATCATCGCTTCTGGAACTGAACTTTGAAGTGGAATAACTCCACATTTTGGCGTTCGGATAGATAAAAGACCGATTCCACTTCGAAGAGCAGTCTTTGCAGAAAGCTGTGCTGCGCCTATTTTTCCATAACTTCCCACAATCAAAAGTGCATGTCCAAAAGTTCCTTTGTGTCCTGTTCGGCTGCGAGGTTTGTAAATCTGTTTTGCTTTTTGAGTAGTGAGCCAGTAGTTTTGAGCATCTAATTTTTCAATGAAATTTTTATCCAACCCAATGTCTAATACTTCAAAATTACCTACAAATTCACTGTATTCATCAAAGAAAAAAGATAATTTTGGACTTTGAAAAGTAAGTGTATGCGTTGCTTTTATGGTCATATTTTTATCAAAACGCTGTTCTTTACTTTGGTTTTCATCTGCAAAAAGACCAGAGGGAATATCTATCGAAATTACATTTTTGTTGGAGTGTTGATTTATAAATTCAATTGTTTTTCCTGCAATTCCTTCAGGAACTCTATTTAATCCATATCCAAAAATAGCATCGATAATCCAATCGTTTTTAGAAATAGAATTTAGTTGCTCTAAATCTTCCTCTGTCTTTATTTCTGTGATTTTGATATTCGAAACTTCTTGTATTCTTTCAAAGTTAGCTTCAAAATCTTCGCTTCGTTTATCTGAAAAAGCTACTACATACACATTTATTTGAAAGGCAAAGTTTGAGAGGAGTCTAGCAAGTACAAGTCCGTCGCCACCATTATTTCCAATGCCACAAAAAATATGAAATTCTGTATTTATTAAATCATTATGAAGATTCTGACCAAAGTAATTCTGAATCCAATAAAAAGCCTTTTTTGATGCCCTTTCCATTAAATCTAAGGAAGAAACAGGCTCATTTTTGATAGTTTCTTGGTCGGCTAAAGCCATTTGTTTTGCTGATAGAATTTTCATGTTTTGCTCTGTTTGTATTTTTGAGATTCTTTCGTGTTACTAATCTACTATTTTTGAATTAAAATAGAAAGACTTTATTTTATCTTGAATCCATTCAAAAATGAAAATTTTTATCTATTTATCAATTTGTATCAGTAGTTTCTTTTTTCCTAAAACAGTTTTTTCTCAAAATAATGACCTAGAATGTCAGCAAGGAATTGATAGTGCAAAAGTGCATATTGAAAAAGGAAACTATACCTACTTAGTTTTTGGATTAAATTCTAGTAATTCTTATACTTTCGGAAGGCTATTGTATAAAGACTATGGAATAAATGTAGCTTATATGGGTTGTATTGTCTATCAAGAACCAGAATGTTATTCAAATTATATGAAAGAAAAAATCAAAGAAAAATTCGGTTCAACGATAATTGAAAAAACATGGCAAAAAGCAAAATATATGGATAGTGTGGGGTTGGGAGATAGAAATTCCGTTTTTGAAGAAGGAAATGAAAAAATGAATGAGTTTATTTATTCCAATTTGAAGTGGTACAAACTAGATTTTTATGAAAGTAAATACCAAAATAAAGAGGACAAAAAATACAGGGCTTTTGCACAAATACATATTGACACTCTAGGAAATGTAAAGGTAGATTCAATCGTCAGAATACATTCTCTAGAATTCAGACAGGAAGTAAAACGAGTAATTGAAATATTGCCAAAATGGACAACTGCCACAAAAAATGGAAAAATAATAGAGCAAAAATTTAGTTTAGCTCTATCTTTCTCAGAGGAAATTAGAAAAAAGTATAATAAAGAGTAGAGAGTTAAATTATTCTTCGTTACTTAATGCTAGTATAATTTAAAAAAATAATAATGACTATTTCTATGAAGGTGCTTTTTGTCTTAATTAGTCTTCTGCTATTTTCTTGTTCTTTGAGAACTGAAAAGAGTAAAGATAAAGTTACAACTTTACAACAAGCAAAACTAATAAAAACAGAAAGTAATAAACAAGTAGAAAAACATGATTCTTGGGAAGAAAGACAAGATTCTCTTCGAAATGTTCTGCTTGAATCAAAATCTAATGCTATTCTAAAATCTGACTTCTTTCAAGAATTTTATATTAGAAATCTAGTAAAGCAAGTAAATGATAAAATTGAATTTAAACTTCCTTTTGACCTTCATAGTTTTGATTGTGGCGCACCTGATTGTTATTCTACAAATCTAAGTTTTGAAATTCCAGTCAAAACTCCAGTTGAATTTCCGAAGCAAATTATTTGTCAGTTTCTAGAAAAAGGGTGTGTGGAAAAAGAAACGGCCATACAAGTCAAATTTGAACTAGTAGAAAATTTGCCTACTTATGTCAATTATTATTCTAAAACTGCAAAATCAAATTTGATTTTGATAGGAGATAAGAAAAACTCAAGTATTTATTATTTTGTTGATGTAGAACCAAATTCAATAAAAGTTGATTTGATAAATGATATTTTGAGTGAATATGATGAGGAAAATCCAAATTCCATTGTGCCTTATAGAAGTTGGAAAATGCTTACTAATGAATATGAAAATTTTTTAGAAAATAAATAAAGTGTAGAAATGAATCCAAAAATCAAAATCCTTCCTGCGAAAAGATTAATTGGTAACTCTTTAAAAATGTCTTTGTCAGATAATAAGACAATGGAGTTATGGCAGAGCTTTATGCCTAAAAAAAAGATGATTAAACATACTATTGGAAAAGATTTATATTCTATTCAAATTTATGATAAATCGTTAGATTTTAAAGATTTTAATCCAAAAACAGAATTTACAAAATGTGCCATGATTGAAGTAGATTTCTTTGAAGATATTCCACAAGGAATGGAAAAACGAGTTTTGGAAGGTGGTTTGTACGCTGTATTTTTATATAAAGGTTTGCCCAAAGACTTTCCAAAAATGGCACAATATGTTTTTGAAGAGTGGTTGCCAAACTCAGCCTATCAACTAGATACAAGAGAGCATTTTGAAGTTTTGGGAGAAAAATATAACTCAACAAATGAAAACTCAGAAGAGGAAGTTTGGATTCCAATTAAAGCATCTGTCTAAGAGTTTACTTTATAAATGTGTTTGTCGGTATCGCTGCGCTAAAACACTGACAAAGGCTATGGAAGTGGTTTGAGTATTATATTTTTTCCTAACATCATTGATTTCTGAAAATCTACAAATAAATGACTTCTCCAATTTTGGGAACAGTCAGTTTTTCAGAAAGGTTTTGTTTTTTCATTTCTGAAGTTAGCCATTTTATAGGTTCTCCAAGTGGTTCGTCTGCCAAATCGAATGTTCCATAGTGCATCGGAATCATTGTTTTTCCTTTTGTTTCTTGAAATGCTTTTACGGCTTCTTCTGGGTTGATGTGTGCATTTTGCATCATAAATGAAGGTTTGTAAGCTCCTATTGGCATAACGACCGTACCTGCAGCACCCAAAATTTTCTCTATTCTTTTGAAGTGATTTGCATAGGCTGTATCTCCGACAAAGAATAATTTGTGGTCGTTACTTTCCAACCAAAAGCCACCCCAAAGCATTTCATTAAAATCAAATAAACCTCTTCTACACCAGTGTTTGGAAGGTAAAAAATTGATATTTATTCCTTTTTTTGTCTTGAACTGTTGATACCAACCTGCTTCTTGTATTTTTAAGTCTTTCGAAACCTGTCTATGCAGAAAATCAGCCGTTTCTAATGGAACAAGAAATTCCATAGCAGGATTTTGAGGAATCAGCTTTTTAAGAGAAGGAATATCCAAATGGTCACGGTGATTATGAGAAAGAAGTAAATAATCAATATTCTTGATTTCAGAAATCTTACAAGGGAGTGAAGATTTGCGAGGAACAAAAGGCATACTTTCCAAGCAAGGGTCTGTGAGAAAATTAATTCCGTTTAGACGAATAAAAAAACAAGCGTGTCCGAGCCAAACAATACAATCTTTTGTTTCTTCAAAAAGTGTAGCGTTTGGAATCGTCTCTACACTAAAATTTTCATTTTTCTTTTCTTCTTTTTGTGGATTGGTTTGAAGTTGCCATTTCAAAACTGTTGCTAGAGAAGTTTCTTCATTTTGAGTTGCTCCTTCATTACAAAAGACACCATCAAAAAGAGGATTTCCTTCGTAATAATTTTCAAACTCATTCTCTCTATCAATGATAAAATCTAACTCTGGATTAAATCTTCGGCTTATTTTTGACATTTTTTTATTTTTTAGTAAGTTAAACTTATTTCTTGTTTTAATCTAGTAAAATTATATTTGCTATATTGAGAAACTGTTTGAAAATAAAGCAGTATTTATTAAAAATCAACCATTACCAATCTATGGAAAAAATAAAAGAAGACAAAAAAGGCTTTTTTACAGATAATAAAAATCACACACAGCTTATAGAACTCTATAATCAATTCAATTTTTTTGCAAAAGATAATGGAATGACATTAGAGATAAAAGAAGTAGGTCATGCAATTTCTGAAATGAAGATTGTAGAAAAGCATCAAAGCGCACCAGGGCATTGTCATGGAGGTGTAATTTCTGGACTTATGGATGCAACTTTAGGAGGCTCGGCTTTGAGTTATGCCTTTGCTCAAGGAAAACTATGTGCGACAGTAGAATTTAAAATCAATTATTTTCTGCCTGTCAAGCTTCACGATGAACTGATTGCAGAAGCAAATCTAGAACATACAGGAAACCGTCTTGTTCATACTGTTTGTGATATAAAAAACAAAAAAACAGGAAAAGTAGTAGCCAAAGGAATAGGAACATTTAATCTCTATCCTATGAATAAACAGACCTTTGAATGATGAATTATTAATGGTAAATTATGAATGAAATAGAATTAAGATAACCTCAGTTATAATTTATCATTCACAATTTACCATTATTTTTTTATGCTTCTTGTGAAGTTTTGTTTGATTTCTTCTCAAAACGTTTTGCTACTTTCAAATCTTTCATTCCATTTGACCAATCATAAAAACCATTACCTGATTTTGCGCCTTTGTGTCCTGCATTTACCATATTTACTAAGAGTGGACACGGAGCATACTTTGGATTTCCGAAGCCTTCAAATAATACTTCTAAAATAGAACGACATACATCAAGACCAATAAAATCAGCTAACTGTAAAGGTCCCATTGGGTGCGACATTCCTAATTTCATTACTGTATCAATTTCTTCTACACCAGCAACACCTTCATAAAGTGCATAAATTGCCTCATTAATCATTGGCATCAAAATACGATTCGATACAAATCCTGGATAATCACTTACTTCAACAGGAATTTTGCCTAAATTTTTAGACATTTCCATAATTCTGTTTGTGATTTCATCAGACGTAGAATAGCCACGAATTACCTCAACAAGTTTCATGACAGGAACAGGATTCATAAAGTGCATTCCGATTACTTTTTCTGGGCGTTGGGTAGCTCCAGCAATACGAGTAATAGAAATAGAGGAGGTATTTGTTGCCAAAATTGTTTTTTCATCACAAACCTTATCTAGGTTCTCAAAAATTTTGAGCTTAATTTCCATATTTTCAGTAGCAGCTTCTACTACCAAATCTACTCCTTTTACGCCTTCCTCAACTTTCGTAAATGTTTTTATTCTTTTGAGTGTAGCTATTTTTTCTTCTTCTGACAAAACACCTTTTTTTACCTGACGGTCAAGGTTTTTGCCTATTGTATTCAAGCCTTTTGTAAGGGCATTTTCAGAAATATCAATAAAAGATACTTGATGATTATTTTGAGCAAAAACGTGAGCAATTCCGTTTCCCATAGTTCCTGCACCGATGACTGCGATATGATTCATAGTTGTAGAGTTTGTTTCAGTTTTATATTATAATCTTGAATTTACTAATTATGAGTTGATTAGTATTGTTTTTACAAAGATAACTTTTAAAGTCTAAATTTAAGAATTTGGTAATAGTGTCTTTTGTCAGAAAAAATAGTAAATGGCTATTTTAGCTTTTTTTGTATCTTTACATTCTCTCAAACAGAAAATAAACAAGATGTCATCAACAACAAATACAGATAATCATTTACCTACCAAAGAAGAATTAATTGAAAGGATAAACGCTATCGATAATCCTTCTGAACTCTTACGTCTGCGTGTCTTTTTTGATGATGAAACCATCAATGAACAAGAAACAGAGGAGGGAGTAGATGAATATAGCAAGATGATTGATGAAGTGTTGGCAATCTATAAACAGAAAGATGAGCCTCTTTTGATACGTCAAGAATTACCAGCAATCAGTAAATTACAGATTTTTGAAAATCGTTTTGCACCTCTGATGTTTTGGTTTAGTATCGTTATGTTGATGCTGATGGGTTTTATTATTATGTTTAGCTTTTCGCCACAAGCAAGAGAACTTGTTACGCCTTTTGTTTTGTGGCAATCAACACTATTGTATGGTATTTTGATGCTTGTTCCTTTGGCAGAACTCATTTATGTTTTTTATTTAAAAAATAAAGAAGGACTAAAAGTATCTAAGAGTCAGCTTATTTTTAGGGCAGTTGCTATTCCACTTATGCCCCTACGAATGGGTGCAAGGCGTTTGTCTGATAGTGATTGGTTGTGGATTCCGTTTTGGAGGTGGAGCAAGTGTAATGACATACTTTTAGAAGAGCTAAAACGAAAATTTAGTATGCCCATGATTGCGATTGCCTTACTTATTATTCCTATCTTATTTATTGATTTGAATAAAACAGTAGGCGAACAGGTGGCAGCTCGTGTTCCTGATATTAAGCTATATTTAGAATCTGTACAGGCTTTTATTTGGGTAGCTTTTACTTTTGAGTTTATCTTGATGTTTTCAGTTACAAGGGACAAATTAGATTATTGTAAGGCAAATTGGATTGACTTATTTATTATTTTGCTGCCTTTAGTTTCCTTCCTAAGAACTTTTAGAGCTATTCAAGGACTGGCAAGAGTAAATCAAGTAGCTAGAGCTTATCGTTTTAAGGGTGTTATTACTAAAGTAAGAGAAGCTTTGGTTTTGGCTGATATGGTACAGCGAATTATGTATCCAAACCCAGAAACACAGCTTAGAGCATTACAGAAAAAGATACAGAAAAATAGAAGAGAAAAGATTCACCTAGAAAAACAGGTAGAAATGGCAGTAACAAGAATCAAAAAATTTAGAGAAAAACGAAAGCTCAAAAACGAGCAGAAAGCACAGAAGAAAAAGCAAAAACAAAAAGCATAATTTTTGGAGTTATATTCAACTTCAACAAAAAAAGTCTTGATTTAGAATTTAAAATAAGACTTTTTGTGATTTTGTAAAATTTCATTCTTACCAAGCTTATGAATTAATAGCTTCTAAAATAGTATCTTTATACTGAATATCTAAATTGTGAAATTCTCCGTCTGGGTATTTTTTTGCTAATTCTGCCCGTCCAGCTTTAACGGCAAGAGCGAACCAAGTAATATTAGGCAAAAGTTTACGGTGTCTTTTCAAGCCATGCAGTTTTGACATCTCTGATTTCCATTCTGTAAAATACCATTCCATAGAAGGCTGATGAAATGCTTTTAAGGCTCTTTTGTCAAAAACAAAGTTTATTGGACGATATTTGGCTACGTGATTTGAAATAGTATTGAATAAAGCTTTAAAATCTTCTTGTGGCATGTACTCATGTACAGCTTCACAGACAATAGTATTGGCTTTTGGAATCCAATAAATATTAGCAATTTCATCTTGTTGTAGAATCTCTACCTCATAAGGTAATTCTAAATATTCGTTTGCTGTTTGCATTGATTGCATAATTAATAAAAAGTTGAAATAAAAATAATTAGATAAAAAAATGAATCATTAATTGATTACTATCATATCTACTATCGAAGGCATTTTGTTTGAAAATATCCTCAGTCCTCTGACAAAAGATTTTAAATTTAGATAAAAAAAAGCCATAATTGAGTTTCTCACAAAATTTTTCTCAATTATGGCGAAAGCAAAGTATGCTTCTAGTGGTAAAGTTACAAAATTAGTTAGTGTTTTATCTTCTCATTTAAAAGGGTTTCATTTAGCCCGAGTTCAATTTATAGGTCTTTTTGTAATAGCTGTTATAAAGGTAGGTCTAGGAGGTTTAATTCAAATTGCAACTGCGTTTGAAAGGAATGTAGAATACAGTTCTTCTTTACGTCGTATAGAACGCTTTTTAAATTATTATGAGCTTGATTTTCAAGCAATTACTAATTTGATTATTTCCTTAGAAGGCATTGAACAATGGGAAAATATCGTACTGTGTTTGGATAGAACGAATTGGAAAGTTGGAAAAGAGCATATTAATATTTTGCTTCTCTCAGCAGCTCATAAAGGGGTATCTATTCCTCTTTGTTGGTCTGTACTTTCGAGGACAGGAAATTCAGCTACTCAACAACGAATTGATTTGATAGAAGATTTCTTAAATCAATTTCCTAATTTATCTATTACTGCTCTTGTAGCAGATAGAGAGTTTATAGGTAAAAAATGGTTTTTCTATTTAGCTACAAAAAAATTTGATTTTGTAATGCGTATAAAATCTAACTTTAAAGCTACTAGAAAAGGGAAAACAAAGTCTATTGTAGCATGGTGTAGAGGGCTTTCGATTTCAGAAACCTATCAACTAGATGGAACATTTGTAGTCAATGAAGCAGAGGTATATTTATCTGTAAGTCGAACACAAAAAGGATATATTTATTTAGCATCACCTGTTTTATTGGATAATATTTTTGAAATTTATAAACAACGTTGGGAAATCGAAACGTTGTTTAAAGCACTAAAATCACAAGGTTTTAACTTAGAAAATACAAAATTAACAGAACCAAATAAAATAGCTAAATTAATTGCTTTGTGTTCCATTGCCTTTGTTTGGTGTTACAAAGTAGGAGAATGGAAACATAAAAAAACAAAAATAAGAGTCTGTTCAAATGGATATAATGAATACTCTTTTTTCAGATATGGATTAATAGAAATTAAAAAAATACTCAATAATCCAATGACTAGTGAAACTAAATTTGATCAAAAAATTAAAGTTTTGTCAATGGAGTAAGGAAAATATCTATAAATAATAGATATTTATTGGATAAACATCAACAAAAGAAAAAATTTAAACTAAAATTTAACTTATCTTTTTGATACGTTTTTACGTACAACAAAGTACAGACTAATTATATTTCTATAAATCACTCAATTTTTGTATCTTGAAAGCTAATCAACGTTTTTAAGAAGAAAGCTTCAAGCTAACATTATTTTACCTTTTCACACTTAAATCAAAAGAAATTATGAATATCATGAAAGCCGTCAAAGTAGCCGTTTTAGTAGTTGTAGCTATTATAGCTATTAAGTTCGTAGGCGCATTATTAATTGGAGCATTATCTACAGTCTTTACTTTTGCTGTAATTATTGGAGGAATTTATCTTCTTTATAGTATTTTCAAGTCTTAAATTTCATAGCATTTTATGACAGAATACGTATAAAGTGTATTTTCGAATTGTTAAAAACCTTATAAGCTAGTCTTAGTAAGGTTTTTTTATTGTATTTTTATGAAAAAATAAAGAACTAATATGCTCCTTTCTCAAATTATCTTATAAAATTATTACTAGAACTCTATAGAATTTTGAAAAATTTAATTTATACTATCTTATCCTCATTCCAAAAGCGAATTGTTTTTCTGTCGTTTTTATTTACTTTATTATTTTTAGTAAATTTTTCATCTTTTGCTACACACATTGTAGGAGGAGAGCTAGAATTTGTACACGTTAGGGGAGATGTGTACCGTGTCGGAATGGTAAAATATTTTGATGCTGTAAATGGAAACCCAGGGGCAATTGGAAATTCTGCTACGATAGGAATTTTTTCTAAAAGAGATAATCGGTTACTGCTTCAATTAGAAATTCCTCTCGTTTCTGATAATCCTGTTCCTTATACCGACCCTGATTGTGCTGTTGGTACTCTTTTGATTCGTCGAATTTATTATGCTCAAGAAATTACACTTAATAGAAGTGATTTTGCTGAACAAGAGGGGTATTATATGGTTTGGGAGCGTTGTTGTAGAAATAATATTATTAGTAATATAATAGCTCCTCAAAATGCAGGACTTACTATGTATTTAGAATTTCCAGCTTTGTTA
Source organism: Bernardetia sp. ABR2-2B (assembly GCF_037126435.1). Classification (GTDB taxonomy): domain Bacteria; phylum Bacteroidota; class Bacteroidia; order Cytophagales; family Bernardetiaceae; genus Bernardetia. Next base: position 2,492,384 of record NZ_CP147020.1, on the reverse strand, counting down.
GACCCCATAGGAAGACCATTTATTAATTCTGAGCCTCAAATTTTCCCACCACTTAGTGATTATGTGTGTGTCAATCAGCCTTTCTTTTTTGACTTTAGTGGGCAAGACCCAGATGGAGATGAGCTGCGTTATCGTCTTACTGTTCCGATAAATGGAAATAGTACGTTTAATGACCCACGCCCTCCAATACCAAGTTCTGCTCCTTATCAATTGGTGGAGTTTGTACCAGGGATAAGCTTAACTAATGTAGTACCAGGAAGTATTCCATTGCAAATAGACCAAGATGGAATCTTATCTCTTACAGCATCTCAAACAGGACTTTTTGTCTTTGCTATTGTAGTAGAAGAATATAGAAATGGTAGAAAAATAGGAGAAGTAAGACGAGATTATCAACTTTTAGTAATTGATTGTCCGACAGCTACAAAACCAAATATAGCCTTTCAAGCTAACGCAGAACCTAGCCGTTATGTAGAAGGAACTACAATTATTCTTGACCAAAATGAGGATAAATGTGGAAATTTATTTGTTACAGATTCAGATGAGAATACTGTAATTACAGCACAGGTAAAACCTATTAATTTTACAGATGCAGATGGAATTTTACTTCAAAATGGAGGTAATATTAGTGGGCAAGGTGATGAACTTTCATTAAATGTTTGTTTTCCTGAATGTCCTCTCAATCCAAATGACCCTAATGAACCGTATATAATGGATTTTATTGTATTGGACAATAGTTGTGCTGTTCCTCTTTTGGATACAATAAGAGTAAATGTACTTGTCCGAAATCCTCCAAACGAGCCTCCTACTTTTGTTGCTGATGCGACCTTCGATCCAGCCACAAATTGCTACATAAAAGAAGTAGTAGTAGGAGAACAACTAACAATCAATACAACTGCTGATGATGCAAATGGCGACCCTCTAAATATAACTGTTACAGGGTTACCAGCAGGAGCTAGTTTTACAGGAGCAACACAAGGAAATCCTGTTTTGAGAGGGCAAGTTCTTTGGAGACCTAACTGTTCTGTTTTACCTTCTAACGAGACTGAACAAACCTTTGATGTTAGTTTCACAACAACAGACACGAGAAAATGTGATAACTCTGAAAGTGTACAGACTTGTTTGAAAATCAAAGTTTTGGCTGATACTACTGAAAATATTGCATCTAGCATTACAGCAGGTCTTGTCTTTGATGCTACTGCTAATCAATATATTTATAATAGTGTGTTTGTAGGAGAAGTAATAGACTTCAATACAGATGTTATTGACATAGATAACGATAGTGTAAGTGTAGAGTTTACTCCTGACAACTTTACTCTTAATGGAAGAAGTATTACTTATTCGCCACTAGAGGGAGTTGGAGGTATAAATTCTAATTTCTTATGGCAAACAACTTGTGATGATTTAGAAAATCCTCTTAGTCCTCAAACTTTTATCATGAATTTTAAGGTAACAGATTATGATGCATGTGGAAATGCTGATTCGACAGACCAAATTGCAGTACGTGTTGTTTTGCTTCCTCGCCCAAATATAGCACCTACTATTCGTGCTTCACTTGTATATGATTCGACAATGATGGCATATTGTGATACACTTACGTTGGGAGAAGCTTATCGTTTTACACTCACAGGAGATGATGAAAATGGCGACAGTATTCAGGTTACAGGAAATGGAATAGGATTTTCTTTTGCTGAATATCAAATGCAATTTGCGCCAGTAGAAGGCAGACCAATTCTAACAACTGATTTTGTATGGAACACAGAATGTGACCAAACAAATATTCCAATTGGAGAACCAATAAATCTGAAATTCAAAGTAAATGATTTTAATGAATGTGAAAATCCATTAGAAGAAGAAATTGATGTAAAATTAGTTGTGCTTCCTCCAGACCCAAATAATACAGCACCAGAAGTAAGACCAGAAATAACTACCTTCGATACAAATGAAGAAGTTTTTGTAGATACCGTTTTTGTAGGCGATGCCATTTCGTTTGATGTTTTAGGGCTTGATGCTCAAAATGATAGTGTTCTTTTATATGCACAAGGAGTAGATTTTGAGCTTTCTGACTTTGATATGACTTTTCCTGAAGTGAGTGGTTTTGCTCCTGTTGAAAGTACATTTAATTGGCAAACTTTGTGTGAATATTTGGGAACTAATCCAGTTGCAAACCCTAGAAGAGAGTTTTTGATTGATTTTATCAGTAGAGATTTTAATGAATGTCAAGAATCTTTGGGGGATACAGTTAGAGTAAAATTGATTTTATTGTATGAAAGAAATCCAAATCGTGAACCTGAAATATCTGCAAACCTTACTTTTGATGCTGCACAAGATTTGTATGTTCGTTCTGTCCGTGTAGATGAGTTCGTTCGTTTTGATGTAATAGGAGAAGATGTAGATAATAGTTCACTTTCTTTGGTGGGAAATGGAATAGGATTTGATTTTGCAGATTTGAATATGAATTTTGAAAATGTATTTGGTTTACCTACTCTCACAAGCGAGTTTACGTGGCAGCCTTCGTGTTCGAATCTTGGTTTTCAGAATGCAGATACTTCGTATTTTGCTGAATTTATTATTACAGATATTGCCAACTGTGATATTATTTATACCGATACAATAAAAGTTCGTTTTGATTTGACCATTGATTCACAAAATACACCTCCTACTTTAGAGCTTCAAAATATAGATTCTGTTTCTACTTCTAATCCAGATGAGTGTGTTGTTCGTGTAGGGATTGGACAAGAATTAATTATTCCGTCACTTGCTAATGATGTAGATGGTGATAGACTTTCACTTTCTGCTCGTGGTGTTGGTTTTGTCCTTTCAGATTTGGGAATGCAATATGAAAACAAACAAGGTTTTCCTGTTCTTGAAAGTAATTTTTCTTGGACTCCAGAGTGTGATATTTTGGAAGGAGAATTTAGTAAAGAGTTCAAAGTAATTTTTACGGCTTCGGATACTACTCGTTGTGGGCTTCGTGCTTCTACACCAAAAACACTTGTTATCATTGTAGAAGATGCTTCTGTAAATCTTGATTTTACACCTGCCAACGTATTTACTCCAAACAGTGATGGTATAAATGATACTTTCTACATTCCAAACCTTCCAGAAGATGATTGTAATGACCAGTTTCAAGGTGTAGAAATTTATAACCGTTGGGGAACATTGCTCTTCGAAAGTACAGACCGTAACTTTGAATGGGATGGAGGTAATGCTTCATCTGGTCAGTATTATTTCCTAATCAAATACAGAAATAAAACATACAAAAACTGGCTTACGATTTTGAGAGATTAATATTTTGTAGCTTACACTTTAGTGTGAGAAGCAATTTTACAAGAATACCATTTTTATTATTCAAAATGAATATAGAAATGGTATTTTTGTTTTAATTGCTTGAGAATTGTTTATACCAAAACCGATATATGAATTTAGATAATTTCAAAATACAAATTAGAAAAGTAACTGATTTCTCAGAAGAAGAATGTTCTATGTTTGCTCCAAACCTAAAGCGTAAAATACTTCAAAAAGGAGAATTTTTATTGAATGAAGGACAAAAAGTAAATGAAATAGCTTTTGTTGAAAAGGGTGTTTTACGTTTGTTTTATTTGTCTAATGATAAAGAAATCAATAATCACTTTTTTTTAGAAAATGATTATGCTGTTTCCTATTTAGATTTTTTGAAAGGAACGCCAAGCAGGTATTATATTCAGGCTTTAGAAGATTGTGAATTGATTACCTTTAATTCTCAAGCTCTACAAATTGCTTATCAAGAATCAAAAAACTGGGAACGTTTTGGTAGAATCATTGCCGAGAGTGTGTATGCAACTGCTACAAATCGTGTCGAATCTTTTTTATTTTTATCAGCCAAAGAAAGGTATTTACAGATGATAAAAGATTATCCTTTGTTTATCCAAAAAATTCCTTTGTATCATTTGGCTTCTTATTTAGGAATTGAGAGGGAAAGTTTGAGTAGAATCCGAAAAGAAATTGCAAACTAAATTTCGATTGTAACATACATCAATTTTTTTCAAGGTATAGACTTATACTTTTGTAGTGTAACTATTTTATTTACTCCTAAAGTATTTTATTATGCAAAAGACAAAAAAAACAGCAGTAAAAATGGTAATGTATGCTCTCTTAGCAATTACTTTTTCTTTAACTTCTTGTGGCACATCTAGCCAAGTAATTATTCCAACAAGTGAAAAACTTCCAACATTAGAAGATAATTATTCTATTATATGGCAAGGAAGTGGAGAGTCTTATATTTATCTTGATGGAAAATATGAACGTAACGAGTCAAACGATTATACTTTCGAAGTTGTACAAAGGCGATACAAAAATTCGTGGAAATCTATCAAAAACATGCATCGTATTCATCCAAATTATGACGGAAAAGCTGGAGAAAGAGAGCAAACTATGTTTTTTGGAATTGATTTTTCTGCAAATCAAAACAAAATAGTTTCTACTATAAATTCCTCATTAGGAAATGGAAAAGGCGAATCTGATAATGAGTTTAGAGAACAAACTATGCAATTTTCTTTAGATGGAATTAGCTCATTTGCACCTTATAATACAATGAGAATTACCCAACATTATAAATATGAAGAAGGTATTTTATTAGAAACTGTTGAGTTATTCAAGTTCAAAGATGGAAATGAAATTCCATTTGTCAAAATTGAAGAAAAAGCAACTATTTTTCGCCCTACAAAACTAGAAACTGCACCTACAAAATTTGAGTAAAATTTAGAATCAAACCTATACAATTTTTAAAACTGTATAGGTTTAATTTTTTCTAAATTTTAGAAACAGATTGTTTTTTATAAAAAAGTAAACCCAAAGAAAAGACAAATAAAATATGTAAATACCACGCTTGGCTCAAAAGGTCAAGGTAATTTATTTGTCCATCGCTCAAGCCAATCAAAAGCAAAACTTGTGCGCCATAAGGCAACAATCCTTGAACAATACAAGCAAAAATATCTAATAAAGAAGCTGTAATTTTTGGTTCAATTTCATATTTATCACTCAATGATTTGGCTATTTTTCCAGAAATCAAAATAGAAACGGTATTGTTTGCAATACAAAAATTAATGGCACTTACTAAAGTAGCAACTCCAATTAAAGCTGTATGTTGATTTTTGATGAATTTACTAATTTTCTCTAGAATAAACTGTATTCCTCCCCCTTTTTCTACCATTGCGGCCAGTCCACCAGTAAGTAAAGAAAGATAAAATATTTCGCTCATTCCTTCAAAACCTTTGTAAGTCGTTTTACTAAACCCAATTATATCAAAACTATTCAAGTATAATCCCATCAGTCCAGAAAGAAGAACACCTAAAAATAAAACAACAAAGACATTCATTCCTACCAAAGATAAAACAATAACTACAACATAAGGAACTATTAAAACCCAAGAAACAGATTTAGAAACAAAAGTAGAAGTCGAATCTATTTCTAAAGAAAATCCATATACAGTCAGAATAATAACTGTTACTAAAGCAGCAGGAAAGGCAACTTTAAAGTTGGTTCTCATCTTGTCTTTCATCTCACAGCCCAAAGATTGCGTCGCTGCAATAGTGGTATCAGAAATTACAGAAAGATTATCACCAAACATTGCGCCTGTCAATAAAGCAGCACCCATAAGTGAAACAGAAATCTCACTTTGTTCTGCTAGAGCCATCGTAACCGAACCCAATGCCACAATTGCACCCACAGAAGTACCTGCTGACAACGACAAAAAAGCTGCTATCAAAAATATTCCAACAGGATAATAACTCGGAGAAATATAATTGATTCCTAAATTGACGACAGCATCAACACTTCCAGTTGCTTTTGTGATTGTTGAAAATGCACCTGCTAAAAGGTAAATGATACACATGGTCAAGATTTTTTCATCACCACAACCTCTTAAAAAGGTATCCATGTTTTCCTTGAAAGGAATTCTGAGCAAAACAAAGGCTACAAAAATGCCTAAACAAACAGCAATAGGAGAAGGAAGAGCATAAAAATCATTGAAATAAATCCCTGCGCCTAAAAATGTACCTACAAAAACAAATAAAGGAATAAGTGCAATCCAGTTTGAAGTAGGTATAAAATTTTCAGAAAGAGAATTTGAAGAGTCTGTATTAGAAATTACTTTTTTCATAGAAATTATTGGTTAATTGTAAAAATTATCAATAATCTCTTTTATTCTGTTTTGATAGAGAAAAAAGCATAAAAAGCAGTCAGATAACCACCTTATTGAATTAGTTAGATTACTAAGGCGTTTTTGTTCCGAAGGTATAAATTTTATAAAAAAAGTATATCGGCTTATCGATTGCAGCACCTTGCTTACGCATGCAGGTTGCTATCTTTTTCTAAACTCAAATAATAGAGTAGAGAAAAGAGATTCTTGATAATTGAGTTGCAAAGATAAGGGTTATTTTTAGAAACTAAATAGAGTAAATTCTTAAAAATGATGAAAAGCCATTCCCAACCTAAAATTAGAAATGGCTTTTTTAAAAATTAAAAATAGATAAATTTGGTGTTTGATTTTAGCTTTTCATAAGTGGTTTTACTTTTTCTTGTTACTTAGACATCAACCTTTGCCTTTGTTGGTGTTTTAGCGCAGCGACACCAACAAAAACACTTTTACTTACTCATCAACTGACAACTTTCTACCAGTTTTAAAAACTCTGCTCGGTAGCCTTCTGTATCTTTTCCTTTTGCAGCTTTTGCAAGTGTCATCACTTGATTATAATTTGCTTCTGATTTGTACTCTGAACCTCTCAAAATCATTCCAAATTCTGCCACAGCAGCCGAAAAGCGAAAGTTATCAGACGTTTTATCTAACTTAATATTGTCATCTTTGAGTGGATTTACAATCAAATTACTTGTATCTTCATTTGGTTTTTTGTAACGTAATTTCAAATTTAAAAGCTCATCAGAAGAAGCTGCTGCCGTATAAGATTCCTTTATTTTATTCTCTTCTTTTTGGTAACGCAAATCATCTACCGAAGGGAAAAATTCACTCTTCACACCTACTGGAATAATCTCATACAAAGCTGTTACGGTATGTCCTGCACCAAGTTCTCCAGCATCTTTTTTGTCGTCATTGAAATCTTCTTTTTCTAGCATTCTGTTTTCGTAACCGATAAGGCGATAAGCTGCTACTTTTGCAGGGTTAAATTCAATCTGAATCTTGACATCTTTAGCAATCGTAAACATAGTAGCTCTCATTTCTTTCACAAAAACCTTTTTAGCTTCTTGAATATTATCAATATAGAAGTAATTTCCATTTCCTGCATTACTCAATTCCTCCATCTGATAATCTTTGTAATTTCCCATTCCAAAACCACAAACTGTCAGATAAATTCCGTCATTTCGCTTTGTTTCAATCATTTTTACCAATTCTTTTGGAGAATTTACACCTACATTAAAATCGCCATCAGTACACAAAATAACTCGGTTATTTCCTTCTTTTATTAGGTTATCTTTTGCTAAAGAATAAGCAAGTTGTATTCCTGCTCCCCCTGCCGTACTTCCACCAGACGAAACAGCATCTAAGGCATTAATAATTTTTTCTGATTCAGAAGCTGGTGTAGATTCCAATACTAAACCTGCTGCACCTGCATAAGCCACAATTGCAATACGGTCGTTTTCGTTAAGCTGTGAAAGCAGAAGTTTGAGGGAAGAACGAAGAAGAGGCAATTTGTTTTGAGCCGACATAGAACCCGAAGCATCAATCAAGAAAACTAAATTTGAAGGTGCAAGGTTATCATAATCCAAATCTTTTCCTTGTATTCCTACATGAACCAGTTTATGTTTTTCATTCCAAGGCGCAGTAGAAATTTCTGTGCTTACTGAAAAAGGATGTTTTCCTGTTGGATTCTTATAATCGTAATCAAAGTAGTTTATAAATTCTTCGATACGAACAGCATCAGGGTTTGGAACTTGTCCAGACTGAATAAAGCGACGAGCATTTGAATAAGAAGCATTATCAACATCAATCGAAAAAGTAGATAGAGGTTCTTTCAGAGATTGAATGAATTTATTTTCTATTTGCTTTTGATAGTTTTCTGTATTTTGAGAAACTCTATCATCAGAGATATACATTTCTGCCTCATCCATTACAGCACCAGCAGCATAATCTGCATTTTGAGTTGCATTATATGAAATATCTTTTTTCTCTTTATTACGGCTAATTTTTGTAGGGGAAGAAACTGTTCTGTGGTCTTGTTCGGTTGCTACTGTGGTATCTGCCATTTCATAGTTACCTGTTTTGGAAGAATTACAAGCTACGATAAATACAGTAGAAGTTGCTAATAGACTGACTTTAGTAATTGAAGTTAATTGTCTGAAAGATTTTCTAAGAGATTCCATAATCGATAAAAATTAAAGTGAGGTAAATTGTTTGTTTGGTAAGTAGATGCACCACTTCACAAAATTCCACACAAAAACTTTTATTTTTTTCTACTAACGATTTCTAAGCAGGTTGATTAAGGCTACCGAATTAAGAGTAAGGTTGTTTTTTGAGTAACTTTTGTTACCAAACTCAACTTAATTAAATTGTATTTTTGATAAAATAATTATCCTACTTTCAATCAAAATCTAATTGTATGAATACGAATTTGTTATATATTGCTTTATTCATTTCTTTTTTAGTGATGAGTTGTTCAGATTCAAAAAAAGAAACCAACACCACTTCTAGCCCAAAAGAAGAAATAACTCAAACATCTCAAAAAGAAGTCGAAAAAGTGCTTACTCCTGAAGAAGAACTCGTCAAAGGATTGCAATTAATGGAAGCCAACTGTTATTCTTGCCATAGTCCGAGTGCCTCCCAAGCCGTAGCTTCAGCTCCACCAATGGAAGCAGTCAAAAGACATTATATAAAAGAAGGCACTACACAGGAAGAGTTTACGAAAGAATTAATAGCCTTTGTAAGCAATCCAAGCAAAGAAAAAGCAAAAATGAAGCATGCTGTTGAGCGTTTTGGAGTGATGTCGAAGATGAATTTTAGTGAAGAAAAACTCAAAAAAATTGCAAATTATATCTATAACTCCGAGCTAGAAAAACCTGATTGGTTTGAAGAACATTACAAATCCAGACACAAAGGAAAAGGCAACTAGTCCAATTTATCTCCTCTTGAAATAGGACAAAAAATAGCTATGCAAACAAAAGGAGTTTTAGGGAAAAACTTATTAGGTGCAATTAATTCAAAAGGAACAGAACATGCCGTTTCGTTTTGCTCAACAAAGGCAATTCATTTGACAGATAGTATGGCTGTTGCCTTAAATGCCTATGTAAAAAGAGTTTCTAATAAAAATATAAATCCAAAAATAAGGCAAATAAAAATTAATTAAATTATGTAAAAGAGGTAAAAAATGTATTGCCAACGATAAAGAACCTACGCCTCAATTATTGACTATGAATGACAGACAAGTAGCTTATTATCCGATTATGACGAATCAGATGTGTATGCAATGCCATGGCGAACCCAAAACAGAAGTCTTGACAACGACTTTGGCAAAAATCAATACACTTTATCCTAATAATAAAGTAACAGGTTATAAATTAAATGAATTGCGAGGGATTTGGGTAGTCGAAATGGATAAACAAAGAAGTGAATAATGAAGTAATCAATCAATGATTTAATTTATAGGTCGAAACTACGTAAAGGTAAACGAAGAAAATAAAAATAGGATTATATGTATCTCAAACTCTATAAAAGCAAAAAAAATAGAAAAAGCAGATGCACGACTTCACAAAATTCCACACAAAAACTTTTATTTTTTTCGAAATATCATTTCTATACAACCGTCAACGAGCTTAAAAGCGTCGTTGAGGATTTAATTAATACCACTTTCCAAAAATAATTTTGATACCAAAATGATTGGTTATTTCATTTTCTCCGACTTTATATATAAAATGAGTTATACCGTATTGTAAGCCAAATGAAAGCCCAAATTTTTCATCAATTAATAAATTATATCCTACTTCTCCCCAAAAACCTAAGTTGGTTCGGTTTTCTACTCTGCCAATATAAGAAGCACTAATAGAAGGACTAAAAATAGGAGCTACAAAAAATCCCTTTGAAGGCAAAAAACGCTCTTCTTTTTTGAAAATAAAAACAGGAAGGGCAGCTTCAAAACCGATGTGGCTAAACTCGTTGAAATCTTTGCGTATTCCTAAATTTAAGATAGGATTAATTCTAAAATCTACTCGCTTGGAAAATGAGGTTTGATAGATAATAGGTAAAATATTAATGTCAAATTCGCCCTTTTCATAGAAAGGTTCGACGGTAAGAGAAGGGTTGATTCCCCAAAGATGAGTTGATTTTTTTTCTTTAATTATACTTTCTGTACTATCCATTTGAGCAAAAAGTGGAGAGCTAAACAGACAAAAAGTAGTGCAGAACAATAAAAAAACGAGAATGTAAAAATGTAATTTCATTGTAGTCTGATTTAGTTTAGTTGGTTAATCAATTAAATCAAAAAGCTACACAAATTTTTTTATAAAAAAAATACCTCTTTCTTATCTCAAGTTTCCTGTACTTAAACGAAAACTATCATCGATGGAAAAAGGTATTTTCTTGCAAGTAATGAGAAAGGTGTAAAATTAAAGTACGCTATTATAACGGGTTTGGATTAGAAAAAGTTTGGTTTTTATCAATTATTTTTTAGTTTTTTGAATGTTCTATATTCCACCAAAACAGTAACTACTAAAAACAAAGCTAAAAGCCCATTCTGAATCAAATGTTTTTGCCAAAACCCTGTCCATTCTATATTCAAACAAATAAAAATAAGTGTTGTAGAAACACCTAAGTACAAAATCATTTTCAAAATTGGATAAGGAATAGGTTGGTATTTTCTTCCTAAAAGATAGCACAAAGCAGCCATCACAAAATAACAAGAAAGCGTTGCAATAGCACTTCCAAAATAACCATAAAAAGGAATCAAAAGAAAGTTAAAGCTAATCGTAATTGTTGCACCTGCCAAGCTTATCCAAAGTCCAAAATGGGTTCGGTCGGAAACCTTGAACCACACCGAAAAATTATAATACAGACCCAAACAAATATTTGCTAAAAGCAGAATTGGAACAATAAAAAGTCCTTCGTGATATTCCTTATTTCTGATAAAAATATTGGCTATCCACTCCATATTCATACTCACTCCCAGCATCATCAGAACACAAACAATTGTAAAAAAGTGGGTGATGGTAGCAAATGTTTTGGGCGAATCTTTCTGACTCGCTTGTGAGAAAAAAAATGGCTCTGCACCGTATTTAAAGGCTTGAACAGCCAAAGTAATAAAAATAGAAAGTTTGTAACACGCCGAATAAATTCCTACTGCATCCATTGGGGTTTTATTTGGATAAAAATTATCTGGAAGCCACTTTTGTAAGAGCGTTCTGTCCATTACTTCATTGATAGAATAGGCAATTCCTGCAAAAATCAGAGGGTAAGAATACTTTATCATCGGCTTATATATCTGCCAATTTATTGTAAAACGAAAATCTTTAAACTCTTTCCAAAGAAGTGGAATTACAGAAGAGTTTGCTATCAAATTTGCTAAAAAAACATATCCCAAACCCATTTCTGGGTCATAAATCAACTTTGCATACTCTTGAAAAAATAAAAAATCTGTTCCTTCTGCGCTATGTTTGCAAAAATAAAGAAAGAAAAAGTTGAGAAAAACTGTAAGAACGATAACAGTCATTCGCAGCGAAGCAAATTTTATTGCTTTTCCTTCTGCTCTAAGTCTAGCATACGGAATAGCGACTACCGAATCAATAGCAATAATACAGGCAAACCATTTTACAAATTGTGCATTGTTAGGGTATTCTAAAAAGTTAGCTATCGGCTGTGCAAAAATCCACATAATAGCACTAAAAATTAGCGAAGTTAGTAAGACCGAACTCAAAGAGAGATTATAAGAATTTCCATTTTTATTATCGTTTTTGCCTTCTTTTTCTTTAGCTATAAAACGAAAATAAGTCGTTTCCATTCCGTGTGTATAAATCACATTTAGCAGTGCAGCATACGCATAAAAAACAGAAACGCCACCATATTCATCAGGCAGGAAAATATCTGTATGAAAAGGAGTTAGCAAATAATTTAGTAAGCGACCAATTATTCCAGTAAGTCCGTAGATGGCTGTTTGAGAAAGAAATTTTTTATACATTTTATATTAGTTTTGTAACTCAAAAGTAGCTTAAAATAAAAGATTATCAAACTATTATTCTATCGGATTAATAACCTCAATTTTGAACACAATAAATACTTAATACTACACTTTACTTAATTATGAGAACATTGAAAACCTTAGTTCTTACTTTATTTCTTTTTCTAATGTGTGCATCTAACCTTCCTGCACAGATAGATACCTGTTTTAGTTTCAATAAACACATCATTCACTCTGAGCCTTTACAAGAAGATAGAGAGTTTTGGGTTAGTCTGCCAATGAATTATGACAGCACTCAAAGCTATCCAGTTATGTATGTATTAGATGCTGAATGGCGATTTGATTTAATACGAAATGTGGCTTATGACTTATCAGGAAATAAAAAACTACCACATCATATTATTATAGGAGTTCCTCATATAGATTGGGAGTATAAAAGAGGGCAAGACTTAACTTTCAGCCAGTCAAGAATAGAATATGATGGAGAAGCAGTAGATTCTACTTGGTACAATGAAGGTAACTCTGGAAAGGGAGAAAGTTTTTATCAGTATTTAAAAGAAGAGCTAATTAAGAGTGTTGATGAAAATTATGCAACGAACGGACAAAATGTATTAGTAGGACACTCTTATGGAGGATATTTTGGGGCATATTTATTATCTCAAAAACAACAACCTTTTAGTAAAATGTTAGTGCTTGACCCTTCTATTTGGTACAGCGATGGTGAAACAATAAAGCTTCTTGAAAAAAATAAAGATATAAAAGACAGTATAAGCGTTTATATTGGATACCAGCCAGAACCTGCTTTTCACGCAAAGAAAATAGAAGAATTGATAGAATTACTCAAAAAGGAGTCAAATATCAGTTTGTCTTATTCTAAATTCGAAAATGAAACTCATAACTCTCTTTATCTTTTTAGTTTTTTGGAGGGAATACTCAGAGTCTATGAAGATTAGGAAGTTTTTAATTAACTATTTTTACAAACATCAATCTGTAATTATTCTGTATCTTATCACACAGATTATAAAACTTATATATTATCAAAAACACAGACAATGAAAAAACTCATTTTACCATTATTTGCTGCTGCACTACTTGTGTCGGCATGTAATTCAGATAAAAAAGAAAAAGAAGTCATGGCAGAAACTGTCGCTTTTCAATATCCAGAAACTACAAAAGGAACAGTTGAAGATACTTATTTCGAAACGAAAGTTTCAGACCCTTATCGTTGGTTAGAAGATGACCGAAGCGCAGAAACTGAAAGTTGGGTAAAAGCACAAAACAAAGTTACTTTTGATTATTTAAAATCTATTCCTTACCGTGAAGAACTCAAAAACCAACTAGAGAAAGTTTGGAATTATGAGAAACTTTCAAGACCATTTAAAGAAGGAAATTATACCTATTTCTACAAAAATGATGGTTTGCAAAATCAATACGTAGTTTATAGGAAAAAAGAAGGGGAAGATACCGAACAAGTTTTTATTGACCCAAATACTTTTTCAGACGACGGAACAGTTTCGATGGCTGGGCTTAATTTCTCAAACGATGGAAGCCGTGCAGCCTACCAAATATCAGAAGGTGGAAGCGATTGGAGAAAAGTAATTGTTATTAATACAGAAAGTAGAGAAGCGATTGAAGACACACTCAAAAATGTAAAATTTAGTGGTGTGAGTTGGAAAGGCAACGACGGTTTTTATTATTCTAGCTATGATAAGCCAGAGGGAAGCGAACTTTCAGCTAAAACTGACCAACACAAACTCTACTATCATAAAACAGGAACTCCTCAAAGCGAGGATAAAATTATTTTTGGTGCAACACCAGAACAAAAGCACAGATATGTAAGTGGATATTTGACAGAAGATGAAAGTTATTTATTGCTTTCAGCTAGTAATTCTACTTCGGGAAATAAGTTATTTATGAAGGATTTATCAAAAAAAGATAGCCCTTTAGTAACAATTGTTGATAATGAAGATAGTGATACCTATGTAATGGAAAATGAAGGTTCAAAACTCTATTTAGTTACAAATCTTGATGCGCCAAATCAGAAAGTAGTAATGACAGATGCTTCTAATCCTACGCCTGAAAACTGGAAAGATGTAATTCCTCATACAGAAAATGTTTTGAGTGCTTCTTCTGGTGGTGGATATTTATTTGCTGAATATATGGTAGATGCCATTTCAAAAGTAATTCAGTATGATATGGATGGTAAAGAAGTGAGAGAAATAAAATTACCGGGAGTAGGAAGTGCTGGTGGTTTTGGTGGAAAGAAAGAAGATAAAGAAATGTATTTTTCTTTTACCAACTACAATACACCTAGTAGTATTTATAAATTTGATGCAGAAACAGGCGAATACGAATCGTACTGGAAACCTGCTATTGATTTTAATTCGGATAATTACGAATCAAAACAAGTTTTTTATAATTCAAAAGATGGAACTAAAATTCCAATGATTATTACTTACAAAAAAGGAACAGAACTAAACGGCAAAAACCCAACAATTTTGTATGGTTATGGTGGCTTTAATATTAGTCTTACGCCAAGTTTTAGTGTGATTAATTCAGTTTGGCTAGAGCAAGGAGGTGTTTATGCTGTCGCAAACCTTAGAGGTGGAGGAGAATATGGAAAAGAATGGCACGACGCAGGAACTCAACTCAAAAAGCAAAATGTTTTTGATGATTTTATTGCAGCAGCAGAATTTTTAATTAGTGAAAAATATACTTCTAGTGACTATCTAGCAATAAAAGGAGGCTCAAATGGTGGTCTTTTGGTAGGTGCAACAATGACACAACGTCCAGAGCTTATGAAAGTAGCTATTCCTGCTGTTGGAGTTTTGGATATGCTTCGTTATCATACCTTTACGGCTGGTGCAGGTTGGGCGTATGATTATGGAACGGCAGAAGATAACAAAGAAATGTTTGAGTATTTGAAAGGATATTCTCCTGTTCATAATGTAAAAGAAGGTGTTTCTTATCCTGCTACACTTGTAATTACTGGCGACCATGACGACAGAGTTGTTCCTGCACACTCGTTTAAATTTGCTGCCGAATTACAAGACAAACACAAAGGCTCAACTCCTGTGATGATTCGTATTGAAACTGATGCAGGACATGGTGCAGGAAAACCAACAAGCAAAATTATAGAAGAAAATGCTGATGTATTTGCTTTTACGCTTTACAACATGGGATTTGAAAAACTTCCAAATAATGAAGTAAATCAGAAATAATAATTTAGACTTTCTAAAAAAAACTGTTTCAGAAATAGAACTTTGAAACAGTTTTTTTATTGATTATTTTTTCAACGAATCAGCAATTTTCTTTTGTTGACATAATTTCATTTGGGTATTTATTACAATATTCATTTTTTACGCCCTAACACGAGGATCAAGCAAGGCATATAATAAATCTACCACAAGCGTAATACAGACGAAAATTACTGCCACTACAAGTGTTGCACCCATCACAACAGGAAGGTCAAGTTTTTGGACGGCATCAATAGTAAGCCAACCTAACCCTTTCCAACTAAAGACATATTCTACAAAGAAAGCACCTGCAATAAGTGTTGCAAGCCAATTTGATATAGCCGTTACGACAGGGTTAATTGCATTTTTAAGAGCATGTTTGAAAATAACAACATACTGTGGAAGTCCTTTTGCTCTTGCTGTTCTGACATAATCCCTTGAAAGTTCCTCTATCATCGAAGAGCGTGTAAGTTGAGTAATAATTGCCAAAGGACGCAAACCAAGAGTGAGGGCAGGTAGAATAATATTTTTAAGAGCTAACTGCTTACCATCAAAGACACTCATTATCCAAAGCGAACCTGTCATATCAAGTCCTGTATATTCACTTAAATAATAACCAAAAATAAGAGCTATAAAAATAGCTGCCACAAAAGAGGGCGTAGAAATACCCAAAACAGAAATAGAAACTAAGGTATGGTCTAAGAAAGAGTTCTGTTTGAGCGCACAAATAATACCGAAAATAACTCCAAAAAAAGTAGCAAAAAGCATAGCAGCCAAAGACAAAACAAGAGTTGCTCCTACTCTATCAAAGAGCATTTCATCTACTCGGTTATTAGTATAATAAGACTTTCTTAAATAAGGCTTTTTGACGACAAATGCTTTATCCGAAATACTAAAAAGTTTGAAGTAATCGTATTTTAGTTCATTCTTTTTTGTATCCTCATGAGCTGAAACCATCGATAAATCATTCAGATAATAGGCAAACTGGGTAGTTAGAGGTTTATCCAACCCTAAATCATTCTTGATAATAGCAATTGTCTCAGGAGTCGAACGAGGTCCTGCAATCATCTTTGTAGGGTCGCCAGGTAATGCATGAAATATAAAAAACACCACCACAGTCACTCCAAAAATGACGAGAAAACCATATCCCAGTTTTTTTAAAAAATATGCAATCATTTGAAAATTATCTGATTTTACTAGGAAAACACAAGCTTTTTCCTCTGAATTATTTACTTCTGACTTTATTTTATTGTATTTGTCTTCAAAACTAACAAAGGAACTTCAGTATGAAAGCTTATTTCTCTCGCTTTGCTTCTATGCCACAAACTCTCAAAAAAACTGCGATGATGTGTAAGCATAACCAAAACACTTGTCTCATAATTATCCAAATAATTATCGATTCCCTCATCTAAATCATCGTTTTCTTTAAATCTAAAATCTAACATTGAAACAGGAATACTCTTGAAGGTTTTCTTCAAACGATGAAGCCTATTGATATCTTCAACATGCTCTTTTTCATTACTAATATGTAAATAATCTACTTTTGAATTTGGAAAGTAACCAGCAAGTTCTAAGAGAATATCAATAACTTTCTCATCTTTATCCGAAAAATCAGCAGCGTACACAATGCGTTCCCAATTCGAAAAAGTAGCACTGCTAGGAATTGCTAGTACAGCAGGAGCTTCGTTGGATGAAATAATATCAGCTGTTACGCTTCCGAGTAAAATCTCTTCAGCTCGTGTCATTCCGTGCGTACCCATCACAACTAAAAAAGTATTGTGTTCTTTCGACACTTTTTCAATAGAAGGAATTATACCATTTTCACTTTCCAAAACAGGTGTGATTTTGAGCTTTCCACTTCCATCTGTATAATTAAGGTCAGCAAACTGGCTCACATACTTATCCAACTTAGATTTTCCTTTTTCTACTTCTTCTTTTAACAAACCTACATGTAGATGATAGTTAGTAGCAGATGGCAAAGGAGCACAAGCAACGTGAAGCAAAATAATCTCTGCACCAATAACTTGGGCAAAATGTACGGCATAACCTAAGGCAGCCTCTGAAGGCTTGGAAAAATCAACAGGAACTAGAATTTTTTGCATAAAAATCAATCAAAGATAAAAGAGTGAAATACAGAAGTAAATAAGCTCAATGTGTTTTATAAGGCAATATACTTTTTTTGCAGCAAAAATCTAAATTTAAAATGAAGCAGATTTATTTAAATAAATAAAAATAAACCAAAGGTTACTCTCTTTCCTCTCAGTCCTCTGACAAAAGATTTTAAATTTAGATAAAAAAAAGCCATAATTGAGTTTCTCACAAAATTTTTCTCAATTATGGCGAAAGCAAAGTATGCTTCTAGTGGTAAAGTTACAAAATTAGTTAGTGTTTTATCTTCTCATTTAAAAGGGTTTCATTTAGCCCGAGTTCAATTTATAGGTCTTTTTGTAATAGCTGTTATAAAGGTAGGTCTAGGAGGTTTAATTCAAATTGCAACTGCGTTTGAAAGGAATGTAGAATACAGTTCTTCTTTACGTCGTATAGAACGCTTTTTAAATTATTATGAGCTTGATTTTCAAGCAATTACTAATTTGATTATTTCCTTAGAAGGCATTGAACAATGGGAAAATATCGTACTGTGTTTGGATAGAACGAATTGGAAAGTTGGAAAAGAGCATATTAATATTTTGCTTCTCTCAGCAGCTCATAAAGGGGTATCTATTCCTCTTTGTTGGTCTGTACTTTCGAGGACAGGAAATTCAGCTACTCAACAACGAATTGATTTGATAGAAGATTTCTTAAATCAATTTCCTAATTTATCTATTACTGCTCTTGTAGCAGATAGAGAGTTTATAGGTAAAAAATGGTTTTTCTATTTAGCTACAAAAAAATTTGATTTTGTAATGCGTATAAAATCTAACTTTAAAGCTACTAGAAAAGGGAAAACAAAGTCTATTGTAGCATGGTGTAGAGGGCTTTCGATTTCAGAAACCTATCAACTAGATGGAACATTTGTAGTCAATGAAGCAGAGGTATATTTATCTGTAAGTCGAACACAAAAAGGATATATTTATTTAGCATCACCTGTTTTATTGGATAATATTTTTGAAATTTATAAACAACGTTGGGAAATCGAAACGTTGTTTAAAGCACTAAAATCACAAGGTTTTAACTTAGAAAATACAAAATTAACAGAACCAAATAAAATAGCTAAATTAATTGCTTTGTGTTCCATTGCCTTTGTTTGGTGTTACAAAGTAGGAGAATGGAAACATAAAAAAACAAAAATAAGAGTCTGTTCAAATGGATATAATGAATACTCTTTTTTCAGATATGGATTAATAGAAATTAAAAAAATACTCAATAATCCAATGACTAGTGAAACTAAATTTGATCAAAAAATTAAAGTTTTGTCAATGGAGTAAGCTCTTTCCTACTGATTTTTATTGCTTTGAGTTATCTGTTAATGGTTTAGCTCAAAAAAAACTAATGATAATTGAATCGAATGCCCCAGCAGCCGTAAAAGACTATTTTGTAAATTAAATATGAACTTCTTGTTACGTAACTCAATGTTAATCTTGAAGCAATTTGATAGTAAAGATAGGATTGTTCCTTTGCAGCAAGTTTAAGAAAAAGAAAAAAACTTCCGAACAAAAATGAAATAAAAAATCAGTATTTGTTCTACCAATTTACTAAAAATCAATTCACTAAGATTAATTTAATCAAAATGAAATTACAAAATTTCTTTCAACTGGCATTCATTTTTTTATTTGCAGCTCTTGTACTAGTCAGCTGTAAAGACGATGAAGACGACAAAAAAGCTCCAGTAGCAGCTTTTACATTCAGTCCTGCAAGTCCTAAAGTAGGTCAAGCAGTTACTTTTTCTAATACAAGTACAGATGCTTCTGCATATGCTTGGGCTTCTGTACCAGCAGGTTTTAGCTCAACAGAACAAAACCCTAGCTTCACTTTTACAACAGAAGGAAGCTATCAAGTAACACTTACAGCAACAGGAGAAGGTGGTACAGATACAGAAACACAAACTATTACAGTTGCACCAGAAGATGCTGTCGTAATACCTCCTCGTGAATATCCAGCTAATTATACAGAAAGTTCAGACGCAGCTACAAGCAGAGCTTCTCTCGTAATAGCAGCAGGTGATACAGGTATTGGAAAAGATACAATCACTTGGACAAAAGACAAGGTTTGGGTGCTTGATGGATTTGTTTTCGTAAATGAAGGTCAAACGCTTACTATTGAGGCAGGTACTGTAATCAAAGGCAAAACAGGAGAAGGAGAAAATGCTTCTGCTTTAGTTGTAGCTCGTGGTGGAAAAGTAATTGCTAACGGAACGGCTAATGAACCTGTCATTTTTACAGCAGAAGCTGATAACTTAAATGGAAATCTTGGTGCTGATGAAAATGGAGAATGGGGTGGACTTATCATTTTAGGAAAAGCTGGTCTTAATTCATCTCCAGGTACTTCTGCTATTGAAGGTATTCCAACTACTGAAACTCGTGGTATTTATGGTGGAACAGATGATGCTGATAACTCTGGTGTGTATCGTTATATTTCAGTTCGTCATGGGGGTTCAAATATTGGAGCAGGTAATGAAATCAATGGTGTTACTTTTGGTGGTGTAGGTACAGGAACAATTGTAGAACACATTGAAGTATATGCAAATCAAGATGATGCCTTTGAATGGTTTGGTGGAACTGTAAACTGTAAGTATCTTGTTGCTACGGCATGTGGTGATGATGCTTTTGATTATGATGAAGGTTTCAGAGGAAATGTTCAGTTTGGTCTTATCTATCAACGTGAAGATGATGGAGACCGTGGTGGTGAGCATGATGGTGGTACAGATCCAGAAGACGGAACTCCTTATGCACTTCCTAAATTCTTTAATATTACTTCTGTTGGAAATCCTGAAAGCCGTGCGATTACGTTCCGTGATAATGCAGGTGGAGAATATCACAATAGCGTATTTGTAAACTATGAAAGAGGAATTGATATTGAATATCTAGCTACTGGAGAAAGCAGTTATAAGCGTTTTCAAGCAGGTGAATTAAAATTGATGAATAACACATTCTCAAATATTGCTGCTTCTGCTGATACATTATTTACTATTACTGCTGTATCAGGAAGTGAGCCAACAGATTTGGCTGACGCTGTAGCTGCATTGGTAACTTACTTCCCAACAAATGGAAATACAGTAGGCTCAATAGGTGTTACTCGTTCTAGCCTTGTTCCTACAGAGGCAGGTGGAGCAGTCTCTACTTCTTCAAACACATTCTTTACAGCAACTGATTATAGAGGTGCGTTTGCAGTAGGTTCTACACCTTGGTACACAGGTTGGACAGCAACAGAAGCTTTTATCCAATAAAAAAATAGCGTTTCGAACGCTCAAAAAAAGCAGCTACCGAAAAAAGTAGCTGCTTTTATATTGTTTCAAATTGCTTTTTAAAGCAATCCAAAATTTCATTTAAAAAAAATAAGTAATTTAATTATTCTAGTTCAAAAAAATAAGTAATGAAACTCAATCTACTATCTCTACTAGCAAGTATATTTCTTGTATTTGCTACTTTCTCTTACTCATCAGCCCAATCTACAAAAGGCACAATCAGAGGAACAATCAAAGATGCTGGTAATGGCGAAGAACTAATAGGAGCTACTGTTGTCATCGTAGGAACTACAACAGGTTCAGCAGCCGATTTAGATGGGAAATATTCAATTTCAGTAGAAGCAGGAACATATGACCTTCAAGTTTCTTTCGTTTCTTATCAATCAAAGACCATCACAGGTGTAGAAGTAAAAGCAGGAGAAGTAACTGTTCTTGATGCAACTCTAGGAGAAGATACAGCAATTTTAGATGCTGTAGTAGTAACTTCAAAAGCAGAAACAGCCTCTACAACAGCCGTTTTGGCAGCACAAAAAAAATCAGGTGTCGTACAAGATGGATTAGCTTCTGAACAAATTGCTCGTTCTGGCGACAGAGATGCAGCAGCAGCTATTACAAGAGTAACAGGTGTTTCGGTAGAAGGTGGAAAATATGTTTATGTACGTGGATTAGGCGACCGTTATAGCAAAACAACTTTAAACGGAGCCAATCTTCCAAGCCTTGACCCAAACAGAAATTCAGTTCAGATGGATTTATTCCCAAGTAATTTAATAGATAATATCATCGTTTCAAAAACATTTTCTCCAGAGCTTTCAGGCGAATTTGCAGGTGGAAATGTAAACTTAGTTACTAAAGATTTTCCAGATAGATTTACTTTTCAGTGGAACTCTTCTTTTGGCTTCAATGACCAAGCGAGTTTTAATAAAGATTTTTTGAGTTATGAAGGTGGAAAAACAGATTATTTAGGTTTTGATGACGGTACTCGTGAAGTTCCAGCTATTGTAGCTGATGGTCTTTCTACGGATAGAGAACAATTAGCAGAAGAATCAAAATCATTCGGAGAAGGTTTTGGATTTGAAAACAAGTCGCCTATGATGAATCAATTTCATTCGGTCGCTATTGGTAATCAGATTGATGTTTTGGGTCGTCCTTTCGGTTTCGTTACATCACTTTCTTACCAAAGAAACTTCAACTATTTTAATGATGGAGTTACTGGGCGTTATAACTTACCAGGTGTAGGTAGTGAAGAGCTAAATCCTGCCTTTGATTTGCGTACAGAAAAAGGAACAGAAACAGTTTTGGCTGGTGCAAACCTTAATATGGCTTACAAAATTGCTCCTACAAGCAAAATTGCTTTGAATTTGATGTATAACAGAAGTTCTGATAAAGTAGCTGATTTTAGAGAAGGGCGTTGGAGTGAAGAAGTTTTTGGAGAGAATAATATCTACCAAACAAATGTTCTTCAATATTTAGAGCGTTCTATCGGTTCGGCACAGCTTAAAGGAAAACATACTCTAGGAAAAAGAAATATAGAAGTTGAATGGCTTTCTTCATTGGCTCAATCTACACAAGACGAACCAGATTTGCGTTATTTTTCAAGAGATTATATTCAAACTGGCGATGAGCGTGTTTATAATATCAATGTTGCAGCTTATCCTGCGCCTTCTCGTTATTATCGTGATATGGTTGAAACCAATTGGGACAATAAAGTAGATGTTACAATTCCTTTTACAAGTAAAGGAGGAGATAGCAAAATAAAATTAGGTAGTGGATATTTGATGAAAGAAAGAGATTTTAATGAGCAGCGTTATGATTATGGGCGTCTTACTGGTTTCAATGTTTTAGATGATTTTGAAAGAACAGGAGACCCTGCCGACTTCTTAAATGATGTTGGTTTCTTAGAAAGTGGACAGCGTGGAATGACTATTTTAGATGCAACTCAACTTACAAATAGCTATACAGGAACACAAGAAGTAATTTCTGCTTATGCCATGACAGATTGGAGAATTGCAGGAAAATTACGTTCAGTAATGGGACTTCGTTATGAGGGAACAAATATCAGAACAACAAGTGATAATCCAGATATTGAAGTGGGAGAAGTAGTAACAAATGATATTTTACCTGCCTTGAATCTTATTTATGAGTTGAATAAAAAGATAAATCTTCGTGCTTCGTATGGTAGAACACTTGCTCGTCCTACCTTTAGAGAACTTGCGCCTTTCCCTAGCTTTGATTTTATCGGAGATTTTATCTTGATTGGTAATCCAAGTTTAGAGCGCACACTAATTGATAATATTGATTTGCGTTTTGAATCGTATCCTGCTTTGGGAGAAATTATTTCGGTAAGTGCTTTTTATAAGTGTTTCCAAAATCCTATTGAAAGAGCATTTAACCCTCAAGCTGCAAACGGAGAAGTTCAGTTTCGTAATGTAGATGCTGCAACCGTTATGGGATTAGAATTTGAAATCCGTAAACGTCTTAATTTTACAAAAGCACTAGAGCGTTTTAGTATAGGTTCGAATCTTAGTATCATGTCTTCAAAAGTTGATATTGACCCACAAGAATTAGAGCTTATTCGTGCTACTGACCCAGACCGTAAAGCTACTCGTTCTATGTTTATGCAATCTCCTTATGTAGCCAATGCGTTTGTTTATTACGATATTGAAGAAAAAGGAATTAATATCAGCACTACTTTTAATGTTTTTGGAAAGCGTTTGGCGTATGTTACTCAAGGTGGTCAGCCAGATGTATTTGAAGTAGCTCGTCCGTCTTTAGATTTTGCCTTTAAGAAAACAACAGAAAAAGGATGGGGCTTTACTTTCCGTGCAAGAAACCTTCTGAATCCAGAATACAAAATGGTTCAAGAATTTAAGGGAAAAGAATATACGTATGGCTCATATAAAGTAGGTCGTACATTCTCTTTAGGAATTACTTATTTGATTGACTAATTGAAAGTTAGTTTCTGATTTTCAATTTTTAAAAACTAAAAACAGTTCTAGCTTTTTGTTAGAACTGTTTTTTTGTCTCTGACAGTTCTCAATGAGTTCATTCAAAACATTCGCTACTCAAAACCGTTTGTTTTTCAATAAAAATTAGTAGATTAAACTCTAATTATAAATTACTTAACAAACAACAACACACACACAACGAATATGTCCACAAACAACCATCAAGCACAAGTAAAAGGTTTTGTAGAATCAGTTAAGAAAAAACAACCTCACGAGGATGAATTTTTACAAGCCGTAGAAGAAGTTGCAGAGTTTATTATTCCTTTCATAGAAGAAAACCCAAAGTATAAAAAAGCAAAACTTTTAGAACGCATGGTAGAGCCTGAAAGAGCTGTTTTGTTCAGAGTTCCTTGGCTAGATGATAAAAATGAAATTCAAGTCAATAAGGGGTTTCGTGTACAATTCAATTCTGCTTTAGGACCTTACAAAGGTGGTGTTCGTTTTCATCCAAGTGTAAATTTATCTATTCTAAAATTTCTAGGTTTTGAGCAGGTTTTTAAAAACTCGCTTACTGGTTTGCCTTTGGGTGGTGGAAAAGGAGGAACTGATTTTGACCCAAAAGGAAAAAGCGATGAAGAAGTAATGCGTTTTTGTCAGAGTTTCGTAACCGAACTTTTCAGACATATTGGAGGAGAAACGGATGTTCCTGCTGGAGATATTGGTGTAGGAGCTAGAGAAGTAGGTTATATGTTTGGACAGTACAAACGACTAGCCAACGAATTTACAGGAACTTTCACAGGAAAAGGCGTAAAATGGGGAGGTTCACTTCTACGAACAGAAGCAACAGGCTACGGACTTCTTTATTTCGTAAAAGAAATGATGGAATACAAAGACGATTCTTTAGATGGAAAAGTAATTGCAATTTCAGGTTCTGGAAATGTAGCGCAGTATGCCTGTGAAAAAGCAATAGAACTGGGAGCAAAAGTGGTTACTTTTTCAGATTCTGATGGATATATTTATGATGAAGAAGGAATTACAACAGAAAAACTAGAGTTTGTAAAAGAACTCAAAAATGAAAAAAGAGGTAGAATAAAAGAATACACCAAAAAATATTCTTCTGCCAAATTTCATAAAGACAAACGTCCGTGGGATGTAAAGTGTGATATTGCACTTCCTTGTGCGACTCAAAATGAACTAGAAGAAGAAGGTGCAAAAGCTCTTGTAAAAAATGGCTGTAAATTAGTTGCTGAAGGTGCAAATATGCCAACTACTTCAGAGGCAATTGATATTTTTGCTAAAAATGATGTCCTTTATGCCCCTGGTAAGGCAACAAATGCTGGTGGTGTGGCTACTTCTGGCTTAGAAATGACACAAAACTCACTTCGTTTGTCTTGGACAAAAGAAAAAGTAGATGAGGAATTGAAGTCAATCATGAAAAGCATTCATGAGCAGTGTGTAGAACAAGGAAAAGAGAAAAAGAAAGTAAATTATCTCAAAGGAGCTAATATTGCAGGTTTTGTGCGTGTGGCCGATGCTATGATTGCACAAGGTGTAGTCTAAATTCTTTAGATTTTTCTATAAAACGAATTGTAGCTCATCGTACTACAATTCGTTTTTTTTATTACTTCATTTTTCTAATAATAAAAACTGAAATACCAATAATCACAATATATCCGATGATGAGTAAAGTCAGTAAATACGATTTATTTCGTTGCATCACTACATAATCAGCTATTCCTACTTTCCAAAACATCCATTCATCTGCTATGGAAGACGCCATATTCCAGTTTCCAGTTTCTAATACTATTATTCCAGATTTAGATTTGAGGTCTATTCTTGCAGCAGTATTGATAGCATCATTTCCACTACCATCATGTCCAATAATATTTGATTCTTTATCATCTTGGCTATATAAATGAGAACCTAATCCATACACTTTTGTATTATTAATGAATGTCTCAGCTTTACTCATTTTCTGAACAGTCTTTTCTGATAGAACATCATTTTCTGATATATTAGCTATCATAAACTTTGATAAATCATTTGTTGTCGTATATAATCCAGCAGCAGCAAGAGCTGTAAATTTATTCATTTTCCTTGTTGTTTTATCAACTGTATAAATTTGAGCAAGTTGGCTATTTGATTCTTTTAAGTAATCAAAAGTAGAACTTTGCATATCCAAAGGAACAAATACTTCTTTACTCATGTACTCTTGAAACGACTGCCCACTAACTTCTTCAATCAATAATTGCAGTATCGTATAACCTGCCCCCGAATACATATACTTACTCTTCGGTTCATAGCCAACTATTGCTACTCCATTAGCACTTCCTGCATCAGCAGCTTTCGTTAGTGACTCTTCGATTGTCTGAATAGCTTCATCAGTAGCAAAACCGTCATAGCCAAGGTCATCAATTAGTCCTGAAGAGTGAGAAAGCAATGTTCTGACAGTAACCTTCTTATTATCAAATTCACTTTTAGGCAAGTGCCACCTTGTAAGATAATCATCGACTGGCTTATCCAAATCTATTTTTCCCTGCTCAACTAACTTCATTACACCAAAAGAAGTAACCCATTTACTGATAGAAGCAACAGGAAATAGAGTATTCTCATTTACAGGTCGGTCAATAGAATAGAAAAAAGTTTCTGATACTTTTCCATTCTCAATGAGTGCCATTGCAACATTCCCAACAAATTCGTTTTTTATTTTTTGTTTGGTAGCATCTATAAATGCCTCTGCACTATCTTGCGAAGTAATTGGTCGTAATAAAAATCCATCTATGAATCCATATCCAATAAAGACAGTCCAAGCTAAAAGAGTAAGGATTATAAAAGCAATGTTTTTGAATTTCTTCATGTCTATTACAGGTTGTTGTTGATAAAAATGATTGTTAGCAAATGCCATTTAATCTCTAAAAAATTGCTATCAATAATAGAAAATAACACTCCTAACTGTACTAATTCAAAAACAAGAAGAAAGTAACAAAACTAAAAATCACTTTCTATATAAAAACTAATTCTCTCTTTAGTAACAGGATGCACAAACTCTAAGTATTCAGCGTGAAGATGTAAACGATTTGTTTTTTTTCCATACAAATCATCGCCTATGATTGGAGCATTTAAGCCGTTTTGATGCGCTGCATGAACTCTCAGTTGATGCGTTCTGCCTGTAATGGGATAAAAATGAACACGAGTTTTTTCTTCTTTAATTTCCAAAACCTCATATTTTGTTTGTGCTGTTTTTCCATGTTGATAGCAAACTAATTGATGAGGTCGATTATTCAAATCTACACGCAAAGGTAAATCGATAACACCACTTTCTTTTTCTAAAATCCCATCTAAAAGCGCAACATAACGCTTTTTTACTGTTCGTTTGATAAACTGACTTTGTAAATGATGATAAGTTTCTTTGTCTTTTGCTACCAAAAGCAAACCAGACGTACTTTGGTCTAGCCGATGAACTAACATTGAGTCAGGGTACTTTTTTAGCATTCTTGTCTGAACAGAGTCTTTGATATTTCTTCCTTGTACAGACAAAAATTCAGCAGGTTTATTTATCAACAACAAATAATCATCTTCATAAATAGTTTCTAATACTTTTCCTTTTGCAGGGTTTGTAAGCATTGGATTTTTTTCTACTTCTAATCCTTGAAGCATAAAACCTAAAATGGGTTCACATTTATTTCTACACGAAGGATAAAATTCCTTATGCTTTCTAATTTCAGACTTGGGAGATTGTCCCCACCAAAACTCACCTAAAGCTATTGGTTTGAGATTGTTTTTATAAGCATAATGCAATAATTTGGGTGCAGCACACTCACCAGCACCAGCAGGAGGTGCAATTTCTAATTCTTTTTTGAAAATAGTTTGAAGACTCTTATAATTTCCTTCTGCATTCAGAAATTTATAATTATCAAATAAACGCTGTTGCAAATCATTACTTCGTTGTTTTCTTTCATTTTTGAGTGCAGTTATTTTATCCGTAAAAACTGTTAGTTCTTTCTCAATTTGATCTAACTTTTCCTCCCATTCTTTTTTAAGTTTTTTGAAAAAATACTGTTGTTTCAGACTCTCATCTTTTAGTTCTTCTTTCAAAATTGTAAAGTCAGTTTCGGACAATTCTCTCAAGGCTGCATTTCTTTTTATTTTTCGTTCTTTTTTCTGTTCTCGTAATTCTTTTTTAGATGCTTCTAATTCAGTTTTGGCAAGTTGATTTTCTGCTTCGAAATATGATTTTATTTTTTCAAACTCTTCATTATTTTCTAATTCTTCTATTTCTCTATTTAGTTTATTCAAAATTTCTTCTTCTGCCTTAAAAAAGCCATCTTTTTTTAGCATATCATAAACAGGAGGTACAAAATACTTGTGGTTATTGCTATCAGCTAATTTTCCTGAATAAGCAGCCAAGAAACCAAGCTCATTTTTTTTGTTTTTTACCACCAAAACACCAAACATTTTTCCGATTACTAAACCTGTATCTGTTGAGTTTAAACCAAAGTTGTGTTTCCAATCTGTTTGATGAATTAGATATTCTTGTACTTGCTCGGCAGCTAGTTTTACAATCGAGTGTGCTTGATAATAAAATGGAAAGTTGAAAAGTGTAGGTAGTTCTATTCCTGCAATGGATTTTTTGAAATAAATAAAATGATTTTCGTTTTTCATCGGAGATAAGAAGATTTACTATATTATTTCTATAAAGGTAGGAAAAGGAATTTTTACCTTAAAGCAGAAAACCAATAACAAGTTAGTGTTATTGGTTTTTTTTATTAGCTGAATGATAATTATTCGGTTACTAATATCTCGTTAATATCGAACTTGTACCAAAACCATTTGAATTGCTTCCAAATAAAGTTACTCTATAATAACCTAGAGTAGTATGCGTATATTCTATATTTTCATCAGTAGATTCAAATACAAGTTGAGGAGCTATTTCGTCTGGTGAGTTTAAACCTATATATTCAATTGTCCATTCATAAGTAGCTGGGTCTGCGTTTTTACTTGTATTAGTATATGTTACAACTAAACCAGCACTAGTAGAAGTTTCTGAAGACTCAAAAGATATTTCTGGTGCAGGTATAATTTCATTGCTTTCTTCTTCTTTCTCGCCACAAGAAACTAGACCAATTATTAAAAGGGTAAAGAATACTAGGTTAAAAATGTATTGATTTTTCATGTTATTTTTTTTGTTGAATTAATAAAATGCAAATATAACACATCAACTCACAAGTTATTCATTTGAAGTCAAAATAAGAGTTTTTGAACGTATTAAATAGTTTCTTTTACAAGAATAGAAGTTTCTATAATTTGCTTTAAAGAGTCTGTCAAATAATCAATGTCTTCTGTTTTTAAGTGGCGTGTCAAACTAATTCTTAATCCACAATGGTTTTTTGGCATCGCAGGATAAACAGCACCAGAGCAGTAAATACCACAGTTGATAAGCTTTGAAATGACTTCATAAACCTCTTCATTATTACCAATTTTTATAAATTGAATAGGCGTATTTGCTTTAGTATCTAATGGAATATTTTTACGCCTACACTCTTCCTTAAAGTATATAATTATATCACTTAATTCCTTCTGATATATTTCTAATTCTGGTAACTGATGTATTTTTGCCGACGCAATAGCAGCTCCAAGAACTGGGTTTGATATTGGGTTAGAAAAAATTTCTGTTTGCCCTAATAGTCGGACTCTATCTCTTAAAGATTTGTTTGGAAATACAAGAATTCCACCTCCACAGCCAAATGACTTACTCATAGAAAGTGCAACTATCATTTTTTTGTGTAACTCACCTGAACTACCCAAGACGAAACCAGCACCATTTTTCCCAGTCCAACTAAATCCGTGTGCATCATCTATATATGTATATAGATTTTCTTTTTTATCTAACAATTCCTTTAAAGCAGTGATATTAATATACTCTCCTTGCATACTATAAATTCCGTCTGCCAGAAACCAAATTCTTTTGTATTTATCATTATCAGAATGATTTACTAATTGGTCAAGTTGTTCCATATCATTATGGATTCTCAAATATTTAATAGTTGTTCCTTTTTGTTCACATAATCTTGCAGACATTTGAATACTATTATGAACATGTGCATCTAAAATAATCAAATCATCACTATCAACTAATAATGGCAAAGCACTACAATGTCCTAAGGTTGTAGTAATAGTTGGTAAAGGATATCCAGGAAGCATTTTATTCAACTCTTCTTGAAGCTCTTTATAAAGAGGAGAAGACAAATACGACCTTGAGTTAGATAAAATAATACCATATTTTTGAGCAGCAACAGTTGCAGCATCAATTAACCTAGGGTCATTTTCCAAACCTAAATAAGAACAGTTAGCGAAATGGAGTAATTTTTTGCCTCCCACAGAGATATATCTACCATTAAAGTTTTCTGAATCTAGATATAAATTTGACAACTCTCTATCTTTTGATTTTTTGAGGAGATTATATAATGCTTCTTTTTTCTCAGAAAGGATTTCCATAGTATTTATTTTGATATAATTTTTTCATTAAATACATTTTCTGTAAATCTAATCACTTTTGTTTATTTTTGAAAAAAAACATAAACATTGATAAATATTTATCTTATTATACTAACCTTGTAAAATTTTAGTGTTTTTAAAAAATAGATAATTCCGATTTTGTTGTAAAGTCTTCAAGAAATCGCATCCCTTTATATGAGTTTCCTTTTTTGTTTAGTTTTGGACTCCAAACGGCAATTGTGTATTGATTTGGATGGACTGCTATAATTCCTCCACCAACACCACTTTTTCCAGGTAAACCAACTTTAAAGGCAAACTCTCCAGACTCATCATAAAATCCACAAGTTTGCATAAGTGCATTGATTCTCTTTGACTGACTTTTAGTAAGAATAGCAATATTATCAATTGTTCTACGTCCATTATTTGCTAAAAACAAAAAGGCTTCTGAAAGCTGTTGGCAATTCATTTCTAAAGAACAAAGGTCAAAATAGAAATTAAGAACTTCAGAAGGCTCGTTTTCAATATTCCCAAAAGATTTAATAAAATTACATAGGGCTATATTTCGAAAACCTATTTCCTTTTCAGATTCAGCAACTGCATAAGAGTAGTTTAATGCTGTATTATTAGAAATACTTCTTACAAAAGCCAAAAAATCTTCTTTTGGGTTTTCTAAATGGCTAATCAAAATATCACAAATTACGATTGCACCAGCATTTATAAACGGATTTCTAGGTATTCCATTATCTACTTCTAATTGAGTAAGCGAATTGAATGGGTTCCCAGAAGGCTCAACACCAAGCCGAGTCCATATTTTCTCGCCTACCATTCGGTAAGCCAAAACGAGTGATAATACTTTAGCAATACTCTGAATAGAAAATTTATCTTGCCAGTTCCCAATACCAAAGTTGTTTTGGTCAAGTGTAGAAATATATATTCCGAAACTTTCTGCATCAACAGTTGCTAGTTCAGGGATATAAGAGGCTACCTCTCCTTTGCTATCTATATTTTTAACTTTATGATATATCTCTTCAATTATTTCTTTAAAATTCACTTTTGATGTTTTTTTATCTGATTCATTTCGTTCAAAATATAACTTCTTAACTTTTTAGGTTCTTTCAGATGCACATAATCTAAGAATAAACTATCAGGAAAGTAACCAATATTATTCAAATAATAAGTTAATTCATTTTCTAAAGATAACCCTAAAATTTCCTCTTTATTAAAACGTTGTACTACTCTTTTATTAGACTCTTTAGTTGGTGCTGGTATAATATGAAAACTTATATTGTTTGTAGTGCATAATTTATTTATTTTAATTAAGTATTCTTTTGAAATAGGAGATAAAAAAGTATAATCAATACTATCATCGGAATTAAAATCAGGACTCCAGTTTGACGTTAATATGTATGGTTCACGACAAAAATTAGAAAACGGTATTTTATCTATTTGATTTATTACAGTATTAGAAAACATATCTACATATTCATCTTTATAAAATGGCTTTAAGAAATAATGAAAAGTAAAAATTTGATTTAGATTATTTTGAAAACTAAATGGATTATATATCATATAAACCCTCTCAGGTTTGTTACCTGATTCAAGATAATTATTTAGTAAAAGATATTGACCAACCACTCCAATCGCTTGATTAGAAGCTAACGAATTTATTGAATCATGATCGTTCTCGTTACTGAAGAGTTGATTCCCAACACTATCGCCAATAAGTACAATCTTTTTGTTTGATTTCTGCTTACTTTTTTTGATAGATATATAAATTTCATCACCTGCAACAATGTTTTTATACTCATCACTAATTAGTAGGTAGATTGATCTTATATATAACACGGAAATTAATGGAATAAAAAATAAAATAGACCTTCTGACAAACTGTTTCATAATTAAAATTGGAAATAAATAAACTGTTGCTCATTGCCACCAAACCAATAAATTGCAGCTATAATTAAGTAATATAGGGCATATCTGAATGGGCGCTTCCACTTCATACCTATATCTGAAATTGCGTATTGCCCCTCTCTTCCTGCCCACTCCATTAGAATAAAAATTAACACTAAAAAC
This sequence comes from Bernardetia sp. ABR2-2B, assembly GCF_037126435.1. Lineage (GTDB taxonomy): Bacteria > Bacteroidota > Bacteroidia > Cytophagales > Bernardetiaceae > Bernardetia. The sequence goes on along the minus strand of NZ_CP147020.1, from coordinate 2,460,079 downwards.
AAAACTTTATACCCAATTTGCCAATGGACTAAGTTTATTGTTTGAACATATCCACTTTTTGTCATAAGACCAATTAGCATGTCTTGAATAAATGAAAATGCATGTCCAATATTTTCAGCTCTGAAGAATATCCAAGCAAAAACGGTAAGGGCAAATGTGGACAACATGAAAAATAATTCTTTTAGACTTGGTAAAAGTTTTCCTTTTGCTACTACCTCTAAATTATTTCGATTAATATTAGTCAGTAAAAGAGGTAGAAAATAAACTGCATTTAATATTCCCCAAATAATAAACGTCCAATTTGCACCGTGCCAAAACCCACTCACAATGAAAATAATAAACACATTTCTAATCTTTGTCCAGTTATTACCACGGCTTCCACCCAAAGGAATATAAAGATAGTCTCTAAACCAAGTAGAAAGAGAAATATGCCACCTTCTCCAAAACTCGGCAACATCTCTCGAAAAATAAGGAAAATTAAAATTTTGCATTAAATCAAAACCAAAAAGCCTAGACGTTCCGATTGCAATATCAGAATATCCTGAAAAGTCACCATAAATTTGAAAAGTAAAGAATAGAGCACCAAGCACTAACGTACTTCCCGAGTATTCAGTTGAGTTATTAAAAATGAGATTTGCATACTCAGCACAATTATCAGCAATTACCACTTTTTTGAATAAACCCCATAGAATTTGGCGCATACCGTCAACTGCTTTCAAATAATCAAAAGTGCGCTTTCTATAGAACTGGGGAAGTAAATGGGTTGCCCTCTCAATTGGCCCTGCAACTAATTGAGGAAAAAAACTCACAAAAGCCGAAAAAGCGATAAAATCATCTGTTGGTTCAAGTTCTCGCTTATAAATATCAATTGTATAACTCAAAGTTTGAAAGGTATAAAAACTAATTCCAACAGGTAAAATGATATTTAATGAATTAGTTGTTATATCTGTACCTAAAAATGAAAATGCTGTTATAAAGTTATCAAGAAAAAAATTGTAATACTTAAAAAAGCCTAGCAGTCCAAAATTAACTAAAATGCTTATCCACAGTAGGATTTTTCTTTTACCTTTATTTTCTTCATTTCTTAGTTTTTGTCCAACGGTGTAGTCAATGATGGTACTGAAAACTATCAATAATAAAAACCTCCAATCCCACCAACCATAAAATAAATAACTTGCTGTTACTATTAGGAAGTTTTGGAGTTTCAAGTTCTTATATGTGACAAACCAGTAAAGGATAAATACTATTGGCAAGAAAATAGCAAAATCAATCGAATTAAATAACATTGTTTCTAGTCATTACTTGTAATATTAATTTTTTTACTGTATTTTTTTCAGCACAATATATAATTCATATCAACAAATGTAATAACATTAAGTTGTTTAGCAAATTTTAATTTGTGTTCTCTTTAATCTATCTACTAAACCACTGACAGCTTTAATAAAAAAGTTCCCCATATAGAGAAATAATCTAAAATAATTGGGAATTTTTATGCTATCTATTTGGAAGTCTGTAAATTATTCGTACCTTTGCATTCCCTAAAGGATACTATACGTGAACAAATTGTTGTGAAATAAGGCGTTCATTTACGTACAAGTCCTTTTTCAAAATCGCTTTTCTTGAGCCTTTTATGCAATAAAGGTTGCTAGAATATACTAATAAAGTTGCTTTTTAGATAAAGCAATTATATTAAAGAATTTTTGAGAAAGAATCCAAGTACGTGTAGAAAAGAACAATTCTGATTTACATAGCATCTACAAAGGGATTTGAAAAGCGTAATCTAATCTGACTTCTTTTATAGAACTATATTATATTAAGTTTTTTGAAAAGATTAATTTCCTAATCCGAATTTATTCTTTAAAAGAAAACTTTTTTTTATTGTTCGTTTCTGAATCAGAAAATCTAAGGAACAGATTAAAAAACGTAATTCATAATTGATATTTTGAAACGATTTTAAGTTAATTCATAATTCAATTATTTATTTTTCTCAAAAATCATTTTCAAATTTATCTTTTTAAAGACCATTAAACGCAAAAGGAGTTATGTTACAGCCTAAGCGCACCAAGTTTCGTAAACGTCATAAAGAAGTACGTCGTACTAGAGGTATTGCTCAACGTGGTTTTTTGGTGGATTTTGGTGATTTCGGTATCAAAGCCTTGGAACCAGCGTGGATTACTTCACGTCAAATTGAAGCAGCTCGTATTGCCGTTACTCGTGCAATGAAGCGTCAAGGTCAGGTCTGGATTCGCATTTTCCCTGACAAACCAATTACCAAAAAACCTGCAGAGGTTCGTATGGGTAAGGGTAAAGGTGCTCCTGAATATTGGGTAGCTCCTGTCGTACCAGGTACAGTTCTTTTTGAAATTTCGGGTGTAGATAGACAAATAGCTAGTGAAGCATTGCGCCTTGCAGCTCAAAAACTACCAATCAAAACTAAATTTGTAACTCGTATTGATTACGAAGCATAAGCTAGTAGGTTAAAGGCTTGCCTTTGACTTTACGAAAGTTTTGTAGGTATAAACTTATATCTTAACCGACCTTTATTTCACAAAGTTATGACAATTAAAGAAACAAAAGACGAAATCAGAGGACTAGATGATGCAGCCTTAGCTACTAAAATAGCTGAACAACAAACTGCTCTTCAACGCTTGAAATTTAGCCACGCTATTTCTCAAATTGAGAATCCTTCAAGCATTAGAGATGCAAAACGTATGGTAGCTCGTCTAAAGACTGAACAAACAGCAAGAAAAATTGCTAAATCTAAGTAATTACTTATTATAAATTGAGTAATTATTTCTAACAGTATTCTGACTATGGAACAACAACCAACAGTACAAAACACTGAACGCAAAAGCCGTAAAGAACGTATTGGAATTGTCAAAAGTAATAAAATGACATCTACAATTACAATTACAGTAGAGCGTAAAGTGAAACATCCATTATACGGAAAGTTTGTAAAGAAAACTTCTACATTCATGGCACACGACGAAGGCAATACTGCTAACATCGGAGACCGTGTTCGTATTATGGAAACAAGACCACTTAGCAAACTTAAACGTTGGCGTTTGGTCGAAATCTTAGAACGTGCTAAATAATTTGTATTTAGTTGCAAAAAAAAGCTCTTCTAAGTTTTGCTTTTGAATATTTTTTTAAGCAAAACAATCTAAAAATAACGTTACTTTTTTTGAGTATTCAATTGATAATCAATTTTAGTAGCACATCGTTTCACTCTCTAATTACTATTGAGCGATGATTCAACAAGAAAGTCGTTTAGCAGTTGCTGACAACTCTGGAGCAAAAGAAGTTTTATGTATTCGTGTATTAGGCGGTACAAAAAAGCGTTATGCTTCTGTAGGAGATACAATTGTCGTTTCTGTTAAATCTGCAATTCCTTCTGGAAATATCAAGAAAGGTGCAGTTTCGAAAGCAGTCGTAGTGCGTACCAAAAAAGAGATACGCCGTAAAGATGGTTCATATATTCGCTTTGAAGAAAATGCAGCAGTATTACTAAATGCTCAAAATGAGCCTCGTGGTACTCGTATTTTTGGCCCAGTGGCACGTGAACTAAGAGATAAAAGATTCATGAAAATTGTATCTTTAGCTCCCGAAGTTCTTTAATGATTGATAATTAATAACGGAAAACTGAAAATTAATACTTTTCAATTTTTAATTGTAAATTTTCAATTAAAAGATTCTTCTTTAAATTATTAAGTGTTAGACACTAATGTACTAATTGTACAAATCCTTACGGATTATGAAAAAGAAAAACACTCAAAAATCTGTCAAACTTCATGTAAAGAGGGGAGACAACGTAATCGTAATTGCGGGCAACCACAAAGGCGAACAAGGAACAATTACTGAAGTAAGAGTTAGTGAGCAGCGTGTTATCCTAGAAGGAATTAATATGGTTAAAAAGCATATTAAACCGTCTGCTAACAATCCAGAAGGTGGTATCATCGAAATGGAAGCTCCTATTCACATCAGCAACGTAGCGCATGTAGATGCTTCTGGCAAAGCTACTCGCATCGGTCGCAAAAAAGATGAGAACGGTAAACTTGCTCGTTATTACAAAACAAGTGGTGAAATTATTAAATAGTTATGGCAACACCTCGTTTAAAAGATAAATACTTCAATGAAGTAGTTCCTGCTCTTAAAGATAAATTTGAATTCAAATCAGTCATGCGAGTGGCTCGTTTGCAAAAAATTTGTATTAATAGTGGAGTTGGAAAAGCTGTTTCAGACAAGAAACTCATCGATACTGCCGTAGAAGAAATTTCTACTATCGCTGGACAACGTGCCGTACCTACCTATTCTAAAAAGGCTATCTCGAACTTTAAACTTCGTGAAGATATGCCAATTGGTGTACGTGTAACGCTTAGAGGCGATCAGATGTATGAATTCTTAGATCGTTTGGTAACAGTTTCAATGCCTCGTGTACGTGACTTCAAAGGTATTAGTGATAAAGGCTTTGATGGTCGTGGAAACTACACGTTGGGCGTGAAAGAACAAATTATATTCCCTGAAATCTCTATTGATAAAGTCAAGCAGATTACAGGAATGGATATTACTTTTGTTACTACTGCTCAAACTGATGAAGAAGGATTGGCTCTTTTGAAAGAATTAGGTATGCCGTTTCGTAGTTAATTATAATTAGCTTAACGCAACTACTTGATTTAATCAACTTTGAACAAATCTGACTTTATCTCAATCTATACTTTATAAGAAGTTATTTATTTCATTCCTAATAGAATGAAATCAAATTATACCTTTAAAGTATCGTTTCAGAACTGAGCCTAATTGAAGTTCAAATAAAATAAAGTTCAATCCAAATTTAAGTCAATCATACATTATGGCTAAATCATCGATGATTGCACGTGAGCGTAAACGCCAAAAAACGGTGGAAAAATACGCTGCAAAACGTGCAGAACTCAAAAAATTGGCAAAGAACGGAGACGTTGAGGCACAAATTGCTCTTGACAAACTTCCTAAGGATGCTTCTCCTGTTCGTTTGCACAATCGTTGCCGTTTGACGGGTCGCCCTCGTGGCTACATGCGCCGTTTTGGTATTTGTCGTGTCGTTTTTAGAGAAATGGCTAACGACGGAAAAATACCAGGCGTAACCAAATCAAGCTGGTAATACTTTTTACAAGAACTAGAATAATTTCGAATTCTTTAGAACCTTTACAACATTTTAGGGAATAAATACAGAATAAAAAATTAAGTTCTTTTTTCATATTTCCTGAATACAAACCTTGAGGGAATGACAACCGATCCTATTGCAGACTATCTGACTAGACTCAGAAACGCAATCAAAGCTAATCATAGAATTGTGGAAGTTCCAGCTTCAAAATTGAAGAAGGAAATGACTAAAATTTTATATGATAAAGGCTATATACAAGGCTATAAATTTGTTGATGCTCCAGTAGGTGCATCTATCAAAATAGCATTAAAGTATCATCCTGCTACTCGTACTCCTGCTATTACACACCTAGAGCGTGTAAGTAAGCCAGGTCTGCGTCAGTATCGCAAGGCGAATGAATTACCTCGTGTACTCAATGGATTGGGTATTGCAGTAATTTCTACTTCGCACGGCGTTATGACTGACAAAGAAGCTCGTACAAATAGTGTAGGAGGAGAAGTGCTTTGCTACGTATATTAAGATTGCAATCATTTCATATAATTCGTATAATTCATTTAGACTTTTAATTACTTGACTTATACCTTTTGTAACAAAACTAATTTTTGTTAATTGCTTAAATGAAAGTTGTTACATAACTATAAAATAGATAATTAAATTATCTAATAAATCTGATAGAAAATGTCACGAATTGGTAAAAATCCAGTTACTATCCCTAGTGGAGTAACTATAGACGTTTCGGAAAACACCATCAAAGTCAAAGGTACAAGAGGTGAGCTTTCTCGCACAATTGACCCAAGAATCACTGCTAAAGTGGAAGATGATAAGTTGGTTTTCGAACGCAAAGACGAAGAAAAACAGACTCGTGCTATGCATGGCTTGTACCGTTCATTGGTACAAAATATGGTGGAAGGCGTTTCTAATGGTTATAAGTCTCATTTAGAGCTTGTAGGTGTTGGATATAAAGCAGAAGCAAAAGGTCAAATCCTTGAGCTTAACTTAGGTTACTCACACGCTATCTTTTTGCAAGTGCCAAAAGAAATTAGTGTAAGTACCGAGATGCTGAAAGGTCAGAATCCAAAAGTTACCTTAGAATCTAGCGACAAAGAATTACTTGGACACATTACTGCTAAAATACGTTCACTTCGTAAGATTGAACCATACAAAGGTAAAGGTGTACGCTTTGTAGGCGAACAGATTCGTCGTAAGGCTGGTAAGAGCGCAGGTAAATAATCATTGAAAAATTATTTACTTATTTATATGGTTTGTTAGATACTTTTTTTAAGTTTCAAGCAATTATTTGATTAAGAATTTAATTTTGATACGATAACTTCGTGTTCCTTATTTTGAGAAATTTTATAATAAACTAGTATCATGGCAACTACAGCACGTAAGAGTCAGCGTCGTACACGTATCAGACGCAGTATTCGTAAAAAATTAGTCGGAACAACTGAAAGACCACGTCTTTCTGTATTTCGCAGTAATAAATATATTTATACCCAACTCATCGATGATGTAAATGGGCATACCCTTGTGAGTGCTTCTCTCAAAGATATTGACGCTGAGAAACATATCAATCAAGAACTATCGAAACAAGTAGGTGTAAAACTCGCTGAACGTGCTAAAGAAAAAGGCATCGATAAAGCAGTTTTTGATCGTAGTGGTTTCTTATATCATGGAAATATCAAAGCAGTAGCAGAAGGCGCACGAGAAGGTGGACTTCAATTCTAAACCCTTTGCAACCTAATAAATTATGGCAGCAAACGTAAATACCGTGAAAGCGAGTGAAATAGAACTAAAAGAAAAAGTAGTTACTATCAATCGTGTAGCGAAAGTAGTAAAAGGTGGTCGTCGTTTCAGCTTTGCAGCATTAGTTGTAGTTGGCGATGGCAACGGTGTAGCAGGTTATGGACTTGGCAAAGCCAATGAAGTAACAGATGCTATTCAAAAAGGTATAGAAGATGCTAAGAAAAACTTAGTAAAAGTACCTATCATCAGACAGACTATACCTCACCCAATTATTGGGAAATTTGGTGCAGCTAAAGTAATGCTTAAACCTGCAACGCCAGGTACAGGAGTTATTGCTGGTGGTGGAGCAAGAGCCGTATTGGAAGCAATCGGTATTGAAAACGTACTTGCTAAGTCTCAAGGCTCAAATAACCCAGGAAATGTAGTTCGTGCTACTTTTGATGCATTATTGCGTATGCGTGATGCAAAATCAGTTGCAGAGCAGCGTGGGGTTAATCTTACCAAAGTTTTTAATGGGTAAGTAGATAAGCATAATTATGAATTACGAATTGAATAAAGAGTAATTTTTAATTTAAGTAGAGCAAGTAATTGTCAAGACACCTTTATGGTGTCAGACAATTTAGTTTTACAAACTATTCTTATCTAATTACCAAAAACTATTTAGTAAAATGGCGAAAATTCGTATTACTCAGGTGCGTAGTTCAATCAAACGCCCAAAAAAACAACGCCTAACTTTGCACGCTTTAGGGCTTCGCAAAATGCACCAAACCGTAGAACAGGAAGATACTCCTAATATCGTCGGTATGGTAAAGGCTGTATCACATTTAGTAAAAGTAGAGGAAGCGTAGGTAATATAAATCATTCATAACCAAAACATTAAAAGTTATGGCGATAAAATGATTGAAAAAAGTTTTTTTTTATTACCTTTGCACTCACTTAAACAAATTCCTTATTAGATAATTCATTTTGTCTTTTTATAAGGATTTTGTCTTTTAATTCATTTAATTTTGCTCAAAGCGTTTAGCCTATATAAATTATATAGATTAGTAAACAGCGAGTTTTGAGTAAGTAAAAACTAATCTAACTGATGAAACTTCACCAATTAAGACCTGCAAAAGGGGCTGTAAAGTCTAGAAAAAGAGTAGGTCGTGGACAAGGTTCTGGACGTGGAGGTACTTCTACACGTGGACACAATGGAGCGCAATCTCGCTCTGGTTATAGCCAAAAATTAGGTTTTGAAGGTGGACAGATGCCTCTTCAACGTCGTGTTCCTAAATTTGGATTCAAAAATCCAGGTCGTGTAGCCTACAAGCCAATTAATTTGGACACTCTCCAAGAACTTGCTACAAAGAAAAATACTAACGTTATTACAGTAGAATTATTAGCTGCAAATGGTCTAGCAGGGAAAGGCGATTTAATTAAAATATTGAATCGTGGAGAACTAACTAGTGCTATTGAAATTACTGCACACAAATTTTCAGCTTCTGCAAAAGAAAGCATTGAAAAAGCAGGTGGAAAAGCTACTACTCTCTAACAACTAAGATAGAAAAGCCGATTATGACTTGCAAAATGTAATTCGTAATTGGCTTATCTTGATTAAAATACAAATTATACTAATTACTATATCTAGTATTGTGTGTTTTTAGTTTTTTAAAAGCCTACAAAATTTAGTAAACTGGAAAAAGAATTATGATGAAGTTTTTTGAAACTATAAGAAATATATTTTCTGTAAAAGAACTCAAAGACCGTATTCTCCTTACTTTAGGATTACTGATGGTCTTTCGTTTGGGTTCTTTTATTGTTTTGCCAGGCGTAGATCCTGCCAAATTAAATGAAAGCACTGGAGTTTTAGACTTCATCAATCAAATATTAGGAGGAGCTTTTGAGCGTGCTTCTATATTTGCATTAGGTATTATGCCTTATATTTCTGCATCAATTATCATTCAGCTTCTTACTGTTGCTGTTCCGACCTTCCAAAAGATGCAGAAAGAAGGAGAATCGGGTCGTAAAAAACTCACTCAAATTACTCGTGCGCTTACTATACTTATCACTATTGGGCAAGGTTTTGCATATATTAAAGGTACAATTCCTGCTAGTGCGATTGTTCCTGAAATTAGTCCAACCTTCTTTTTAATTTCTTCTCTCGTTATTCTTACTTCAGGTACAGTTTTTTGTATGTGGTTAGGAGAAAAAATTACAGATAAAGGAATTGGAAATGGTATCTCACTTCTTATCATGATAGGTATTATTTCACGTTTCCCAATGGCTATCGTTTCAGAAGCAACTTTGAAAGGAATGGGAGGAGTATTTATCTTTGTATTAGAAATATTAGCTCTTTACTTAGTAGTTATGGGAGTGGTTCTGATTGTACAAGCAGTACGTTATGTTCCTCTTCAATACGTAAAACAAGTAGCGGGGCGTTCTCAAAAACAAATGCTTACTCAGAAAAAACGTTCTGCATTACCTCTTAAAGTGAATGCAGCAGGTGTAATGCCAATTATCTTTGCTCAAGCTCTTATGTTTCTGCCTCCTTTGATAGCTGGTGCTTTTCAAGGAGATGATACACCAAATGCAACTTATATAGCAACTCAGTTTTCTGATTTTACATCTTTAGAATATAATATTCTTTTTGCTTTATTAATTATTGCTTTTACATTCTTCTATACAGCAATGACTATAAATGTTCAGCAAATCTCTGATAATCTAAAGGATAGTGGTGGTTTTGTCCCAGGAGTAACTCCAGGTGAAGAAACCAAAAACTACTTAGGTAAAATATTGGATAGAATTACACTTCCTGGTGCAATCTTTATTGCAATTATAGCTGTTCTTCCTGCTGTAGCTGCTGCTGCTGGTGTAGGTACTCAATTTGCTCAATTCTATGGTGGAACTTCTCTACTTATTATGGTAGGTGTTGTTTTAGATACATTACAGCAAATTGAAAGTTATCTATTGAATAAAGAATATGATGGACTAATGAATACAGGAAATGTAAAAGGTCGTCAGGCTCAACCAATGAATTATATATAAATCCAAACAAAAGACTTTATTATTTCATTATTTAAAGTACGATTTGTTCAGATTTTATAATCATATATACAAAGCATCAAGAATCAAATCGTCTTGGTGCTTTGTTTGTTTTGAATAAAAAAAAGGAATTAAAATGGGGAAACCAATATATAAAACAGCTCAAGATTTAGAAAAAATGCGTGCAAGCGCAGACTTATTAGGACGTACACATGCAGAAGTTGCAAAACGTGTAATGCCTGGTATTACTACTCTTGAACTTGACAAGATAGCCTTCGAATTTATAAAAGATAATGGTGCTGTTCCTAGTTTTTTAGGGCTTTATGGTTGCCCTAGTTCTTTGCTTACTTCTGTCAATGACCAAGTTGTTCATGGGTTGCCTAATAATCGTCCATTAAAAAATGGAGATATTGTTTCAATTGACTGTGGAGTTCTACTTAATGGTTTTCATGCAGATAGTGCTTACACGTATGAGATTGGAGAAGTTAGTGCAGAGGTTAAAAATTTGTTAAAAGCAACTAAAGAAGCTTTGTATTTGGGAATCGAACAGTTAGTTTACGGAAATAGAATAGGAGATATTAGTAATGCAATTCAAAAACATACAGAGTCAAAAGGATATTCAGTTGTGAGAGAATTGGTAGGACACGGACTGGGAAGAAGTCTGCATGAAGCCCCAGAAGTTCCAAACTTTGGAAAACCTAAAAAGGGAGATAAAATACGTAATGGATTAGTAATAGCTATCGAACCAATGATTAATTTGGGTTCTAAAGCCGTGGTACAACACTCTGACGGATGGACAATAATGACTAGAGATGGAAAGCCTTCTGCACACTTTGAGCATACAGTAGCTGTCGTAGATGGAAAACCTGAAATCTTAACTACCTTCAAATACATTGAACAAGCAATTAAGATTTTTCATAGTTAATTATATTCTAACTTATTCTAAAATCTAAAAAATGCTTGTTTCAGAATATCTAAGAAAAAAAACATCATCATTAATTTCTACTGAAATAGATGAACGAGAAAGTCAAGCAACTTTACGTTTTTTGATAGAAGATACATTATTAGTAAATAGAATGGATTTTTCTAATTATTTACTGAATCAAGAAGAAATCAATTTTTTAGATAAAAAAGTAGAACGTTTGAAAAATAATGAGCCTTTACAGTATGTTACTGGTAAGGCTTATTTTTATGGGTTAGAGTTTGATATTAGCCCTGCTGTTTTGATTCCACGACCTGAAACAGAGGAGCTTGTTCATCAAGTCTTAAAAGATTTTGAATTTAAAAGTAAAAATAAAACAACTTTCTTAGAGGTAGGAACTGGAAGTGGTTGTATCAGTATTACACTTGCAAAAAATCTCCCTAATTTTCATTTTATAGCTATTGATATTTCAAAAGAAGCCTTAGAGATAGCTAAAAATAATGCTAAAAAAAATAATGTAACTAATATAGAGTTCATAGAATTAGATTTTCTCCAAGAAAGCTTTACCCAAATATTTTTGAATTACCCTCAATTACAAAGTGTAGAGCATCTGATTAGTAATCCTCCTTACATCAGAGAATCTGAAAAAAAAGTCATGAGTAATAATGTGCTTAACTTTGAACCACATATAGCTCTCTTTGTTGAAAATAAAAAACCACTTATTTTTTATAAGGCATTAGCTAAGTTTTTTGTATGCAACATAAATTGTAAAAGTGGCTTACTTTATGTTGAAATAAACCAATATTTAGCAAATGAAACAAAAGACCTTTTTATGAGTTTTAATCTAGAAAACTGTACAATTTTTAAGGATTTACAACAAAACTCAAGATTTATAAGAGCAAGTTACAAATAGATTTAGAGTGTGTTTTTCACAAGCTAGAATATTATATTTTGTTTTCAACATCATTTTTTTGGAATAAAAACCTTATTGATTTGAAAAAAAACATGATTTTTATCTAAAAAATACACTAATTTTTATTAAATTCTGTTTTTTTGGTTTAAATTTGTAAACAACTATCTTTGTGTTTTCATAGAAAGCAGTATTAGTGACTATCTTGCACAAAACTTCATTAGAGTTAGTATCATACTCGAAGAAAATTGTAAGAATTAATTACTAATAGATAAATAGAATAGTATCTTAAATGATATTATTTAAAATAGTCTCTTTCTAATAAACCCTATTATTTAAATATTTAAAATAATTTTTTCAAAGTATTTATATACTAAAAAATGCAATAAAGATTTAATCTAATTTTGATTTTAATCCAATTATTTGATAAGTATCTAATTAAAAAGCGATTCTGTATTTGTTTTTACGTATTTTTGCGTTATATTTTTACAGAGTACAATAGATTTTGGAATACATATCAAGAACAAAAGTGAAATCAAATTGACTAAAATAATATAAATCAGAAAAGTAAATAAAATAGAGTAAACTGAATCTCAAAATAAATTCTAGCGATTTTTAATTTTAGTTTCGACTTGTTTTTAGCTTACTTTTTAATGAATTTAGCAGACTTTTAGAATAAAAAGCTGCTTTAATTTAATTTATTTCAAATTATCTCAACTTATTTTAATATAAAGTTGCTGTCTTTTATAGTATTTATTTTCTTTGTAACAACTTAACCTAATCGCTAATTTCAATCTAATACCCTGATTATGAAAAAAGGAATCCGTAATTTGAGCTTATTGCTCATGTTTCTTTTGGCTGGTACATTCGCTAAAGCACAAGATGCTGATACTACAGCCGAAAGCGACGACAAAGCAAAAGATGGTGCTACAAGCATCTATGAACAATGGCATGACCCACAACGTTTTCGTTTACCACCTGCCGTAAACCAACTTCTTACTGACGAAGTCTCTCCTGCTATCAGTCGTGATGGCAAAACATTAATTTTCCAATCTAATCGTGGAAAAGGATGGAAAGGATATGGTCTTTATATGACTACTCGTGATGACAATGGCAAATGGACAAAACCAACTGCATTGGAATCGATTAATTCTAAAGCAGGTGATAGCACTGTAATTTCTGGTCCATTTTTAAGCTATGACGGAATGAGCCTTTTCTTTTCTTCTAACATGGAAGATACAAAAGGTGGAATGGATTTATACGTAGCTACTCGTGAGAGTATGGACGGTGAATTTGGTGAGCCTACAAACTTAGGAGACGTAAATACTGCTGACTACCAAGGTTTCCCAACTGTTTCTGCTGACGGAAATCGTATGTATTATATGCAACGTGCTGAAGGTGCAGAAAACAATACTGATGAGGCTGGTTCTACTGAAGAAACAGAGTCTAAATCTAAATCTGAAAAAGTATGGTGTTATACTGCAATGGTTTCTAGCCGTTCTGCTGACAATGTATGGTCTGCTGGTGAAGAAGTAGTAGGTGCTATGAATGAAGATTGTAGCAAAGCATTTCGTATCATGCCTGATGGTGAAACTATGTTTTATACTTCTATGAAAGAAGGAGCTAAAATGCAAGGTCATACAAAAGGTATCCGTGCTGATGCTAAAGATTTTGATTTGTTTATGTCACGTATGGAAGGTGAGTCTTGGGGTGACCCAATGGCTGCTGATTTTGCTAATCATCTTTCTGCTGAAGGGTATGTAAGTATGGCACCAAATGATGGAGCGCATACAGTGATGTATTTTGATGCTGCTATGAATGCTTCTCGTGAAATTTTTTGGACATTAGTTCCTCCAGGCTTTGCTCCTCGTAAAGTAATGATGGCTCGTGGTAATGTAGAAGATTCAGTTACAGGAGAGCCTGTTTATACTATCATGAAGTTTGAAAATCAAACTCGTCCTTCTTTAGGATATGACAAGTACAACGACGAAGAAACTGGTAAATTCTCTACTGTAATTACAGAAGGAAATACATACAAAGTAAGTATTGATCACGAAGATTACTTACCATATACTTTTATGTGGGATTTCACAAATGCTGACGAAATTACTAATCTTTACCAACGTGTACGTTTAGTACCTAAAGGTGTTGAAGTTACTGTTACTCTTCTTGATGCTATTGATGAGCAGCCTGTAGATGCAAAACTTACTGTTAAAGCTGCTGATGATACTAGTATTGGAGATGTTGAGAAAGCTGGAACTGGTAAATATGAAGCTCGTCTTGATCCAGGTCAGGTTTATACATTGACTGCTGAGGCAACAGGTAACTATATGGAAGAAGTAGATACATTAGACCTTACTCAAGCACAGTTTGGTGATAAAGTAAACAAAATTCTTTATATGCTTGATGCTACAAAAATTAAGTTTGATAACATCAACTTTAGAACAGCTCGTTGGGATTTGAATGCAGAAGCAAAAGCTGAATTGGATAAAGTATATCAATTCTTAACTGATTATCCTAAAATGAAAATCCGTATTGAAGCACACACGGATTACCGTGGTGGAGATTCGTATAACCAACGTCTTTCTCAAAACCGTGCAAAATCTGCTTTAGATTATTTAGTTTCTAAAGGAATTCCTACTGAACGTTTAGAGTCTGAAGGATATGGTGAAGCACAACCTACTGTTCCTAATGAAGTAGATGGAAGAGCTAATCAAGCAAATATGGCTATCAACCGTCGTGTAGAATTCAAAATTGTTAGATAATAATAATTTGACTTTCTAATATAAACTCTGAAATTAAATCTAAATCATAACTAGATTAAATTTTGATTAAAAGACCAATTATCTACTTTGATAGTTGGTCTTTTTTTTGTTTATTTATTGATTGTCAGTAAGTTATGTTTTTATAAGAGTCTGTCTAATTTGTTATTTTTGTAACTAAAAGCTTATTTACACGTTAATATTTAGTTAGTAAACTTTATTTAAAGAAATTGAAAGACTATATTTTATCTTTTAGTGAGATAAAAATATTTACTGTTAGCACTTATCTTAGTTAAAAACTTTTAGATTAATTATTTTTTGATATGCACATAAATTTACCAGAAGGCAGCAAGGCTATTTCTCTACTACTTACAACTGTTATTTGTACGGCATTTTTTTTATTGCCAACAAGTACTATTGCTCAATATCTTCCTGATAATTTTGAAAGTATCAAGCCATTAAGTAATAAATTGATGGTCAAAATAAAGCCAAACACTACTAACAAATTACAACAAGCTAACTCACAATTCAAAGTTCAAAAAATAGAAAGAAGGTTTAAAGTTGCAACCCAAAACTCAAAAATCCCTTCTATTAAAACTATTCAAGCTAATACTATTCGTTTGCAGGATTGGTATGAAATAGATATTGCTTCTTCTTCATCTCTTCAAGAAGCTATTCATTATTATCAAAATCAAGATTTTGTAGAGTATGCCGAACCTATTTATCCTAATTATATTCTAGCTCCTCCTTATATTCCTAATGATCCTTCTATGTCAGCTCAATGGCAATTAGATGTAAGTCAGTTGTATGCAGCTTGGGGTTTGCATAAAGGAGATAGCAATACTGTTATTGGAATTGTAGATACTGGTGTGCATTATATCCACCAAGATTTGAAGAATCAAATTAAAGTTAATTATGCTGAAAAGTATGGACAAACTGGAATAGATGATGATAATAATGGTTTTGTAGATGATAGCTTGGGGTATAGTTTTGGATTTATGTCTCCCGCTTCTTATGATTTTCAAGGACATGGAACTGGTGTCGCAGGTATGGCTGCTGCCACAACCGATGATGGGTTAGGCATAGCAGGAGCAAGTTTTAATTGCCGTATTTTACCTGTGGCTGTTCTTTCCCCTTCTTATCGAATTGTCAATATGTATGATGGAATTTTATATGCTGCTGAAAATGGCTGTAAGGTAATTAATGTTTCTATTGGTCGTCCTAATTTGGGTTTTCAATGGGAGCAAGACGTAATTGATTATGTAACACTTGTAAAGGATGCTCTAGTAGTAGCTGCAGCAGGAAATACAGCGCAAGAATTAGATTTTTACCCTGCTTCTTACAAACATGTGCTTTCAGTTGCACACTCTGATACTGGAGATAATAGATTTTCAGGCTCAACGTTTAGTACGTATGTAGATGTAATGGCACCAGGGGTTAGAGTTCTTACTACTCATGCAAATGGTTCTTATAGTTATGCATGGGGATCATCTTATGCCTCTCCGTTTGTGGCTGGTATTGCTGCTTTGGTTCGTTCAGCATTTCCCAATTTGTCTGCAGCCCAAGCAGGAGAGCTTGTCCGTGTAACGGCAGATAATAAATATAATTTACCAGCAAATGCTCCTTACTTGGAAAAATTAGGTAAAGGCAGGGTAAACGCTTTTAGAGCTTTAAATGAACAAAGTAGCGCAAAGGCTCTTAGAATGGACAATATTTCTTATTTTGGTAGAAATGGACAGACTGCTTTTTCTGGTGATACTATCACATTAGAGGCAGATTTCATCAATTATTTGAATCCAATTACGGAAAATGGAAAAGTTATTATTTCGACATCTTCTCCTTATATAGAAGTTATAGATAGCGTATTCAATACAAGTACAATGGCAACCATGCAGCAAAAAAATAATGCTACTGTTCCTTTTCGTTTTATTGTTAGTCAAGATGCTCCCTTAGATTTGAAAGTGAAATTTCGCTTAGGTTTTTCAGATACAAATTATTCAGATTATCAATACTTTAGTATTCCTGTCAATGCACCTTATTTAGCCATTCCATTTAATACCATAAACTTTACACTTACGGGAAATGGACGTGCAGGATTTTATGATATTTATAATAGCTTGGGAAATGGAATCACTTCAAATGGTTCTCAAACTCTTCAAGAAGGGGGATTAATCGTTGGCAAATCTTCTACAAATGTGTCAGATAATATATTGACAAATATTAATGGAGTATATAAAGATGATGATTTTAAAATGATTGACATTCCTAGAATTACAGAAAAAACACCATTTTTTACTAAAGCAACATCAGAATTTGCTGATACGCTAGGTGCTATTGTTCCTCCTGTGGGAGTTCATGTAACGCATACAGTAAAAGGAAGAACTAATACACCTCATCATCAATATGTTATTTTAGAATATGAATTTACTAACATAAGTGGTGCTGTAATGGATTCTATGAATGTAGGTTTGTATTATGATTGGAATTTAGGAGATTATACACGCAACTTTGCAGATTGGGAGAACAACCGTGAATTTGGTTATGTATTTGGAACAGGCACTAGTGGATATGCAGGTATAAAAGCAATTGGTACGAAAAAAACCTATTTTGCATTAGATTTTCAAAATGTGGGTGGCAACAATATTAATGTAAATGATGGTTTTGCTTCTGCTGAAAAATATCAAAGTGTTTCGACTGGAGTTTCAAAGAAACGTGCAGGGTTTAGCACTAGTGGAGGAGATGTAGCTCATATTGTGGGAACAGTTTTAGAAAATTTTGAAATAAATGAAACACGTAAAGTTACCTTCGTTGTGATGGTTGCTCCTACTTTGTCTGCTCTTAGAGATGCTCATGATGCTGCTGTTTTGGCAACTGACACACTATCCTCTATTTCACCGACTCCAATAGTAAATAATACGCTTTGTGAAAATACTTCTTATACAATTACCCCAGAGGGAGGAACAAATTTTAGACTTTATGATATAGCTAACACACAAACACCTATTCAATCAGGCACTTCTTTTACACTTACACCTGCTGATTTAGGTCGTACTTTTTATGTAACTAATACAGATTCAGTTTTGGAGGGAGATTACACATTACTTCGTTTTAGCGCACGTACTGCTGTAGCTAATTTTAGTTCTCCTTCTCAAATCAATTTAGATGAATTTAATACTATCCGTTTCAATGATAGAAGCCAGAATGCCGTTTCTTGGTTATGGAATTTTGGAAATGGAGCTACTTCTACGCTAGAAAATCCTTCTACGACTTATTCTAGACAAGGAACTTACTCTGTTACTCTAACCATTACAGATATTGCAGGATGTACGAGTACGATAGTGAAGAGAATTAATGCTGTACGAAAATCTCCTGACCCTGTCATATTTACTACTGCACAACAGTCTTGTGATAATACACCTATCGAAATACGTCCTTCTGCAACAGGAACTAATTTCAAATTTTATGATTCGGAGGATAGACTTTTAGCAAGGGGAAGAAGTTATCTAGTACCACCAAAATCTATTGACAGTTTGTATATCAGTAATATAGATTCTGCATTGGAAAGTAATAAGGTTTTAGTAAAAATACAATGGGCAAAACTAGATGCTGATTTCACAGCTAGTCCTACACAAGATACACTCTTATATGATAATGTATTGTTTCAAAGTACATCAACAAGTGATTTTTTTATATATAGTACGACTTGGGATTTTGGTGATGGTTCGCCTACTAAAGTAGGAACAGTTGTGAGCCACATGTATGATGCTCAAGGAAAGTATAACGTTAAAATGACAGTTAAGAATCAGTTTGGTTGTATTAAAGTTGTTGAAAAGAGTTTTTATGTTGGAAAGAAATCTTCAAAACCTTCTATTACTTCTCTGATAAAAGTGTGTAAAGGAAACAGACTTACAATAAGACCTAATGGAGGCACAAATTTTAATTTTTATTCTGATTTAGACTCCCTCCCTATTGCACAAGGACACGAAATTTCATTTCCACCAAACTCTATTCTTCCTTCTGCATTGTATATAACAGGAGCTGATTCTTTAATTGAGAGCGACCCTGTAAAAACATACTTGGAAGTAGTGCAAGTTGCGCCTAGTTTTGATTTCTTGCGAGAGCTTTTCTTAGATGAAAATACGGAAGTTAGGTTTACAGATAATACTACTTCTGCTGTATCGTGGTTGTGGGATTTTGGAGATGGAACAACTTCAACAGAGCGAAACCCTGTACATAGTTATAATACACAAGGAGATTATGTCATTACACTGACTGTCAGAACAGCAGCAGGATGTCAAGGAACAGCTTCAAAGAGTTTACTTGTATTCAGACGTTCTCCAAAGCCAATTATAAATGATTTATTTGTGTGTAGGTTTGATTCAACTACCATTGTTCCACAAGGAGGTACATTATTTAATTTCTATGATTTGCCTACAAGTTCTCGTCCTATCCATACAGGAAGAACATATAACGTGGGTTTTATAAGTCAGCCTAAAGATATTTGGGTTACAAATCTAGATTCTGCTTTAGAAAGTTTCCCTGTTAAAGTAAAAATAGATTTTAGTCGTCCTTCCTCTGATTTTGAAATGAGTGTAACCGATACGCTTAACCTTTTCGAACAAGATACTTTATTTTTGGAAGATAAAAGTAATAGTTCTGTTTGGTGGTATTGGAGTTTTGGGAATGGAGAAATTGCTATGACTCAAAACGCTCAAACTATTTATAAGCAGCAAGGAGAGTATAAAGTTATCTTAATTACTAGAGATAGTTTGGGTTGTATTGATTCATTGAGCAAAAATTTAGTTGTGATAGACAAACCTGTAATTACTGGGGGGGAAGACATTACTGATTATCAAGTCTTGGTGTATCCAAATCCTGCTTCTGACTATCTCAATGCCTATGTAGAGTTACAAACAAGTGATGAAGTAATGATTCGTATCTATAATAGTTTGGGGCAAGAATTAATTACTAGTTCGAAAGAAAAAATTACGAAGAAACGTTTTATTTTTGATGTCAGAACACTCACAAAAGGAGTGTATTATGTTCAAATAATAATGTCAGATAAGGTAGTAAACAAAAAAGTAGTGCTAGAATAGATTTTAAAAATGATAGGCACTAAAAAACTCATTCTTTTTAGGAAAGAATGAGTTTTTTTTATGTAATAATTTTGACTTTTTAATTGACTGATAAATTCAAAATAGCAGAGTAAAAAAGAAGTTGATGTATTTTCCAAGTGTCCATTGTTCCTCCAAATCTTTTCTCCCAATCTTCATCTTGATAATTCATTAATTCATCTTTTTCTTCATCTGAAAGAGCTTTTACAGATACATCTTCATAAAATTTCATTTGAAATGGATTCCATGTTTCGGTTTCTGAACCGAAAAAATCATTCCATTCCTTTATTGGTTTTGAGTTCCATTCTTGGATTTGCTCATCTGAAAGTAATTCTATATTGGGTTTGTCTGGGTCAATAGTAGGAGTTTGAGCAACAACAGGCGTAACAGAAGCACAACCCATAACTAAGCCTAGCAAGAGACTTGTAAAAAGGAGTATAAATAAATTTCTTTTCAAAATGGTAATAGATTTAAGGATTAGACATGATAGGATATTCTTTTCACAAAATGATGAAAACAAATATAAGATAGTAAATATTTTAAATAATTGTTTTCTCTTAGAGCTTGTTTCTTTTTTAAAAAGATGCTCTTAACTCAAATTTATTTGAAATAGTATAATTACAAATAAAATAAGTTCCATTTTTTATAAAAATCTAACATATTTCAAGCCAAACGCATTGTTTATAAGCAAAATAGCTGTTTCTTAAATTCTTTTTGCTGTAATAAAATGAACAATAATAGTGATTTTTAGAATTTAATTTTCAATCCAAACTCTTTTTTGATAGTCAATAATGCCTCTGCATTTCCTTTGGCATCATCAAGTGCATTGTGCGTATGTTTAGTTTGGCGCAGATGCTTAAAGTTTTTGAAAGTATCTTTAACAATGCCTTTGTAAAGACTTCCTAAGTTTTGCGAACTAAAACCAAACGGATTTTCTCCCAAAAAATGATGAAAATACCAACAGACAAACATCCAATCAAAGCCATTATTATCACTAATAAAAATGGGGCGGTCTTTACAAACCTCTTTTATCCAACTTGAAAATTCTTGCATTACAATTTTCGGCTTTGCAAAGTTCATTGTTTCTTCTCTACTAAAACCCGAAACTGCTAAAGCTTTTGGATTATAATTTTCTGAAATGGGCTGCAAACATCGATAAAACGTTTTATCAAGAGGTTCATCAACTACAATTGCACCCAATGAAATCATAGAATAATCTGATGGAATTGCGCCATCAGCTTCAATATCTACCATAATATAAGTCATAATTTTAATTTTTTAAAGTTTTGATTATCAGTTTTTTAAGATTTAAAAGTCAGTTTGTGAATTTTTTTTATAAAAAATGTAACTTAAGAGATACTACTCTACGTTATACTTTCAGAACTTTCAATTTAAAATGAAAATTATGAAAACTACGCTCATTTCTTCCTCTGAATCACTTTCTTTTCCACAAAACCAAACTGAAAATACTTTTAGTTCCATCAGAAAAAACTCAAACAAATTGATAGTAGAAAATTCATCTTCCAAAAATTATGAAAATCTCATTTCATATTATCAAAAAGCTACCGAAGATTATAAATTTTGGAGTGAAAACTACCACATGCATTTTGGTTTTTATAAAACAGGAATGAATCCTTTTGACTTAGAAAAAATGCTTCTTCAAATGACAAAAGAAGTTTTTGAGCGTTTAGAAATTCCAAAAAATGAAGAGTATATCACAAAAACAAATCAAGAAATAAAAGCTATTGATTTGGGTTGTGGAGTAGGAACAAGTGCAAGATATTTTGCTCAAAAATACCCTTTTGCGAAAATAACAGCCGTTACACTTGTTCAAGAACAAATAGAACTTGGAAAATATCTTTTAAAAAAAGAAATAGAAGAAGGCAAAATTCAAAACCAAAATGTAGAAAGTAACATCAATTTCTTTTGTACAGATTATACAAATACACCTTTTGCAAATGAAAGTTTTACTTCTGCTTATGCTATCGAAAGTAGTTGTTATGGAAATGGAAAAGATAAATCAGAACTCTTGGAAGAAGCTAGTCGGTTACTCAAAAAAGGAGGGAAGTTAGTAATAGCAGATGGATTTTTAAAACACGGAAACGAACTTCCTTTTTTAGTAGAAAAAGCCTATAATAAAACGTGTGAGTGTTGGGCATTATCAGAAATGGGACAGATAAACCCATTTGTAAAAGCAATGGAAAAAGCAAGTTTTACAGACATAAAGGTGGAAGATATTTCGTGGAAAGTTGCACCTTCGGTGGCTCATGTTCCTTATATTACTCTCAAGTTTTTACTCAAACAGTTCAACTTAAAATCTGTAAAAAATCTAAATCAAGAGCGAAAAAATAATGTTTTTGCTCCTCTTATGACGATGTTTTTAGGATTAGCAAGAAATCATTTTTCTTATTATATTGTAAGCGCAACCAAAAAATAATTTTTTTTATTACTCATTTATTTCAATCTTATGTTTGCCTTACGCCTTCTTGAAAAAGACTCTTCACACACAGACAGAATCCAATTACAAGACATCAAAACTCCTGAACCAAAGGAAAATGAAGTTCTTATTCAAATGCAAACGGCAGCTCTAAATAGACGAGACCAATGGATACGTGAGGGACTTTATCCAGGTATTCGTCCTTCTACTTTGGGCTCTGATGGCTGTGGAATTGTAGTAAGAACAGGAGAGAATGCAAAAAAATGGGAATCAAAGACGGTAATTATCAATCCAAATAATAATTGGGGAGATGATGAAAGACACCAATCAGCAGATTATTATATTTTGGGAATGCCCACAGACGGAACTTTTGCCGAATTTCTTTGTGTAAATCAAGATAGGTTAGTAGAGAAACCAAAATTACTTTCATTAGAAGAAGCTGCTGCTTTGCCACTTGCAGGATTGACAGCTTTTCGCTCTGCGTTTTATCACGGAGGAATACAAAAAGGAAGTAAGGTATTGATTTCGGGTGCTGGTGGTGGTGTAGCTCAATTTGCTTTTCAATTTGCACTTGCAGCAGGAGCAAAAGTTTTTGTAACTTCTGGAGATGATGAAAAATTAGAAACCTTAGAAGAAATGGGGGCAGCAGGAGCAGTCAATTATAAAGACCCAGATTGGAACAAACAGTTAAAAGATAAAGCAGGAAGTTTTGATTGTGCCATTGATAGTGCAGGAGGAGAAACATTTGCCGAAATTATCAAACTCTTAGGGCGTTCTGGGAGGATTGTGTTTTACGGTGCAACTTTAGGTTTGCCTCAAAAAATCGATTTGTATAGAATGTTTTTTAATCAAATCCGAATTCAAGGCTCAACTATGGGAAGTGATAAAGAATTTGTAGAAATGGTAAACTTCGTAGAAAAACACAAGATAAAACCGATTATTGGTTCTGTAACACCTTTTTCTGATATAATTTCAGCTTTTGATATAATGAAAGATGGCGAAGGATTTGGAAAACTAGTAGTTTCGATGAAATGATTTTCTTAGCTTTAATAGCCATTTCTTTTAGAAGAAAACAAGTGTTTTTTTTAATAAACAAAGCCTTCGTATCAAAAGAATGATACAAAGGCTTTGTTAGTTCAATCAAAAATCGTAATTATTACGGTTTTCCACTACTTGTTTTCTTTTCTGCAATTTGCTTCAACAAAATTTCAACAGACTTTTTCAACTGCTCGTCTTCATTGTTTGCTTTTGCATTTGGAGAGTTTTCTACCAAAACATCAGGCTGCGCTCCATTATTTTCCATATTCATTCCAGAGCCTTTTACATACCAACCTCTAAACGGCAAACGAACAACTGAACCATCAATCAATCTTCCTGCACCAGTAGAAATAACAGCTCCGAAAGTAGGCTGTCCTACAAGCGTTCCCAAGCCTAACGTTTTATAAGCATGTGAGAAAATTTCGGCATTTGAGTAACTATTTGCATTACAAAGAGCAATAGAAGGTTTTGTCCAAACAGGGAAAGGCAAACGCTCACCGTACGGATAATAACCTGCAAAATCTTTTTGATTTTTCAAGTCTTCTGTTGCACCTCTAGGAACAGTATAAGCATGTTGTTTCGTTGTCAGAATTGCCATTAAATAGTCGGTAGTCCAGCCACCACCATTGAAACGAACATCAATTACTAACCCTTCTTTTCCTTCGCCTTGTGCAGCCAATTCTCTTTCAAAACGCTCAAAACTTTGCCAGTTCATTCCTTCGATGTGGATATAACCAAGCTTTCCATTCGAATATTTTTCGGTCAATTTTTGACGTTCTCTTACCCATTCTTCATACAATTCATCTCCCAAAGAAGACACAGGACGGATAACAACTTCCCTCGTTTCTCCTTTTGTATTTTGGACTCCCAAAACAGTACGAATATCAGACTTATCAGCAAAAAGGTTATAGAAGTTTTCATCCATTTTTACTTCTTGTCCATCTACTGAAGTAATAACATCGCCTACCATTATTTTGCTAAATTCTTTATCAGCAGGGCTATTTGGAATTACACGCATTACCTTTGCACCTTCTTTGGTCATTACGATTTCAGTTCCTAAAAGACCTGTACGTTCACGCTGTGTTTCGGCTCTATCTCCTGCATAATATCCCATGTGACTTGCATTGAGTTCTCCTAACATCAAATTCATCATGGCTTCAAAATCACGTTCAGAAGATGCTTTTTGAGTCCAGTCTTTATATTTTTTGCCTAATTCTTGCCAGTTTTCACCGTGAAATTTAGGGTCATAAAAACGTTCATTTATCAAACTCCAAACTTCATTAAAAATTCCTTCTCTTTCTTTTTCATAATCAATTTCCATACGAGCAGAAAAAGATAAACCTTCTGGTTTTCCAGTTGCAACAGGAACTTTGAAAAGTGAACCACCACGAGCAACATAAAATAATTCCTTTCCATCAGGCGATAAGCTTACTCCATAAGGCGTTGTTCCTCCTTGTGTAAGAGGTTTTCTTTCATCGCCATTCCATTTTACAGAATATAAATCTTGGTCATCAGTAGAGGCAGACCAGCCACCACGATTAGTAACAAAATAAAACGTTTCGCCATCATCAGAAATGACTAAGTCAGACTCATTGCCGTTCATCATTGTTACTTGTACAAGGCGTTCGTGGATTCTATCAAAATCAATTTCGATAGGTTCTACTTCTTTCTTTTTGTCATCTTTTTTGTCCTTGTCATCATCTTTTTTAGATGAACTACTGTTCGTTTCTACTTCGTCGTCGTCGTAACTTATCTTTTCTTCCCAATCGCTTTTTGTTTTTTGCCAGTCTTTTTTATTAAGCCAAACAAACCAAACATCAGCATCTCCGTTGTTACGCTCTGAAATAAAACCTAATTTACTTCCATCTTTACTCCAAAAAGGTTCGCTATCAATACGAGGATGATAACTAATATTTACTGGTTTTGTACTTCCATCTGCTGCTGTGATATACACTTCTGCATTAAAATTCAAATCTTCTTGACTGTATGCAATCCATTTGCTATCAGGCGACCATTGCAAACCATCAGCAGAATTCCAACCTTCTAAAATGACTTTTTCATTGCTTATCTTTCCTGTTTTCCCATCAATATCAGCAATGATAAGTTTGTTTGAACGAGTAAAAGAAATTTTCTTTCCATTAGGCGAAACGGTCAAGTTATCTTCATGTACTGGTGTTTCGGTCAGACGAGTAGTTTCGTATTTTAATGTTCTAAACAAACTATTTTCTTTTTCATCAGCAGAATTGACCATGAAAATATCTTTCTGTCCTTCTCTATCAGAAACAATCAAAACAGTAGAATCATTTAGAAAAGCAACTTCTTGTTCACGGAAAGCACTATTTGTAAGTCTTACCGTTCTTTTGTTTTCTTTATCATTTTCCATCAAAAATACTTCCCCACGAACTGCAAAAGTTACCAATTTTCCATTCGGAGAAACTGAATATTCTTGCAAACGATTACTATATGTTTTTCTTTCTATTGGGTCAAAACGATAATCATAGGTTACATTTACATTCAATGGTTCAATTTTTTTAGAATCAACATCTAGTTTAAAAACGCCTGTTCCTTGTTCCAAAACGATTGTTTTTCCATCTTTACTGACATCAAAATGACGTACGCCATCATCTTTGAAAGTAGTGAGTTGTTGTGTTGTTCCATTTATTGCTCCTTCATCTGTCAGGTTAATTTTATAAAGGTTATAACTTTCATCAGCTTCGCTCACAAAGAATAAATTGCGACTGTCTGACCAATCTGGGTGCATATCGTTTCCTGCAAAAGTCGTAAGCTGTGTATATTTTTTAGTTTTGGTATCGTATAAATATATATCACGATTTGCAGAGCCACGATAATTTTTTCTTGTTGGCTTATTATAACCATCTACATACGCTACAAAACGACCATCTGGCGACATCGAAGGCGTATAACCTAGCGCATCAAAATAGCGTGATGGAGTTCCTCCTGTTGCAGAAATTTTCTGAATTTCTTGCGCCCACTCTGCCTGTGCAAAATCACGACGAGCTGTAAATAAAAGTGAATTATCATTTGTCCAACCTGCTAAATTATCGCCCGAAGAACGGTAAGTAAGTCGCATCGGCATTGAACCAACTGTTTCCATTACAAAAACATCATCATTTCCATAACGATCGCCTTGAAAAGCAATCATTTTGCCGTCTGGGCTAAAATGAGGATTAAATTCGTAGGCTTCATGAATGGTTAGGCGTGTCGCTTTTCCACCCTCCACAGGCACAGACCAAATATCACCTTGAAACGAGAAGGCAACCGTTTGACCGTCTGGACTGATGGCAGGGTAACGCAAAAAAGGCTTCTCTGCTTCCTGTGCAAACGTAGAAGAAGAGACAAAACCAGTACAAGCGATAGCCAAGGCTACACTTATTTTTTTGGTTTTATTTAGAAATTGTAAAAATGACATAGTTTAAAGTTTGAGGTTAGGTTATTAATGAGAATACTAACAACTGTAAAAATCTTATTTGATTACAAAATACAATACAAAAATTGAAGGCACAAATAATTACTTCAATACGTTGTTTTGCATTGAATTAGGTTACATTTTTTAAAGAAAAAATAGATTTGTTGTGATTTTTTAAAAAATCCTGCTCCAAATTTCACCGTCAAAGAATTCGATTTGCAAAATTCCTTTGTTATTTACCAAAATTCGTTTTACATCCTTTCGGTTTGAGCTTCGGTTTTCGATAAGTTCTACAACATTTTTATGAGGTATTCCATTTATAGTAAAATTGCCAATTTCGTTTCGCTCATTCGTACATCTTGATTCTCCAAGAACAGATAGGCAACCTATCTTTTGAATATTGGGTGTTTGATTTCCTCCACGAAATAAATCAGCAGAAAGAAAGGAATAATAAATCTGCACATCGTTTTGGGTAGCTGTTATTTCATAGTTTATTCCTCTCAAATACTCATTTGTAATCGTATCTTGACCAAAAATAGAATGAGTTTCATAATTATTATAACAATCACTTGGAGAGCCTAACCTAACAATCTCTGAAACTCTAAACTCTATAATATTTCGCTCAATGGAAGGAATAAAACGGAGAGTTTCGGTCGGAAGAGCTGTCCATTTGTTGGCTAAATCACTTTGATTGCCATTACAAATTAGGTCTTCACAGGAAGAGAGTAAAATTAATAGCAACAATAAATAAAATAGTTTTTTCATTTTTCTACCCTTGAGTTCTAGCAAACTTCAAATAAAAACTTTCTCCTAAAAATAATATGTAGGGAATCATGAGTAGTAACCAAAGGTAACTTTCTGCAAGGTAAGCAATCAATGAGTTTCCTATAATTGCGATAATGACATACAAAGACGTATCATCAAAATATTGTTTTTCAGCACTTTTAGAAACTAAAAAAATAGTTGCGCAAGACCAAATGAAATTAATAATAAGGGGAATAAAAGCTATTATAATAGATGGTATTCCACAAGAACCACTACTATCATTTTTATCTAAGTCATAAAGTATAAACAAATGAATGCATATAATGATTAAAATATTAATGGATGTAAAAAGTGTTGACTTCATTACGGGCTATTTTTATGAAAATGATATTTTCAAAAAAATGATTTATTGTAATTTTTGTTGCTGTTTAATAAAGAAGTTGTTTAAGAATATAGATTTTTCCTTAGAATTGGGTTTGCAGACCCAATTCTAAGGAAAAATAATCCTGCCATTGTTGGTGTTTTAGCGAAGCGACACCAACAAATACACGCACAAACCTATTCTTAAACAACTTCAAAGTATAATAAATATATCCTCATACATATCTAAAGTTCTATTCTACTAAAACTACTTTTCTTCTTCTGAATTATTATCTTTTTCATTCTGCTCACTTTTGATATTTTCTTTATTTTGTTTCATCTGAAACTGTTTGGGAGTGATTCCTTCATATTTTTTAAAGACCCGAATAAAATAGGTCATGTGGTTATAACCTAGCTCATAACAAATATCTGTAACTGATTTCGAAATATCTACCAAGCGATTTTTTGCTATTTCTACACGCTCTCTATTTATATAATCAATGGGCGAAATATCTAATGTTTCTTTAAATGTCCTGAAAAATGCTGCCTTACTCATACTGGCAATATCTGTTAGCGTATCGATAGAAATAGGTTCGTCAATATGTTCTTTTATATAGCCCAAAACAGCCTCAATACTTGGATTGGTTTCGTTTTCTGATTCATCATTTTTTTCCAAATCTATTCTATCTCTTGAAGGAGTTCTGACAAATCGTAAAATAAGTTCTCTAATGGCAAAATCTATAAAAACATCTTTATTATAATGTTCTTCTGTAAATAAATCAATTAATCGTGTAATTGCTTTTTTAATAGTTGTATCGTGCGTAACATTAATAGGAGTTTCTCCAAACTGCCAAACTGAATTATTTTCTACTCTTAATTTACAATCGTCTTCTGTTACTCCTATTTTATTGTATTGAGAAATAGTTAGGTTAATTATTTCGATAGGAACTTCTAGTTCTAACCAAGAAAGACCATTTTTTTTAGTTTTAGTGTTTTTCTTATTTGGTTTTTCTTCTAGTTGTAGAGCTTCCAAACGAACAGCTTTATGAGGAGGGATAATCAATGATTCGCCTATGGTACAACTTTGCTTATATTCTTTGGATTCAAAACTAACAGTGCCTTCCAAAACAACTACTAAAGTAACCTTACCAGTTTGAATAGTTTTAGGTTTTAAAGCACTAACAGAATGAGTAGAGCTAGTTTTATTTTTATCAGAATAATTAAATATGGATAAAGCTGTTCTATTAGATTGATACGTTGTAGATTCTGAAAGAGTAATAGACATAAAATAGAAGATAAATCAATTGAAATAAACCAAATCGGATTTGG
The DNA here is from genome assembly GCF_037126435.1 of Bernardetia sp. ABR2-2B. Lineage (GTDB taxonomy): Bacteria > Bacteroidota > Bacteroidia > Cytophagales > Bernardetiaceae > Bernardetia. The sequence continues at coordinate 2,431,105 of NZ_CP147020.1, read as the reverse complement.
AAAGAGAACGAATGAAGAAAAGAACTATCATTTTAAATAAAACGAAACAATAGTATTACTTTTTGAGTGCTTTTAAAGATTGATTCAAAAAATAGAGAGTTTCGTATAATTTTTACTGCCCTACTTGCCGTAATTTTGTTATGTGCTAGAAGAAAAACACACTTGTAGAAAGCAAAGCAAGTAAAGTGATTTACAAAGACTTAGCAAGATACAATTTTTCTATCACAAAATTGGAATAAAACATAGAAAATGGTTTACACACCCAGAAATATATCAACACACACACTATATATTTACTGAGAATCATTTTTGAACAACATAAAGGTTTTACTGGAATTTTTGTTTTTAATTTTCATTTGTTTGGGATTATAACACTTTTAGACCTTACACACAAATAACACAACACACACACCAATCAAAAGGCTTATTCTATATTTATAGAATAAGCCTTTTGTGGTTTTTTAAGCTATGTCATAAATAAAAATAAAGAATACTCTACATAGTTTTCTCAAACAATTTCTACCTACACTATCTTTTGGTTATATATAAATTTCACTCTAAATAAAAAAGCAAATTATGAAAGCAATATGGAATGGGCAAGTGATTGCAGAAAGTGATACTACTGTGCAAATAGAAGGAAATCATTATTTTCCTGCTGACTCTGTTAAAAAAGAATTTTTGAAAGAAAGCGACCATAAAAGTATGTGTCCTTGGAAGGGAACAGCCTCTTATTATTCGTTAGATGTAGATGGAGAGGAAAATAAAAATGCAGTTTGGTATTATCCAACTCCAAAAGATGCAGCTAAAGAAATAGGTGGTAAAATGGCTTTTTGGAAAGGAGTCGAAGTTGTAAAATAAACTTTCTGAAGACTGTAAATGAAAAAAGGTAAAAGTATAAAGGAACAATTACGAATTAAACTTCTGATTACTAGTTAATTATATAATTAAAAGTGTCAATTTATTTAATTTCTATTCCATTATACTTTCACCTTTTTTATTCTTGATTATTTCACAGCTACGGTATTTTCTTCATACTTAGAAGGACATTTGAGGAGAATATCACTTACTACAAACTGTGCATCGTTTTCAGCACTTTCATATCTCCCAATAACAACTACCTTTTCAGAGCGTTTAAAATCCGTCATTGAAGGTGGAGGAGTGCTTGTAATGACACGCTGTTTTTTTCCTTTTTCATCAACAAGCTGAAATGCCATAAAATTAGCATCTGCCATTGGATTGTATTCAATCCCTATTACTTCGCCATTTGCATCTCTAGGAAGTTCACCTACAACATGAATTTTGTTATCACTACCATTTTTAGCAATGGAAAGAGCTTTGTCAAAATCTACATACTGACTGGCATTTTCACTAGAACTAACAAAAATTCCGATACCAACAGCAATAATAACGAGAACAATTATATGTGAAATTTTCATAGTTTTTATTTTTATGGTTGAATATAAATACGAACTTGATTATAAAACTTTGTGTGTCGTCTCTTTAGACTTTCTTTCAGAATATACTAAATCTTCTAGTTTTTTGAGTTTGGATTCTGTAACTACCAAAAAGACTACAATTCCTGCAAAAATAGTCGCTAAAACAGCTACTACAACGTAAATTTTGCCATCTTCTCTGAATGTATCAGCCATTGCAACTTCTGTATTTTCATAATCTCGCTGCGTAACAGGGATTTTTCCGTTTTTAGTTGTTTCTGTTTGGTCAGTTTTTTCTGCCTGTGCTATTGCTGCAAAAGGTAAAAAAGCAAAAGAGAAAATGAGTAAAAGTAGATATATATTTTTCATTAGATTTTTTTTATCCTCGTTGACGGCTGTATTTGAGCCTCAACGACGGTTTATTTTGTGTTTCTTTAATCAAAAAGTGTTTTGTATTCAAGTCTTCGCATTCTGACACGAAGCTGTGCCACCCAAACACCCAAAAGTGTCCATCCAATAATGGCAATATAAAAAACTTGTTTTAAATCATTATCATAATCATAGGCACTAAAAGCAGGATTTCCTTCTGCCCCTGGATGCAATGAGTTTACCATTCTAGGCAAAATATAAATGAGTGGAATATAAGTGGCAAAGGCAAAAATATTAAAAACAGCACTTATTCTACCTCGTTTTTCATCATCTGGCAAGGCACTACGCAAAAGTAAATAACCAAAATAAATCAGAAGAGCGATTGCAGAAGCATTTTGTTTTGGGTCGCCACTCCAAAATTGTCCCCACGTAAATCTTGCCCACCACATTCCTGTCAAGATTCCTAACACGCCAAAAGCAATTCCAGAATTTGCGAGTTCTACTGCCCAATCGTCATGTTTTGGATTGGAGGTTTTGAGATACATTATCGAATAAATAACAGAAGCAAGAAGCATCAGAACCATTCCAAACCACATCGGAACGTGAAAGAATAGATTTCTGATAGTTTCGTTGAGAATATTTAGGCGTGGAACTTGTACCAAAAGTCCTCCAATGATTGTATAAAAAAGGATAATTACACAAGCAATTTTCCACCAATGTTTTTTGAGTAAAGTCATTTCTGCAACTCACTCTTTAGAGTGAGATTAGTTTAAGAAAATTTTATAGTACAAAATTACAACTCAAAACACCAAAGAACAAAAATAGCATAGCAAAGAAAGGCTAAAAGTTTATAAAAAAGACATAAAAAAGCCGTTGCAGATCATTCCGATACTGCAACGGTAGAATTTTAGTTTTGTCAGAAAGCCCCCTCTCCGAAAATAACTAAATGAAAATCTTTAATCTAACTACTAAAAGTTAGTTTTTGAGAGTTTAAAATCTTTTAATTTGATAATCTAAAAATACTACTATTTTTTTATAAAAGCAACTTCAAACTTAAAAAAGTTGTTTTTTTTATAAAAATTTCTTATCTACTTCTTATAAATCTGATTTTCAAGCTGTTTGAGTAAAAAAATAACGTAATTAAAAATTAAGTATTTGTATTATTTTGCTGTAAAATTGAGCTATTTCTGATAAAAAAGTCTTTCATGTTACCATTTTATAAACTTTTTATGAATAGCAAATGTTATTTCTTGGCTACAAATTTGTAAGAAAGTTTCAAAGTAATTTAAGTAAACAAAACAAAAAATAAAGCCTTGCGTTACACTCTAAAACAGCAGGATTTCAGAACCTAAACTTTAATAAAAATAAGGTGAAAAAGATATTAATAAGTATAAAAATCAAGATTAGTTTGAAAAAATGACCGAACTAACTTGTTTAGAGTGAATAACTTATTACCTTTGCAGCCTTATCAAAAAAAATACTTGTAGAACTAGGTTAGAATAGCTGAAACGAGTTACTGATTAAAATTTAAAATTATTACAAAAAAAATACAAATATAAGCCTATGTATTGGACACTAGAACTAGCATCTTATTTAGAAGATGCTCCTTGGCCGGCCACTAAAGATGAATTGATTGATTATGGGACACGTACAGGTGCGCCTATGGAAGTAGTAGAAAATCTACAAGATTTAGAAGATGATGGTGAGCCTTATGAAAACATTGAAGAAATTTGGCCTGACTACCCTACTAAAGATGACTTCTTTTTTAATGAAGATGAATATTAATTTTTAGATTAGGTCAATAATCGAATTTTATAAACTTCATTTTGATTACTTTTGTATTCAAATGAAGTTTTTTTTTATGGTATCAATAGTATCGCTCGTGGGGACACGAGCAATGGTAGTTTTTTCTAAAAAAATGACTTAATATGCTTATTATAAATAAATTCTTTTTGATAAAAAGACAACTTATCCGTTGCTCGTGTCCCCACGAGCGACATGTATAAAATAAAAAAATACATGCAAACTTTACAAAACGATTTACTTTTAAGAACAGCAAGAGGAGAACAAACAGAACGTGCGCCTGTCTGGACAATGCGCCAAGCTGGAAGAATCTTGCCTGAATATAGAGAATTAAGAGCCAAACTAAGTGGTTTTATCGAACTTGTTACTACGCCACATTTGGCAGCCGAAGTTACCATTCAACCTGTCGATAGATTGGGAGTAGATGCAGCCATTATTTTTTCGGATATTTTGGTAATTCCTGAAGCGATGGGTTTGCCTTACGAAATGGTGGAAAAAGTAGGTCCTCGTTTTCCAGAAACTATCAAAACGGAAGCAGACGTAAAAAGAATGACGACCGACGGAATAGAAGAAAAACTAAATTACGTAACAGAAGCTATTTCTATCACTAAAAAAGAATTAAACGGACGTGTTCCTTTGATTGGTTTTGCTGGTGCGCCTTTTACGCTTTTTTGTTATATGATAGAAGGAAAAGGTTCGAAAACATTCTCAAAACCTCGTGGATTACTTTATGAAAATCCAAGATTAGCACATCAATTATTACAAAAAATAACAGATTCTACAATCATTTATCTAAAAGCTCAAATAAAAGCAGGTGCAGATATTGTACAGGTTTTTGATTCTTGGGCAGGTGTTTTGGGATTAGAATTGTATAAAGAATTTAGCTTAAAATATATCAGACAAATTGTAGAAGCGATTGATGAAGTGCCTACAATTGTTTTTGGAAAAGACCAACACGCAGCAAGAGCAGACTTTGGAAAACTGCCTTGTAATGTCGTGGGAATGGACTGGACAATGCCGATTGAAGAATCAAGAAAATTGATAGGAAATGACAAAGTTTTGCAAGGAAATCTTGACCCTTGTGTTTTGTATGGTTCGTATGAAACGATAGAAGCAGAAACGAAGAAAATGCTTACTGCCTTCGGAAAAGGAAAACATATTGCCAATCTAGGACACGGAGTTTATCCAGATTTAGATTTTAATAAAGTTAAGCATTTTATTGATACAGTCAAGAATTGGAAGTATTAAAGAATGCAAAATAGAAGATGACTGGTTTAGTAAAAGAGGATTTGAAGTTTTTATGCTTTGAATCCTTTTCTTTGTTTTTTATGGTAATATTACGAAAAGTTAGTTAGTAACTACTGTTCTTTTTATCTACGAGGAAAGTAGAAGCCAGATTAAGGAGTATAAAATATGGCATCAAATATTTTACTTTCTAACATTTTTTGTAGTTTTCTTTCTTTATCATTGAATGGTTCAATAAGTTCTTCCAAATAAAAGAACATACTTAATCCACGATACATTATTGGAACTATAACAATATCTTTCCTATCTATCTTTGATATATTTTTAACTAACTCACAATTTTTTTCTTTGTTGCGTGGTATTATATGATATAATCCTACAGGGTATATATGAATTTGTGATGTATCTAAGGTAAAATTTATTCGTGAAGCCATCCATTTATCTCGCATATCTATTTTATCAGTAGGTTTACTAAACTTTACTCTTCCTACTTCATTCATTGCAATTATCTGATCTTTGAAGTAAATAAAATCAATTTCTTCCATTACATTCTTGTAAAAAGATAATAATGTAGAATCTTTATATACTTCTTCAGTTAATGAATATAAAATTTTTGTTTTTTTTGCATCTCTTAATTTTTTCAAATGCTCAAACGTAACAGAATCAGGTACTTTTCTAAGTAATTGATTTATCAATCGGTTATTTTGTTTTCTGAGTACGTTGGCATCCACATCAACACCTATTATATTTACTTTTATTTTATTTTTACGGACGATTAGCCCTTCGACAAGAGCATAATCTTCTTTATTTAGTCTATAGTCTTTATAATTCTGATTATTAGAATTATTTATCAAATCATTTAAAAACCAAGCAAATATTGGAGTCATCTCTATATACAGAGTAGCTTTTTTATATCCTAAGCTTATTAGCCTATCTATAATAAGAAGGTAATATAAAGAGTTTTCAGGCATTGAATGTACTTCACCAATAATTAATAGCTTTTTATTAGTTATTAAGCTATCTAATTTTTTATTATTTTCTCTACTAACAATATAGCTTTCACAATAGCCTTTACTTATATCTTGTGAATAAGATTTAGTAATCAAGCAAACCAGTAAAGACGTTATTAGTACAATAAATTTATTTATCTTCTTCATGTTTTATTGCTTTTTTTATTATCATAATAGAAACTACTACAATTATTAGAAAGAAAAACACAAAACCAAAAAGAAAATAATAACTACTATATAAAAACAAGTCACTTATGAAATCTTTCATATTTTAAATTTACCTCTCAAATTCTACTTTTTTATAAATCAATGCAAAAGAAATCTCTATATCTAAAGTAGGAAAAACTAACATTTTATCCATTCCTGTAATAATTTCAATTTGCCATAAGGATTTATTATCTTCTACTTTCATTTTTCTATACACTTCTATTTGTGGTTTGTCTTGTGAAATCAAAACATAATATTCTAAGCTAGGAACTTGTTTGTATAGACCAAATTTATCTTTTCTATCAAGCTCTTCTGTTGATTTTGATAAAACTTCAATAATAATTATTGGATTTGTAATATCTTGATTGTGCCTAGATTCTTCTATATCTCCACAGACAACCATAGCATCAGGATACAAATATTTACTTTTGTCTTGAAAGCCTAATTTTGTATCACTATTAAAAACTTCACATTTATCTCCTTTTTCTTCCAAGATAGAGAATAACTTTGACGTTATATTCGTCGAAATCCTTGAATGGTTTCTTGTTCCTCCAGCCATTGCAATCACAAAACCGTCATGGTATTCATACTTTTGATTATTTTCTTTTTCTAAATTAATATATTCTTGAAAAGTTAATTTTTGAGGTTTTACTTCTTCTTTTGGTAAGCCCATGGTTTTCTAAGAGTTAGATTATTTATACCTTTTATTAGAGATACGAAATTAGTGTGTTTTAAGTTTGAATGAAACACTCTCGTCAAGCATTTTATTGACACTCTAAAGGCTTGGAAATAGTAGAAGATAAATAATTCGAAAAGCAAAACTCCTTTCAAGTTTTTAAAATGAAAGGAGCTTTCTGATTTTATTCATACTCATAAAATAAAAATTTACCTTGTTTACCTAGAGTTTTTCCTTTTTCAATTTTCACACTTTTGATAGAAATGCATTTATAATATCTACCCATTAATTTGTCTGCTTTCAATTTTATAACTACTTTCTGTTCCTTTGCAATCAATTCTTTATATTTAAATCTTGTAAACTCTTGATATTGAGGTTTTTCCATGTAAATAGTTACTATTTCGCCATCTTTTTTTCTAAGAAAGATATACGGATTATTCTTTAAATTTCTATTTATTATGATAGACAATAATGTGTCTTTTGCAATGGTTGAATTAGGTAAAGATGCATAACGCAGTTCAATTTTATCAACTACACTATCTGGCATGTTATACAGACTTCTTGGAACGAGGACGGTTTGATAATGTAAATTACCAATTAATTTCTCACTTTTTATATTTGACTTGCAAGAAATAAAAGCAAGTCCAAAGAAAATAATTAGAAGGATTAGTTTATATTTAATCATTTTGAAATAGATATAGAAGACAGCCCAACAAAAAACCTATAAAAAATAAATTTTATAGGTTTAAAAAAATTCTAAATCACATCACGCTTATTTTTAACTAAGTCGTACATCAATTCTCTTGCTCTGTGTAATTGTGCCTTTACAGTTCCTAGAGGTGCATCTAGTTCTTTTGCTATCTCATCATAAGAAAGTTCTTTGAAGTAGCGCAACTCTACTAATTTCTTGTATTTTGGAGGGAGCTGTTCGACAAAATTTCTTATAATTTCTATTTTCTGTGTTCTTATAGCTGCTTCTTGTGGCGTAAGATTTTTGTCTGGAACATCCATCTGAATTTGCTCCCCCGAATCGTTTTTGTAAGGCGTATGCAAACTAAGTGTTTCTAGTTTTTTCTTACGAATAAAGTCAATACAATTATTTGTAGCAATACGAAAAAGCCACGTACTGAAAGTATATTCTTTCTTGAATTTTTTCAGACTCTTGAAAGCTTTCGTAAATGCCTCAACTGTCAAATCTTCGGCATCATCTGTATTTTTTACCATTTTGAGAAGCATAAAATACACCGAATTCTTGTAACGATTCATCAGTTCGGCATAGGCTTGTTGGTCGCCTTTGACTGCCAAATCAATCAAATCAAAATCCTTTAATGCTTTATCTGAAAATTCTTTATTATCAGCATTAGATAACGGATTTTTATTTTCTTCTGAATTTTTAGAGGTGTTTTTATTGTCTTTCATCAATAGAGGTGTAATAATACTTTTTTTGTAATGTCATTTCATCAGTAGAAATAACTTTTATTCTATCTATATTAACTAGCTATTTTTAATCCATAAATACAAACTAAGTAAGAAATTGTCATTTTGACACACTTTTTAAAATTTGATTTTGGCTCTACATTATTTCCAGTTTTTGGGAGGAAGAAGAATAACACCTATTCCCATTACGAAATAATAAAAAATAAATACCAATTCAAAACCAAAAAAATGAGTAAAAAATTCCTTTAGAAACTTTTGCTGAAAATCTTTATAACCAGAACGACCCAAAACTTTATTATTTTGTAGTTGATTATAGAACATACGCAAAATAGCAAAAAAAAGCACCTGACGAAAAAGTTCAAGACCTAAAACTTCATAAAAGCCATTGATAAGAAAACCTAAAACAGCAACATACCAAAAAAATATACTTAAAGGATAAATACTAGAAATAACTTTTTGACGAAAAGAATATTTTGTTCCAACAGCCAAATGTCGCCGTTTTTGATGTCGCCATTCTCTAAAATTTTGAGGAGGTTTGCTTTCTGTTTGTCCATCTAAACAGATTTCTATATTTTGATAAAAATGACTTTCTGAAAAAATTAAATCATCATCGCCTCCTAATTGAGAAGCTATTTTTTCAAAATTACTTTCATTCTTTTCATTAAAGAAAACACTTTTTTTATAAGCTAAATTTCTTCCTACTCCCATATATGCCATTCCAAAATTAGCAAAAGAAATATATTGAAGTGCAGTAATTAATGTTTCATTATTGATAAACCAATTTAAGAAAGAATGAGTTGTATTTTGATTTTTGTACAACGAAACTCCTACAACTGCATTTATTTTTTTGTCAGAATTTTCATTATTAAAAGAGTTTGCCATTTTTTCTATCCAAAACTCATCTTTTGGTTGGCAGTCAGCATCTGTCAGTAAAATAATTTCGTTTTTGGCAGCTTTTATTCCAGTTTGTAAAGCATATTTTTTCCCATTCCAATTTTGAGGTTTTTCTTTGATAGAAATAAAATGAAAGTTTTTAGCAGGGTTTTCTAGTTTGAATTTTTCTAAAATCTCTAAAGAATTATCTTCTGAACGGTCATTGACAATAATTACTTCAAAATTATCATAACTTTGATTGAAAATAGAAAGAAGTAATTTTTCTAAGTTATGTGCTTCATTTCGTGCTGCAATGACAAGAGAAATAGATTTTTGAGAAACTATTTTAGCCGTTTTATTTTTATCTTCTCTATAAAAAAGTAGTTTAAAAATTACGACAAAAAAACTACCTTGCAGAATAAGGCTAGTTGATAGAATAATCCAAAAAATATAAATTTGATTCACGCTTTTTTATTCTCACAATGAAAAATACTTTTTTACTTCTGACTTTACTCTTATCTGCTTGTTCGCCTACAAAAAAAACAATTGAGCAAGATGGTACAACAAATTTAGATTCTATTCAAACTGAAATTATCGAAACAAAGGTAGTAGAAACAGAGCCAAAAGAAGAACATTTGATTTATTGGTATATTTATTCAAATGGAGATAATAAAGAACCTTCGGATTCTCTAGGTTGGTATAGGTCAGATTATGAAAAGTCATTAGCTCTCTACAATGATGTTGATAATCTTTCAAAAACTGTACACAACATAGGACTTCACGTTTCTATTTTTAAATTGGAAAATGAAAAATTTGCTCTTTTAGCAGATAATTCAAAAATAGGTATTTATAAATTTACAGAAAATAAATATCAAAAAATTCATTCTGTAACTTATCTTGTAGGGTTTTCTAGCATTAATCTAAATAAAATTGATATAAATAGCGATAATTACAAAGATGCTTTTGTAGAAATTTCAAGTGGTGGTTCTTACGGAAATGGCTATCTATTTTTATTTTATAATCCTGTTACAAAATCACTTGAATATGATAATGAAACTGAATTGAGAAATGTGAAATTAAATATTAAAAAGCAAGAAGTCTTTTGTTCTTATAAAGTAATAAGCAAATTATACAAAATTGAAAAATTTAGTTTTAGGGTAATAGAAGAAGCTGAATATTTAAAGTTCAATAGTGATAAACAAGAATTAGAGAATAAAAAAGAAATTACCAAATATGATAAAGAAGGGAAAATAATAAGTATAGATACAGTTTGTGTTGAGTAACTGATATTTTTCCAATTCCTATTTTCCAACACCCATTTCCTCTCCCCTTCTCACTTTCTTAAAATACGACCAACTTGTTTCATTCGGCTGAGAATATTCCGTAGGTGCATGTTCGAAAACTGGCTGTTTTGCTCTTACATAATCCTTTACATCTTGTGGTAAGCCTTCAAAGCCTTCCAAAATTTTATATCCTCTACATTGATACACTAAATATCCTTGTCTATCGCTCATATTCATAAATGGAAGCCATTGTCCGATACGTGTCCACGAAATAGTGGCAGGAATATCAGTTAGCATTGGATTTTCTAAATCATCTTTCTTTACAAAAAACTGGAAAAGTTCTGCTCCTTGATACAAATCACTCTGCACATTATTTGGAAATTCTTTGCGAGTAATAAGTGATGGATAAGTCAGAAAAATATCTGCATAAAAACAAACCATATCTTGTCCTAACTCACTATAAGGAATACCATAAACGCTACTTTCTTTTGGCTTTTGGTCGTAATTTTCTTTTATATTAAAAGGAAAACGCTGATTTACAGGGTTGTTCCAAACGTGAATAACTTCTACGGAATCATTTTTTTCATCTAAAAGAGGGTTTTTCATTTTCTCTAAAATTTCTCCTGTCTTTGGGTCTGTGTATAAAGCTACTTCTCTAGTCATAAGCTGTCTTGAAGAATCTGTTTTTATCCATCTTGATACGCTAAAGCCTTTCATTCCCATCAGTTTTTTACTGCGTTCTCCACTTATGAAAGAATAAATGCTTCCTTCCCAATAATAAATACTTTCTTCTGCCTGATTTGAAGTTTGTAAGCCTTCAATAGAGCTTCTAATTTTCATAAAAGCCTCAAAGTTCTGTTTGTTATCCTTTAAGTTTATTTCTGTAGTTGGGTCAGAATCTAATACTATTTCATCATCTGATTTGTCTTTTAAGCTATTCTTTATTCTATCTGATTCGCTATTCTGACTTATTTCGCTTTTCTTTGTTTGACAGCTAAAAAAAGAAATTGTAGTAATCAGGATTATAAATAAACTGTAAAGAAGTTTTTGCTTCAACATAATGGAGTTTTTTTAGTAATCAAATTCTTAGTTGATTTTTGTAAAGCTAAACAAATTAGTAAGTTTTAGATTAAAATAACGAGATTTTTCATAAAAAAATAGTACAAAATGGAAATTATTGGAAGAGTAGAATCAGTAGGTTTAACAGATTTGGGCGTTCCCGTAATAGATGCCAAAACAGATACAGGAGCTTATACTTCGTCTTTGCATTGTCATAATATTAGAGTAGTTGAAGAAGAAGAAAAACAGTTTTTGTGTTTCTCTATGTTAGACCCTACGCATGAAGATTATCAAGAAAAAGAATATCGCTTGGAGGAATTTTCTCAAAAAAAAGTGCGTAGCTCAAACGGTATCACACAAACTCGTTACAAAATTCGTACTCGCATACGTATAGGAAGAAGTGATTACAAGACAGATTTTACACTTACAGACCGAAAAAGTATGCGCTATCCAATTCTACTAGGTAGAAAGCTATTAAGCAAACGCTTTTTGGTAGATTGTTCGCAAACTTATATGTTGCCTCTTCCTAAGAAAAAGAAGTAGAGTGAGGTTGTAGAAAGTATGATAGGTTATTTTGTTGTTGCTGTGTCAAAACACCAACAATGGTAAGGAAAATTAGTAATTTTATGATTTTTAATTAAGAAAACACTTTTTTAGTATTGGTTAAAGATTGGTAGGATTAACAGGATTTGAAAATACAGATAAATTCCAATTCTAAAGCAACGTTTAAATCTAGTTTGAATATGGAAAATCAAAAATACATTGAGCTAACAGAAAAAATAATAAAAGGATATTATACAGTATATAATAAGTTAGGGTATGGTTTTTTGGAAAATGTATATGAAAAAGCATTATCTATTGAGCTTACAAGAATGGGACTACACGCAAAAACGCAAGTTCCTATCAAAGTATATTATGATGATTTTGAAGTAGGACTTTATTTTGCCGATATTTTAGTAAATGATGTTGTAATCTTAGAGCTAAAAGCTGTTCAAAATATATCTTCCGTACACGAAGCTCAACTATACAATTATCTCAAAGCAACAGGAATCGAAGTTGGTTTATTATTAAATTTTGGATTAGAACCAAAAATTAGAAGAAGAACACTATTAGAAAAGAAATAAATATGATTTACTGCATTTACATTAATCTGTATTTTCAAATCCTATTAATCCTATTAATCCTACGAATCCCTAGCTAATCCTATTTAAAAAATCTCCCCCTAGCTCACTATCTTTTTAATTTACAATTTCTTACCTTTGTGAAATTGATTAAAATTGAATAGCCATTTACTGGAATTGAATATATAAAAAAAATGAAATATACCGAACCAAAAAATATAAGTTACGCAGGTGTAGCAAAAGATGTTCTCCATTTTTGGAATGAGAACAAGATTTTTGAGGCTTCTGTCCAAAATAGAGAGGGCAAACCTACTTTTACGTTCTTTGAAGGACCTCCTTCTGCCAACGGAAAACCAGGGATTCACCACGTAATGGCTCGTACAATTAAGGATATTTTTTGTCGTTACCAAACGCTGAAAGGCTTTCAAGTGAAGCGTAAAGGAGGGTGGGATACGCACGGTCTGCCTATTGAATTACAGGTAGAAAAAGAATTAGGAATTACAAAAGAAGACATAGGTAAAAGTATTTCTATTGAAGATTATAATCAAAAATGTAGAGAGGCTGTAATGCGTTACAAAGAACTTTGGGACGATATTACAACTAAAATGGGCTATTGGGTAGATTTGGGCAATCCATATATTACTTTTGATAGAAAGTATATGGAAACGCTTTGGTATCTCTTAAAGCAATTCCACGAAAAAGGACTTTTATACAAAGGATATAGCATTCAGCCGTATTCTCCTGCTGCTGGTACAGGACTTTCTTCACACGAACTCAATCAACCAGGGTGTTATCGTGAAGTGAAAGACTTATCTATGACAGCGCAGTTTAAGGTAAAAGGAACAGCAAATGATTTTCTTTTAGCTTGGACAACAACACCTTGGACGCTTCCTTCAAACTCTGCTTTGGCAGTTGGAAAAAATATAGAATACGTAAAAGTAGAAACACATAATCAATACACAAAGCAGCCAATAAATGTATACGTAGCAAAGGCATTGCTTACTAAAGTATTTGACCCTAAAAAATACGTCGACCACGCTATTTTTGATGAAGAAAAACATCCAAATCAACACCCTTACACTATTTTAGAACAGTGTAAAGGAGAGAAATTAGAAGGCTTAGAGTATGAGCAGCTTATGCCTTATGTAAAGCCAGACGAAACAAATGGTACAGCTTTTAGAGTAATTTTAGGAGATTTTGTAAGTACAGAAGATGGTACTGGTATCGTTCATATCTCGCCTACTTTTGGTGCTGATGATGCTCGTGTTGCCAAATTAGCAAATATTCCTGCTATTTTGGTTTCTGATGAGAACGGAAACCCAATGCCACTTGTAGATAAGAGAGGGCGTTTTGTAAAAGAAGTTACTGATTTTGCTGGTGAAGCTGTAAAAGAAGAATACGAACCGAAAGAAGTAACAAGCGCAGAAGGCTACGAAAGTGTAGATTTGCGTATTGCTGTTAAGCTCAAAAAATCTAACCGTGCCTTTAAAGTAGAGAAATACGAACATAATTATCCTCATTGTTGGCGTACAGATAAGCCTATTTTATATTATCCTTTGGATTCTTGGTTTATCAAAACGACAGACTACAAGGAAAGAATGGTAGAGCTAAACAAAACGATAAACTGGAAACCTGCAAGTACAGGCGAAGGGCGTTTTGGCAACTGGCTTGAAAACCTTGTAGATTGGAACTTGTCTCGTTCTCGTTATTGGGGAACTCCTCTTCCAATTTGGAGAAATGAAGAAGGAACAGAAGAAGTTTGTATTGGTTCTATCAAAGACCTTTTGGCAGGAATACAAGAAGCAAACGACTCAAAGGTATTAAGTGTAGAGGAAGTAAAAGCAAACCGTACTTTCTTAGAAGAATTTATGGCAAACCGTGCAGATCTTCACCGTCCGTATGTGGATAATATCACGCTTGTAAAAGGCAAAACAAAACTCACTAGAGAGTTAGACTTGATTGATGTTTGGTTTGATTCGGGAGCGATGCCGTATGCACAATGGCACTATCCGTTTGAGCAAAATGAAATCTTTGAAAAGTCTTTCCCTGCTGATTTTATTGCAGAAGGAGTAGACCAAACTCGTGGCTGGTTCTTTACCCTTCACGCTATCGGAACGATGCTCTTCGATTCTGTTGCCTATAAAAATGTAATTTCGAACGGACTTGTTTTAGATAAAAATGGCAGTAAAATGTCTAAGAGATTAGGAAATACAGTCAATCCATTCGAAACACTAGAAAAATTTGGCGCAGACCCAACTCGTTGGTATTTGATTGAAAACTCTAATCCTTGGGATAGTTTAAGGTTCAATCAAGATGGAATTACAGAGATTCAGCGCAAGTTTTTCAATACACTTCAAAACACGTATTCATTCTTTGCTTTGTATGCAAATTTAGATGATTTTGATTTTGATGAAAATAATCTAATTCCAATTTCAAAACGTCCAGAAAGCGACCGTTGGGTTATCTCAAAACTGCACTCTCTAATAGCTGAAGTAGATGCAGCCTTTGCAGAATATGAGCCTACCAAGGCAGCTCGTGCGATGTCAAAATTTGTTACGGCAGACCTTTCAAACTGGTATGTTCGTCTGAATAGAAAACGTTTTTGGAAAGCTGAATTAGTAGAAGACAAAATTGCAGCGTATCAAACACTTCATACGTGTTTGGAAACGATTGCAGTTCTCGCTTCTCCGATTGCGCCTTTTTATTCTGATTTTGTGTATCGCAACTTGAAAAAAGCTGATAAGGATAATAAAACAGTTTCAGTTCATTTAGCAGATTTTCCTGTTTCTGATGAGAGTTTTATCAATAAAGATTTAGAAACTCAAATGGAACTCGCTCAACAGATTTCTTCAATGACACACGCATTGAGAAAGAAAAACCAGATGAGAGTTCGTCAGCCGTTACAAAAAATAATGGTGGCTGTGGCAAACGAAGAAACTCAAAATCATATCAAAGCTGTACAAGAACTGATTTTGTCAGAAGTAAATGTAAAAGAATTAGAGTTTTTAGCTCCTGATTCTGATAAACTTACCAAAACTATCAAGCCGAATTTCAAAAAATTAGGTGGACAGTATGGAAAAGCGATGCCGAAAATTGCAGCACAAGTAAAAGCAATGACACAATCTGATATTGCTACCTTAGAGCAAACAGGTGTGTTTACCTTAAATCTTGATGGCGAGGTTATTCCACTTTCTCCAGATGATGTAGAAATCGGAACAGAGGATATTGAAGGCTGGGTAGTGATGAGTGAAAACGGAATTACGGTAGCTCTTGATGTCAATCTTACAGATGAGTTACGCCAAGAAGGAGTTGCTAGAGATTTGGTAAACCGTATTCAGAACTTAAGAAAAGATGAAGGTTTGGATGTTCAAGACAAGATTTTATTGCAAGTGGAAAAAGGAAGTGAACTTTTGAACGGTGCTTTATCCAACTTCAAAAAGTATATTTGTGATGAAACACAAGCCTTAGAAATGGAAGTATTGGATTCGGTAAATGATTCAGTAGAATTAGAAACTGAAGAAACAAAAGTTAATTTAGCTATGAAAGTTCATCAGTTGAGTTAAGTTCAATTACAGTATCAAAATCAAGAGTTCCATTTCTATAAGAGATGGAACTTTTGTAGTTTTAGGAAGTAAGTGAGATTAAATAATTTTCTATTTTATATACTCCTCAATTATTTCAATCAAAACAGTATTCTTTGTCTTCAAAGCATAATCTAAAATTGATTTGCCTTTGTTATCAGCTTGATTAAAATCATATTCTAGCTGAATAAGTTTTTTTACTATGTCAATGTTTTCAGCCTCTATTGCATACATAAGCCCATTTTCGCCATCACAATCTAGATGTGTGTAATCTGCATTGTTATCAATCAAAATATTTAAAAGATTTTGATTTCCACTATAACAACAAAATAAAAACGCCGAACGGTTGCAACATTCTTCACAGTGTGCATTTACATCAGCATTATAATCCAAAAGAAGTTTAAGTATTTTTTCATTATTATCAAATATTGTCTGTTGCAGAGGACTTATTTTGCGATAAATATCAGATTTTGCACCATTCTTTATTAAAAGTTCTGAAATAGAATCATTTCTATAAAAAAGAAAAGAGGATATATTTAGAGGTGTAGAAAATGTATTGTTACTTTGAATATTTACATCTGCTCCTTTCTGAATTAGCCATTTAACAACAGATACTTTTTCTTGATAGGTGGCTATATGTAATAAGGTTTCTCCTCTACGATACTGTTTGTTTATATCTAAGCCATGATTTATCAGTTTTTCTAAAGAATCTATATCTTCGTTTACAATAAGATTTGTAACTTTTCTTTTTGATAAATTAATGTCTTGACTGTAAATAGAAAAACAGATAAAGTAGAATAATAGGCAAATAGTTGTTCTCATTTTATGATTTTATAAGTATGGTTATATTCGTTTTTTCTTAAAATTTATTTCATTCAAATTTAGAAATGATTATGTATCAAGATACGAAAAGGAAATAAAATAGTGTGAAAGAGAAGCAAATTTTTCTATAAGAAACAGAACTTTTGTAGTTTTAAGGGAGAATAAGACAATATAAAATGATGAGCATAAAGAAAACAAATAACCTAGATAATTTTGAAATATTATCAATCCATAATCAGAAAAAAGATTTTCCAAAACACTTTCATGAAACATTTTGTATTTCATTGATTGAACAAGGTGTAGAAGTGATTGATATAAATGATTCTATTTTATATAGTGAAAAAGGAAGTATTTCTGTTACCAATCCTTATGAAGTTCATGCGAATCCACTTCTGAATAAAGATATTCCTATTTCTTTTACCACTTTATATGTATCTCAAGATATAGTCAATCATTGTCTAAAAGAAAAGAATGTCAAGTTTGAAAATAGTCAATTATTTCAACCTTCATTGATACCTTTATTTTATGAAATCAAAAACTCATTAGATAGCAATAATTCAAACTTAATACAAAAAAATCT
This sequence comes from Bernardetia sp. ABR2-2B, assembly GCF_037126435.1. Lineage (GTDB taxonomy): Bacteria > Bacteroidota > Bacteroidia > Cytophagales > Bernardetiaceae > Bernardetia. Next base: position 2,413,606 of record NZ_CP147020.1, on the reverse strand, counting down.
AGGTAATCTATTCAACTCATTAAAGAAATTATCTGATATTGATAATAGAAATATAACTACAAATGATTCTATAAAATGGAAGGAGATAGTATTATTCATAGAAAATAATTTAGAAGAAAAGTTATCTGTCGATGGACTAGCATATTTTATGAATATGGAAAAATTTGGTTTTGCTCGGCAGTTTCGTTCTAAATTTGGAATGTCGCCTATAAATTATGTCTTAATGAAGAAAGTATTTGCAGCAAAAAAGCAAATTAATTATCACTCTGAACTGACTGCTTTTGCATATCAATTTGGCTTTGCAGACCAAGCTCATTTTTCTAAAACTTTCAAACGATTTATAGGAATTGCTCCTAATGAGTACAGAAAAACTTTGAAATAGTCAAGATTGTACAAGTGTAGCTCATCCGTTCTACCGAAATTTGTGAATAGTAAATAAGTTCTCAAATTCAAACAACCAGAACCATGAAAAACATACTCCTCACTATTTTTACTTTCTTTCTATTATCTTTTTCTCTGTATGCTCAAAAAAGTATAGATGATTCATTTTCTCAAAAGAAAATGCAGAAAGATTTGAAGTTATTCAAAAATATTCGTGAAAAAGCGAATTCAGGGCTTTATAAATATCGAAGCAAAAACGAAATTGATAGCATATACAGATGGGCAGAAAGTCAAATAGAAAAATCCTCTACTTACCGAGATTTTTATAATATCATTTGGGAACTAACAGATTTTGAAGGAAGTCTTCATAATGGTCTGAATTTACCAGCAAAAATATATGCTTCTATTAAAGCAGAAAAAACAGGATATTTTCCTTTTCCTGTAAAGCTCATTGAAGGAAAACTCAGAATAAATATGAACTCTACAAAAATACCTTTAGGAGTAGAAATTATTTCAATAAATAATACTTCAATAAAAGATATTTTACCTAATTTACATAAATACTATACAACTGATGGTTTCAACAAAACTGGAAAAACGATTGGTATAAATGGACGCTTTAGCTACTATTATCGTCTTCACTATGGAAAACAAAAGCAATTTTTAGTTACTTACAAAACAGAAAAATCAAATGAGGTTCTAACTCAAACTATTCAAAGTGTAAGTTATGCAAAATATAAAAAAGACTTTATAGAGAAGCGTCATTCTTTACCCTATGATAGAAATTCTTATTTGTCAGAAGAGGAAGATAAACCTTATTCTTTTGAGATGCTAGAAAATGATATTGCCAAACTTACCATAAATACTTTTTCTATAGGTGGACATGCTAAAGACCCTATTCATATTCGTTATACTGAATTTTTGGATAGTGTATTTATATTATTAAAAGAAAAAGATGTGAAAAATTTAATTGTTGATGTAAGACATAATGGGGGAGGAACAGATCCAAATGATTTGGTGACTTATTCTTATCTTTCTTCAAGAAATTTTAGGGAAAACAAACAAGCTTGGGTGTCTTTTAATAAGATTCCATATTTGAGATACATAAAAGGAGTAGTACCATTTTATTTGAAGCCTATTGCTAAGATTGTTTATACAAAACAATTAAGGGAAGAGTTTCCTATTGAAAAAGAAGGCAAATATTATCAAGATTCTACTAGTGCTGACCATAAGGTTCGTACACCAAATAAAAATGCTTTTACGGGACAAGTATATTTGATGATTACTCCTAGAGTTGCTTCTGCTGGAAGTTTGTTTGCTGCTATGAGTGCATCAGAAAAAAATACTATTGTGGTAGGAGAAGAAACACAAGGAGGGTATTATGGACACAATGGACATACATCAGTAAGTTATACCTTACCAAAATCTAAATTAGAAACTTTTTTTTCTATTGTTAATTTAGAACAAGATGTTCCAAATAAAGAAAATCAACCTCTTGGAAGTGGAGTCAAACCAAATTATGAAGTAGTTCAGTCCTACGAGGACTTTATCAAAAATGAAGATACACAACTTAATTATGTATTAGAATTGATAAAGAATAAATAGAGTTGCTTGAAAGTTCCATTTCTATAAGAGATGGAACTTTTGTAGTTTTAAATCAAAAATAAATTTATTCTATGAAAAATATACTATTGTCTCTTTTCATAATAGGCTTTCTTTTTTGTTCTTGCAAAGAGGAAGTTAAGGAAGATTTACTAACAAAAGCTTGGGAAGAGATTAACAATAAAAACTATCAACAAGCTGAAGAATACTGCAATCAAATTTTAGCCAGTAGTGATACTTTACATGTAGACTCACTTAGAGAAATATATTTAGCTCGTCATTCTGCAAGAGTTATGCTGGATAAATGGCAGCTATGTTTAGAGGATTGTCAAAAAATGATAGAATTAGGAGATACTTCTATCGATACGAAGAATATGTTAGGACAAGCCCATTCCTTTCTAGGGAATTATGATGATGCCATACAAGTATATCAAAAATTAGCAAATATTGATTCTGAAAAATTTGAGCCTTATTTTCAAATAGGAGATGCTTATAGAATGAAAAGGGAGGTTGATAGTGCTTACAAGTATTTTACTATGTCAATAGAAAACAAACCCTTAAAAAACGCTCTTGCATACAACAGGCGAGGAAGATTGTATAGTGAAGATAAGCTATATAAGAAAGCAATAGTAGATTTTGATTCTGCAATCTCACAACTTGAAGGCTCAGAACACCAATGTTTGGCTTATACATTGCGAGGCGAAGTTTACTATCAGTTAGAAGAAATAGACAAGGCTCTAAGAGACTTCGATAATTCTATTGAACTATGTCAAGATTTAGTTTCCCCTTATTACCATAGAGGATTTATTTATGCACAACAAAACCAAAAAAACGAAGCATTAGAAAACTATAAGAAGGCTGTAGATTTGGACAGCACACGCTTAGATATATATTGGAATATGAGTAGAATATATAAAAAATTAGGCAACAAGCAAGAATTAATCTATTGTTACTCAGCGATATTGAAACAAGAACCTGCTAATTATAGTGCATTAGAACTAAGAGGTTTTATTTACTCACATTTAGGTGATTATGAAAGTGCTATTAAAGATTTTGATAAAATTATTAATGCAGATATTGAAGAAACAGATAAAGACCAAACCTATGAGTTACGTGGAATAGTTTATCTTAGGTTAGATAAAGATGAACAAGCCTGTAACGATTTTCATAAAGCTGTAAGTCTAGGAAATAAAGAGGCACAGAGAAGAATAAATTTAGTGTGTAAATGATGAACCAAAAAAATCAAATCATTGAGCTAATCAAAGCAGCCATTTCCTCTCCTCCAAATGAGTTTACTCGTTCTTTCTGTTATGATACAACAAATCAGACTTTTTTTGTGATTCATGCACTTGATTATTTTATGCTCAATGAAAATTTAGAAATAGATGTTTCGGCAGAAAGCTCTATGCCTACGGAAGCACAAAAAGAAATAGTAGGTTGGATACAAAGAATAGAAAAAAATGATGATTCTATTATCAGAATCCCACAAAAAGGAATTACAGACCAAGAGCTAAAACAGATAGAGTTTCAGAAGTTTATAGAAGAAAATGGTATTGATTTGAACTTGGCTAAATTACAGAAAGCAGAATCTAAAATATCCATATCATTCGATTTAGAAAACATAGAAACCTCAAAACCTTCAAAAATTAAAAAATGGTGGCAGTTTTGGAAGTAAAGCAATTGTTTCAAAATCATAATTAATTTTACCTTTTAAGGGGGTAGCTTCAACAAATTGCTAAAAAGTTTCGTCTTACAGTTAGATTTCTCTCCTAATGCAATCAAAAAATTTGTTAGGAAATCTATTTTTTTGCTTTTTTACTCTCCTTATCCTGTACTATTATATTTTAATTGAATGAAAATTTTTACTAACAAAGTCTTTATAGCCTTATTCCTGATAGTTTTACTCTCTATTTCTACTCAAAAGACAGCCAATGCTCAATCTGAGAACATACAAGATTCTACAAAAACAGAGACTGAAAATCATAAAAAAGAAACCTTTTTTGATAAAGTAATTGATTACGTAGAGTTTAGAAATAAAGCTGATAAGCTAGAGGATTCTACTCGTTTTCGTAGCAAATTCGTCATCTCTCCTATTATTTCTTATAAACCAGAAACAAATTGGGGTTTTGGAATTGGTGCAAAGTGGTTGTTCAAGTTTAAAAATGCCAGTAGCAAAACCCGTACTTCGAATATGCCAATTTCGGCACTTTATACGCTCCGAAAGCAGGTTGTCGTAAACTCTGGTTATACGGTTTTCTTCAATGATGAGAAATGGATACTCAAAGGAAACTTAGGATATTCTAAATTTCCACAACAGTATTATGGAATTGGTAATAAAAGCTCTTTAAAGAATGAAGAGTTATTTGAATATCAGACCCTTCTAATTAGTCCTCTCTTAATGAAAAGAGTAGTAGGCAAACTCTTTATTGGTGCAGGTATTCGTTACAACAATATTTGGGATATGGAGCTAGAAAAAGATGGATTACTGATTCAAGAACAACCTCTTGGGTTTAATGGTTCTGTTTCGGCTGGTATCGAACTGGCTGCTACATATGATTCTAGAGATAATGTACTGAATGCTTTGGATGGTTCTTTCTATGAATTTAGACACGCCTTCCATGGACAAGCTTTGGGAGGTGTACCCTTCCAAGTAACGAGAGTAGATTTACGACAGTATTTCAAACTTTCTCATCGCAACGACATTCTAGCTTTTCAAGGCTATGGATATTTTACTGATGGAAGTACACCTTTAGGAGAGTTAGCTCCTTTGGGTGGTAGTGATTTGATGCGTGGATATTACAAAGGTCGTTTTTTAGATAATAATATGATAGCTGCTCAAATGGAATATCGCTTTCCTATTTATGAGCCTATCGGAATGGTTTTGTTTGCTGGTGCAGGAGATGTTTATCATACCACTTCAGATTTGAGTTTTGATAATTTAAAAGTAGGTTATGGAGCTGGTTTGCGTCTCAAAATTGTAAAATCTGAAAACCTCAATATTCGTTTTGATGTAGCAAGAGGTGAGAAATGGAACTTTTATTTTGGCATTGCAGAGGCTTTTTGATTGTGTTTTTTAGCTATTTATACTCTTCTGATTACTCAAATTTCCACAAATGAAAATCTTCAAAATTTCTTCCTTCATATTTTTATTCTTTTCTGTTATCCTCTCTTCGTGCGTAATAGGAAATATGAACTCCTACCAAAAAAGGGACAGAAGAGTTAATGTAGATGAGTCAAATATTTATGATGAAAGTAAAGACATAAAACGTAGAAATTTATTTTTGAGAAATGGGGTTGTCAATCAAAATTTTTCAGAATTTGTACGCACTACCAAAAGTATTGAAAGTCCCTTTTTCATAGACGAGAATCTAAATTTGAGTTTATACTCTCGCCTTTTTATAGATACCTATAATTCTTATTTTGATATTACGAACGGAATAAATGAAACTATATTATTAGCACCAAAAAATAATAATAGACTTTATTTAATTGGAAAATTAGATAACATGCCAAACGGAATTACGGCTCTTTTATTTTATGCTTTTGAAGGAACAAATATTCAATTTACCAAACTCATTACTTTTGATGAACTAGGAAATCCGATAGCACACAAAAATGTACAATACCACATAAAAGGCTCTAAAGATAGACTAGCACAAGAAGGAAAAACAACATTTTATTATCATCCAGACAATACAATAAGATGTATCGACTATAAAGAAAGCAGTCAAGGAATGATACCAAAACTAGGAACAATCTATAAAATACAAGATAATGGAAGCATAAAAGAAATTGGAATACTAGAAATGGAAAATTAACTGACAAGTGAAAATTTACTATAACAAATGGAAAAATGAAAAATCTAGCTTTCTTATTTCTACTCTTAGTTTTGTGTACAGCCTGTAAGCAAAAAGAAGAAAAAACTCCAATTCCTCCAAACCAATGGCTTTCTCAAATCAAAAATGAAGAAGCCAAAAAACGAACTAATGATGTTCTTGAAAAAATATATATTTCTACGGCTTATTCGGTGGTTGAAAAGGATAGTCTTTCAAAATTTCAAGTACAAATTGCTAACTGTCAGACTCCACCTTCTGTCGAACATTTTGTCTATGTTTTTCGCTACCTAGAGAGTTACACAAATAATAGGTCAATGGGAGGTAGAAGCAATGCCTCAATGAAATATGTTTCTGATTTGTATCAAAAAGACCCTTTAGTCAGTAAAGCTGCATTAGGTAGTATGATGGACACAACAAAAATAGATTTTGGTAGATACCATAGTTTTTATAAAAATAAGATTCAATATTCTGTAAAAACAGAAAAACAACCATCAAAAGAACTTAAAAAAATAGAGCAAGAACTTATGTCTTACTTAAAAGTTTATCCTCGTTACAATAGCGATGAAAGGGCAGATTCAATAAATAAAATTTATGTTTTATTGAAAAAAGCACTTCAACAAGATAAGGCTTTTGAATATGGATTACCTAAGTTTGTAAAAGAGAATGGTATTTTAGCTTCGGAAAATCAAAAGTTTAGAGTGTATTCGTATAAGGTCAGTCACGGAAATTCTGCTAGTGCATATTCATATATTCATTATCGTGCTTCTGACAGTTCAAAAAGTATACTCAAATATTTAGAATATACAGAGGCAATACCAAAACTTGTTTTTCAGCTGGAGGAAAATAAATACGGAATATTTTACGATGATGGTACTGGAGGAATGGATTATCACGTTCTGCTACAAGTTTATGAAATGAAAAACAATGAAATCGCTTTATGTGAAGATTGTGTAGAAGGAGAAGATACAAAATACTACATAAAATCAAGTTGGGGAAGTACATTTCCTGTTTTTGATTCTATGAAAAATGAGATTACATTTAATTATAGGAAATTATATTATGGACACGTAAAAGAGATAGATTCTCAAGAGAAACAAGAAATCAGAAACCAAAAAAGAGGAAGTGGAGAAGTAATGTCAAGAATGACCTTAAAATGGAACGGACAACAATTTATTTCTATTCCTCTAAAATTATATTGTGAAGAATAAACTTATCAAAAATGAAAAATCTAGCTTTCTTATTTCTACTCTTAGTTTTTTGTACAGCCTGTAAGCAAAAAGAAGAAAAAGCACTAATCCCTCCAAAAGAATGGCTTTCTCAAATCAAAAATGAAGAAGCCAAAAAAAGAACTACTGATGTTCTTGAAAAAATACATACTTCTACGGCTTATTCTGTTTTGGAAAAGGATAGTTTGTCAGAAATGCAAGTGAAGTTTGCTAATTGTGAATTGTACGATGAAACTAGAGATATTCGGATTTTTAAAAATTGGGAAGAAAAATATTATAAAGGGGGGATGAATATGCTAGACCCAAATATAAAGTACCTTACTCCTTTATTTACTTTGTATGAAAAAGATACTGCTGTTTTGAAAGCTGCATTAAATGCTATTGTAGATACTACTTTTATATATTTTTTTGAGAAACCTTATTCACTTGAGAAGTTTGAAAAAGATACTATTACAAATCAAGATATAGAATTAGATGAGAATAAACCTTCAAACAAAATACTGAGAATGGAAAGTGAAGTTGTAACATTAATCAAATATGCTGAGAAATTACAAAACGAAAAATATACAAGAGGAGAAGGATATAAGAATGAAATGGATAAAAAAACTAAGGGGAGCATAGAGAAAGCATCTAAAAAACTATTCCAACTTCTCAATGAAAAAGGTTCTCTTGATTATACATTCCCCAAATTAGCTAAGGAAGTGCAGATTTTATGCTCTTCAGATAAAAAGCTCAGAGTTTTTTATTATAAATATTTAGATTTAAACTTTTATGATGGCATTGTCTATACTGCAAATAATAAAATGGATACATATATTCAATTTAAAAGTCATAAGAATAATGAAGCTACTGCTCAAAAGATAGATTGTGGTGGGGGATACGGATATGATTACGGATACTGTTATTCAGATAATCTCAGAGGTATATTTCAAGTAGAAAAAAATGGAAGTGCAGTATATTTGTTAATCTCTGAGTTTAACTATAAAAAACTAGAACATTATACTTCTATTCAACCTATAGAAATAATAGATGATAAATTATCTTATTGTAAGAGTTGTATAAAGGAAAAAACAAACATAGCTTTATATCCTTATCCAAACAACCCTAAATCAGGTTCACTTATCTCATTTGATAAAAATAAACAACAAATCTCATTTACTTTTAATCCTTTGGTAGAAGATAGCTTAAACTTTAGTATTACAAAGAAATATATTTTACAATGGAATGGAGAACAATTTGTGCCTCTACATTTAAAATTATATTGCGATAAGTAAAATCCCACCATTGCTCGTGTCCCCACGAGCGATAAAATAAATAAAATGAACGAAGAACTATACATGCAACGTGCCTTACAACTTGCTGAAAAAGGCAAAGGTGCTGTAAGTCCGAATCCGTTAGTCGGTTGTGTAATTGTAGCCGAAAACAAAATTATTGGAGAAGGCTATCACGCAACATATGGAGAAGCACACGCAGAAGTAAATGCACTCAATAGTATTTCAGAAGATGATAAAAATCTACTTTCTCAAGCGACGGTTTATGTTACTTTAGAGCCTTGTAGTCATTTTGGAAAAACGCCTCCTTGTGCTGATGCGCTCATTAAAGCAAATGTCAAAAAAGTAGTTATTGCTACACTTGACCCAAATCCGTTGGTAGCTCAAAACGATGCAGGAAGAGGAATCCAAAAGCTAAAAGATGCAGGAATTGAGGTAATTGTAGGAATGTGTGAGCAGGAAGCAAAATACCAAAATAGACGTTTTATGACTGCTTTTATAAAAAAACGTCCGTATATTATCTTGAAATGGGCGCAAACAGCAGACGGATTTATAGCTAGAAAAGATGGTACTTCAAAATGGATTAGTAATGCTGTTTCTAGGAAATTAGTGCATAAATGGAGAAGCGAAGAAGACGGAATTTTGGTAGGAAAAAACACCGTTTTACAAGACAATCCAAAACTAAATGTAAGAGAATGGACAGGCAAAAACCCAACAAGAATTATCTTAGCAGGAAATGGTTTTGAAGAATTAAATTCTAGTTTTTCGGTTTTTGATGATTCGCAGCCTACAATTTTTTATTCTTATTCTGATAATGATAAGGCTGATAACTCAAAAAAGACTACTTTTGTAGATAAATTTTTACAAACTGAACTTATAGAGCTTAGTCAAGATAATTTTTGGCAAACACTCTTTGAAGATTTGCACCGTAAAAATATTCATTCTGTTTTTATAGAAGGAGGAAGTAAAATTCTTCATTCCTTGATAGAAAATGGGTTTTATGATGAAATCCGTCGTTTTATAGCTCCAAATGTCTTTTTTAACGAAGGCTTTGAAGCCCCAAAAATAGCTATTGCGCCTATTAAAACAGAGATAATTGAAGACAACAAGTTTGAATTAATTACGAATTACGGATTAAAGATTACGAATGAATAATTTAAATTCATTGCAGTTTATTCAGCGTAATTCGTAATCCGTAATCCGTAATCGAATAGATATGATTTTATCAGATAAAGAAATACTAACCGAAATTGAAAAGGGAACTATCTTAGTTGAGCCCTTTGATAGAGAATGTTTGGGTACAAACTCCTATGATGTTCATTTAGGGAAGTTTTTGGCTACCTATAATGACGAAGTTTTAGATGCTAAGGCACACAACAAAATCACTACTTTTGAGATTCCAGAAGAGGGCTTTGTGCTTCAACCGAATACACTTTATTTGGGAGTAACAGAAGAATATACCGAAACACTTGCCCACGTTCCATTTTTAGAAGGAAAATCTAGCGTAGGAAGACTAGGAATTGATATTCATGCAACGGCAGGAAAAGGCGATGTAGGTTTTTGTAATGCTTGGACATTAGAAATTTCGGTTACACAAGCTGTTCGTATTTATGCTGGAATGCCAATTGGTCAGCTTATTTATTTTAAAGTAGATGGACAGATTGAAAGACCTTATAACAAGAAAAATTCTGCAAAATACAATCAGAGAAGCGAAAAACCAGTAGAATCTATGATGTGGAAAAATAAATTTTAATTTTCAACAACAAATCAAAGGCTTCTTGCGTTTGGTAGAAAAATTTAAAATCATTTTTTAGAAAAAATATACAAAACATAAACCCAACGTTTTACTGTAATTCTGAATTACATTCGTAGTTTTTAATTAGCTACACTGATTATTTCATAATTCGTAATACGTAATTAATCAATACCTATGCAAAACGAAGGATATTCAGCAGAAGCTATCAAAATTATTAGAGATAAAGCTCTAAAAGAAGGACGTGATTTTGTCATCAACGAAGACATTGAACGTACGCCCGAATCAGTTTGTTTTTATTTTACTGGAGAATACAAAGGCAATGCTGTTGTATTTGATGCGTGTCTGTTTGCCTTACGTGTAGAACACGAAATGCAAGTTTTTGCATTAGCAGAAGAACGTGTAGAAGATACTTTTCCAGATTTTAATTTGGAAGTTGAAATGGAAAACGAAGAATCTGAATCAATGGAATACTTTGATGAAAAAGTAGCTGAAATAGAAGAAAATCAAGAAATACAAGTAAGCGAATATATTGATTTTGACGAAGCTGTAGAATACGGTGTAGGCTTAGATGTTTGTTTGAAAGTAAAAGAAGTAACTGATGAAACAGTTGCTAAGTTTATTTCTAGCTTTAATAAAGGAACTTTCAAATTAGACCCAAAAGAATATACATTCAAATTGGAAGAATTTGGAGCATAACAAATACAATTAAATACTTGTAGATGTGTCAAATAGAAGTTAGATAGTTTAAAAGCTGTCTAACTTTCTTTGTTTTTCTTAAAATAGCTCCTATAAAAAAATCTAACCTCAAAAATGAGATTAGACTTTTTATAAGGTTTATCTTGTCATTGTTTGTGTCCCCACAAACGATATATTTTCAATTAAGCCTTTACTTCCAATTCATTAATTGCCTTTTCAATTCTAAGAGTAACCTCTTCTTTTCCTAAAAGAACAGCTACTTCCATCAAATCGGGACCTGAACCTGCACCCGTCAGAGCAAGTCTTAGAGGTAACATAACAACACCCATTTTAACACCTGCATTTGTAGCAGCATCATAAACAAGTTGTTTTGTTTGTGCTTCGTCCTCTAATGATTCTGTATTTTTCAAAAGTTCTACAAAAGAGTTTAATCCTTTTACAGCATCAGCATTCCATTTTTTGGCAACTAATTTCTCATCATACTCAGATGGAGCTTGTAAGAAAACTTTAGAACCTTCCCAAAAATCACTCAAAAAGACAGCACGTTCTTTCAATATTTCGGCTAATTTTTCCAAATAAGAAGTATCAGCTAAGGAGTTCATGACCATTTTTGAAGCCAAGTATTCTGCAATTTCACTATTTGGTTTGTTGCGTAGATACTGCTGATTAAACCATTTTGCTTTATCAAAATCAAATCTTGCACCTGCTTTATTTACTCTAGCAATATCAAAGGCTTCGATTAATTCTTCCATAGAGAAAAGCTCTTCATTATTCCCTGGATTCCAACCCAAAAGAGCTAAAAAGTTTACGACAGCAGCAGGTTCAAAACCCCACTCTCTAAAACCTTCAAATTTCTCATCTCCTGTTCCTTTTCCGTTCCATTCTAATGGAAAAACAGGCATATTGAATTTTGCACCATCACGTTTTGATAGTTTTCCGTTTCCGTCTGGTTTCAAAATCAAAGGCAAGTGAGCAAATTTTGGCATCGTGTCTTCCCAACCCAAATAACGATACAAAAGAACGTGCAAAGGAGCAGATGGAAGCCACTCTTCGCCACGAATAACGTGAGTAATTTTCATCAAATGGTCATCCACAACATTAGCCAAATGATAGGTAGGCATTCCGTCAGATTTTAATAAAACTTTATCGTCAATAGCAGACGAATGAACAACCACCCAATTACGAATCATATCATTGAGACGAACTTCTTCCTTACGTGGAACTTTCAAACGAATAACATACTTTTCTCCACTCTCCAAAAGTCGTTTTGTTTCATCTTCTGGTAAAGTCAAAGAATTACGCATTTGTGTACGAGTGATACTGTTGTATTGAGGAGAAGCAACACCAGCATTTTTCAAACGTTCTTTCATTGCCTCTAAATCTTCTGAAGTATCAAAAGCATAATAGGCATGTCCGTTTTCGATAAGCTGCATCGCATAATCTTTATACATATCTTTTCGCTCAGACTGGCGATAGGGCGCATACTCTCCTCCATGTTTTGGGCTTTCAGTAGGCGTAATTCCAATCCACTCTAAGGCTTCCAAAATATATTCTTCTGCTCCTTCTACAAAACGAGTTTGGTCAGTATCTTCTATACGAATGATAAATTCGCCACCATGTTTTTTGGCAAATAAATAATTAAAAAGGGCAGTACGGACTCCTCCGATATGCAATGCACCTGTTGGAGATGGCGCAAAACGTACTCTTACATTAGTATCTTTACTCATAAGATTGATTCTATATAGTTTTTTTGATGTATTGCTATTTTATTTCTGATTTAAAGCACAAATTTACAAAAAATAATACGGCTTCTTAGTACACTTTTTATTTGGTTTTAAATTCTTAACTTGATGTTTGACTTTGTAGTTCCTTTAATCCCAATTTATAATTATTGAATAATATTAATTTCTAATGGATAAACAGAATAAACTAGATAATTACTCTCAAAAAGTAAATGATTTTATAAAAAAAAAATTATCCTTCTATTTTAGAATCCCCTTATCAAATTAGTTTTCATCAAAATGATGATACAGAAACGATTTTTTTAGAAATAAAAATCAAATCTTTTAGTAAAAATAAAAATCCATTTCTAACTTTAGATACTCAAGATGAAAAGATAACTATTGGATTTTCTAATTACCATTGTCATTTTGGAGGTTGGTATGAAAGTGAATTTGAAGAAGATATAACAAATGCAGTTTCATCTTTTGAAAAAATAAGAGACGGAAGGTTAATTGTAGCTGAATATTACAACAATGAAAAATTTCTAGGTTCTATTCTTTTAGAAAATCAAAAGCAATTTAATGAAGAGAAATTATTGAAAGAATGGAAGTTTGGAAAGCCTAATCGGATTAATTTTGAGAGGTTTAGGTTAAATGAAGAATGAGGTGTTTTTTGTGTCTTTGGCACAACTATTTTATCTAAAACCCACAAAAAAATGTCAGAAAACAAAATCAAACAAAACGAAAATAGCGTTGAAAATTTCCTCAACAGTATAGAAAATGAGCAGCGCAAAAAAGATGCTTTTGAAGTATTGGAATTAATGAAATCTATAACTGGACTTGAACCCAAAATGTGGGGAGATAGTATGGTTGGCTTTGGTTCGTATCATTATAAGTATGAAAGTGGAAGAGAAGGCGATTATTTTATTACAGGACTTGCACCACGAAAAGCAAACTTGTCTATCTATATTATTGATGGATTTGGAAAATATGAAGAACTTCTAGAAAAACTGGGGAAACATAAAACAAGCGTTTCTTGTCTTTATATTACCAAGTTAGATAAAATTGATAAGAATATTTTGAAGGAAATCATTACAAAATCATTTAATTATATGTGTAAAAATTATCCTGTAGAATTGAATTAATTTAGACGATATATATGTGTTTTATCGTTTCTCTTCTTCAATGTAATCTTTGACTACCTCAAGAAATTCTGATGGAGCATAAAATCGTTTTAAAAACTCTTCAAATGCTCCTTCATTTGTTATTTCTTCAAAAAAAACTTCATGGTCAGTTCCAAAAACAGTTGGGTTTTGTGGGTTAGGGTCTGACAAACAGATATAATAGCCATCAGGAAAGCCATACGAATAAGCTATTTCCATAAATTCTAAACTACCACTTCCAACTACTTTTTTGACTTCGCTGAGATTAGTCATTTCCTCATCTTCAAAATCATCTCCCCACTCCTCAAAATCAGTTGTTCCTTTTGTGAGAGGAGTAAACAATCTTTTTCTGTAAAACATTTGCCCACAGGGTATTTCGTGGTCAGAGAAAAAATGTTCCATCAAACGTTCATAAAATTTGTCTTTATTCTGTTTGTAGAGTTTTTTATTATCATCATAGAAATCATCTACACCATACAATTCGTTTCCCCAATTTTCTTTTGGATATAATGGATGATTAAATTCTATACCTTGCAAAAACTCTTGTAATGAACTGGCTGACTTGGTAGTTCCTCCAAGTTCTCTGATTCTACTTATTATTTCTTTATTCATATAACTCTTCTGTCTTTCCAGCTTCTATTTCTGATAATCCTTCATTAATATTTAAAGAGCTGCCTTCATAAAGTTGAAATTTCACATCATCTGCAATGGTTGTCATTTCATAATCTACTTTTTCGGCTTTTCTGTAATACACTTTAGAAGTATCTTGAAAGTTGATAACCCATTCTTCTAATAATTGTTGCTCTCCTGACATGTCGTTTTCATATTTCACTTTTTCTAAAAACAAAGGTGTATTTTCTTCTGATGAAATAAGACGATAGTTTGTAAAACCGTAGTCATTACAATCCATTTTATAAATCGTTGCAATAGAGCCTTTCTCTTTTATATTATTTTGCTGATACGTTCCGAAACAGTCGCCTCCCCCAAATTCGTTTTTGAGGATTAATTTATCTAGGTTTTTAAAGTCTTGATTTATCAATGCTTTTATTTCAGTTACTTCCATACTCTTTTCGTTAGGAGTATTGTTTTCAGTAGTAACTTCTATATTTTCTGCCAAAACAGTTACACTATCTTGATTTTCTGAAGTAATATCGTTTTTTTGCTCTTTTGAAGAACATGAAGCTAGTAATAATAGAGCTAGTGGTAAGTAAATTTTCATTTGATTTTCTTGGTTAGAGAGATTAAATATAAAAGTGAGATAGATAATAGTTTTGGAGCTTTATCAATTTATTGTTTTGACACTACTCACTCCATTCTCATTTATAAACTTTAAGACATTCATATCTGGATAGATGTAATCCATCTCCTTGTCATAATCTACAAAGATGAACTGAAATAAAAAATTTTCTTCTACGATAATTTTCATTAGATATTTTATTCCATCAGTATCTAGAGAATGTATGACACCTTTTTCAATTAGAAGAATAGTAGGACGAAATTTAGAAAAATATATTGCTAATTGTAAAATAATTTCAAGGCATACTTTTACTGATTCTCCACCAGAAAGGTTTGCTAGAGGTAGAAAAGGTGCAGAATTTTTTATTTTAAACTCTAACTCTTTACTATTTGTGATTTCCAAGTCATGAATGAAATACTTTCTTTTATTTCTAATAGAGTATAACAGACTTATCAGTTCACTCTTTTTGAGATTAAAAAACTTAGAAATTTTTTTAGCCGTAGTTATGCTTTTAAAATCATATGAATTATTGACATAAGCCATAAATTTTTCTTCTAAGTAAAGTGTTTTTACTGGAGAGTCTAAAATAGGTGTTTCAACTTCATCAACCTCATACTCAATTCTACTATTAGAATTTACAATCACTCTGTACTTTGAACTTACGGACTTAATAAATTTTAGCTTGAAATATCCATTTTGTCCTTTTGACTTTAATTTAATTAGATTAAGATATTTACTATTCTCTAATGAAGAAATTATTTGACAAAGTGTTGATTTACCTGTACCATTATTTCCAATAAATACATTGTTTTTTTTGAGTCTAATCTTAATATTTGAATTAAATAGACATATATTATTTA